>DGIP01000143.1:826-4606 GCA_002386405.1 Stenotrophomonas maltophilia
GTGCGGTACGTGGCCAGCTGCAGTGGAATAGTCAAACGACAAGGGTCGCCGATCAAGCGGGGCTGGACAAGGCTGCCGGTGCTTGACCATGCTTCGCTTATCCCACCTGCCTGCAGGGTCAGGTACAGCCCCACGTGTTCCAGGGTGGCGGGGTAGATCATGCTCGCCTGCTCACGAAACTTACGCGAATAGAGGCTCGAAGTACGGATCAGGTTGCCTGCTATCTGGTCATGTCCTTGCTCCTTAAGCCACGAAGCGGTTTCGCTGAGGTAGCGGTCGGCACTGTCGCCGATGCGGTTGATTTCCTGGGCTCGATGCCGAAGGTCCATTTCACCGGCGAAGTGAGATGTCCTCGCAAGCGTTGCCACCTGCTTCCGATTGAAGGCGGTGGTTACGCACCGGTGGTAGTACCCGCTGATGGTTGAGCCCAGTGCCAGCAGCGCCGCGCTGGCGACCGCAAGGGCTTGCTGGACAACAAAGGTTGTCGAGTCGAATGACCATGGCAGATTGCTCTTGGGCAGGGCCAAGCCGACAGCTAGATTAAGAATCGGGACGGAAAGCGCTGCTCCAGGCCAGCCCATGATGCAAGTGAGCGCAATGGCAGGAAGCGTCATCAGTAATTGGAGAGTGGTCCTGACAGAAGTGCTGTCCGGCGCCACATGTGCTGAGCCAAATCCAAGAGCGAGCATGGAAACAAAGCATGCGATGGCGGAAATCGAGTGCTTGGTGGTCCAATGCGAGCCAGTGCGGCGCCGCATCCAGAGCAGGGCAACAGGGGCAAGGGTCATGATGCCGATGAAATCGCCCAATGCGTAGCGAACCAACCGCGCGGTCGCAGGGACGCTTGGGGGTGCCGGCCAGAGCAGCTGGGACAAGCTCACGTTGAGTAGCGTGACCACAATGGCTGACAACGCAGCAACTGACAAGATCCAACTGTCAGTAGCGCGCACCATCATTGGACGATGCAGTCTCACTATGAGCATGACCGCTGGCATCAGGAGGGCAGAGCCGATGATGATCCAGGCCGGTCCAAGTGTTCCAAGCATCGGATAGCGCAGGTGAGCGAAGTAGGCGTACTCACCAACCAGCAGGTACGGCCAAAGCCGGGGTGGGCAGAGCAGCAGGGCGGAGACCCGTACTCCGGCGCCCAGATAGAATTGATCGACAGATATCTGGCGAGCGCCCCAGCACGCAAGCGCGTACAACGCCGCAATCAAGAATCCATCGGGAAAGATGCGCATATGCAACTTCAGCTGCATCCCGTTCTTCCACCAGCTCAACAACAACCTCAAACTCACTCTCAGTGCGTCCCATGCCGACGGCTACCCGTGCGCTTCGTCGAAAAGGTATCGATGGTGTTGAGGTCATGCAATTGCTTGGATGAACTTTCAGAGTGGAGTGATTTCCACTTTTCCATCGTGAACTGGGATGCGCATCACCACGTTCGATGGACGCAGTGAGGTTTGCAGTGTGAAGTGCGACCAGCCGTGTTGCTTCCTGCCTCATTGGCGCGTCTGGCCGGGTGACGGATTCGGACCGACTACAAGGCCAATGAGATCACCGCCAACGCGCGTTACACAGCCAAGCCGCTGCTGATCACCGGCACGTCAACGCCATCCAGTCGGACTTCAGGGACAAGCCCCTTATCCAGGTGGCGGCAGGCGACTTCGTCACCGTGAGCATTTCCGGTCTGTCGGTGGAAGAGGCCAGCGAGCTCAGCAAGGGCGCACGCATCAAGGCCGCCTGCACGGGCAACGGCGAAGTGCTCTCGTTCCCGGCCACCCGGGACTGCAAACTTCAGGACTGACACCGTAGAAAAGAAACGGCCCCGCAATGCGGGGCCGCAGGGTGGGCCGGAAGGGGGAGAGGAGCTCCGGCCCGGGCAGGGCGTCCGACGAGGACTCAACGCCTGCCCTGGAACACTCAGGCTTCGGCCAGCTCTTCAAACTCGGCTGCCGGCAGGCTGGCCAGCGCGGCGGCAATCGCCTCTTCGCGATGCGTCGGCGAATAGGCAATGCCTTCGGCACGCACGAATTCCACGTTGGTGATGCCCATGAAGGCGAACACCTGGCGCAGGAAGGGCTCCTGGAAGTCGGCCGGGGAGTCGGTATAGATGCCGCCACGCGAGCTGGCGATGATCACGCGCTTGCCACCGGCCAGGCCCACCGGGCCGTTCTCGGTGTATTTGAAGGTGCGCCCGGCCACCGCAACGCGGTCGATCCACGCCTTCAGGGTCGACGGAATGCTGAAGTTGTACATCGGCGCGCCGATGACGATCACGTCGGCCGCCAGGAACTGCTGCATCACCGCTTCGGCGTCGGTCGCTTCCGCTGCGTCCACCTGGGCCAGCGAACCACTACTCAAATGGGGAATGGGATTACGATCGAGATCGCGGTAGGTTACATCGAGGTTCTCAACGGTCTCATTGAACCGTGCGACCACGGCTGCGGACAGCTGGCGGGAAACCGAGTTGTCGCCCAGCACGCTGGCATCAATGTGAAGAAGCTTCATGGCAATCACCTGTATCCGGGGAAGGGCGGTCAAGGCGCCGCCGACGGAAAACAGGTTAGGTTGTTGCGTCGCTGGGATAAAGGTGGTTGAATACCACGTATTGTTCTATATCTGGAACTTCGGTATGCACGACCTCAATGACCTTTACTACTTTGCCATGGTGGTGGACCACGGCGGCTTCGCTGCGGCCGAACGCGCCCTGGGCATTCCCAAATCCCGTCTGAGCCGCCGCATCAGCCAGCTGGAAACCGACCTGGGCGTGCGCCTGCTGCAGCGCTCCACGCGCCGCTTCGCGGTGACCGACGTCGGCACCAGCGTGCACCGCCACGCGCAGACCATGCTGGCCGAAGCCCAGGCCGCGCGCGAAGTGGTGGACCGCCTCAGCGCCGAGCCACGCGGCCTCGTGCGCGCCAGCGTGCCGGTCTCGTTGGCGCAGATGCAGCTGCCCAAGCTGCTGCCAAAGTTCCTGGCCCAGTACCCGAAAGTGCGCCTGCAGCTGAACATCAGCAACCGCCGCGTCGACATCATCAACGAAGGCTATGACGTTGCCCTGCGCGTGCGTTCACGCCTGGACGATGACGGCAGCCTGGTGATGCGCAGCTTCGGCCAGGTGCAGGAACTGCTGGTGGCCAGCCCGAAATACCTGGACCGCGCCGGCCGCCCGAAAGACCCGGACGAACTGGCCAACCACGTCACCCTGAGCATCAGCGAAGACGAAGCCCGCCAGCGCTGGGAGCTGCACGGCCCGGAAGGCGCGGTGCGCCGCGTCGACCTGCAGCCACGCGTGGCCGGGTTCGACTTCCCGCTGCTGCAGAGCATGGTCAAGGACGGCTTCGGCATCACCATGCTGCCCGAAACCGTCTGCGCCGACGCCGTGCGCAGCGGCGAGCTGGAAGTGGTGCTGCCGGAATGGTCGCTGCCGCAGGGCATCTGCCACGCGGTGTTCGCCTCCCGTCGCGGCCTGCTGCCGGCGGTGCGGGTATTCATCGACTTCCTGGCCGAGCACCTGCCGCCGCAGCTGGAGGCCTCGCGCCTGGACTGCGGCGGGGCGTGCGAGCGCGCCAAAGAGAAGATCCGGGCCAGCGCCCTCGGTGCGTTGGCGGTAGACGCCGGCTGAGCCTGGCGCAGGCGGCCTTGGGCAAAACGGGCCGCCCATGCGAGAATACGCGCCCGGCCCAGGCCGGCCCGCATATGGAGAGATGGCCGAGCGGTTTAAGGCACCGGTCTTGAAAACCGGCGAAGGGTCATTCCTTCCGTGGGTTCGAATCC
>DGIP01000073.1:0-550 GCA_002386405.1 Stenotrophomonas maltophilia
TCAAGCCGCCCTGCCCTGCGCCCGGGTGACGCAGTGACCCGGTTCAGCTTTCGTTGTCGCCCGTGCGCCGCTTTGCCCGTGGATGCGCGGCGTCGTAGACCTTGGCCAGGTGCTGGAAATCCAGGTGGGTGTAGATCTGGGTGGTGGCGATATCGGCATGGCCCAGCAGTTCCTGCACGCCGCGCAGGTCACCGGAGGATTCCAGGATATGGCTGGCGAAACTGTGCCGCAGCATGTGCGGGTGCACGTGCTTGAACAGGCCCTGGCGCTGGGCCAGCTGGCGGATCCGGATCTGCACGGCGCGCTGGGTGATCGGCCCGCCCTTGCGCCCGGGGAAGACCGGCTGCCCATCGCCGCCGCCATTCTCCGCACGCCATCCCAGCAACGCCTCGCGCGCGTGCGAGCCGAACGGCACGCGGCGCTGGCGATTGCCCTTGCCGAGCACGTTGACCAGGCCGGTGGCGAAGTCGAGGTCGCGCCAGATCAACGCGCACAGTTCACTCAGGCGCAGGCCGGAGGAATAGAACAGTTCGAGCAGCGCGCGGTCGCG
>DGIP01000073.1:765-2479 GCA_002386405.1 Stenotrophomonas maltophilia
TTCGAGCAGCGCGCGGTCGCGCAGGCCGAGTGGTGCGTCGGTAGGCAGTTCCACCAGGCGCACGGCTTCGTCGGCATCAAGCACCTGCGGCAGTTTGCGCGGTGCCTTCGGGGCCTTCAGGCCGGCAGCGGGACTGACTGCGATGCGGTGGTGCTTGAGCAGCCACGCGTAGAAGCTGCGGCAGGCCGACAGCCTGCGCTGCAGTGATTTGGGCGCCAGTCCGCGGCGATGTTCGGCTGCGATGAACTGGCGCAGCTGCGCGCCATCGATTCCTTCGGCGCTGCCCTCCTGCTCGGTCGCCCAGGCATCGAGGGCGGCCAGGTCACGCCGGTAGGCATCCAGCGTGTGCGCCGACGCGCGGCGCTCCACCTGCAGGTACCCGAGGAAATCCTGGACGGCGTTCATGCGGGTTCGCGCCGGCGCGGTCTCAGGCCGGGTCGAAGCGCTTGAGTGCCACGACCAGCGCTTCGCCCATCATGCGCAGGAACAGCGTGCCCATGCCCGGGTAGAAACGGTTGCCATCATGGCTGCCCACCGCGATCAGGCCCACGCCCGGCAGCGGCAGCAATGCGCTGGACTGCACTTCATCCACGCGCCCGCCGTACAGCACGGTGTTCTTTTCCGGCTGCAGGCGGCCGCAGATCGGCTCGCCATCCTTCAGGCAATCGCGGAACGACGCCAGCAGCGGGCTGCCCTCTTCGATCACCTGCAGCCATGGCGCCTGCTCCAGGCCCTGCACCGGGTGCAGCACCACCAGCCGCACCAGGTCACCGGCGAAGTCTTCTTCCAGCGAGGCGGCCATGGCGCGCAGGGTATCGGCAGCGCTGTCCTGCTTCATCAGTGCCAGCGTCAGCTGGTGGGTGCGCACAGCCAGGCGTTCGTTGACCTGTGCGTTGGCGGCCAGGTCAGCCAGCCGGCGCGACAGCTCGCGGTTCTTGTCGCGCAGCACTTCCAGCTGGTAGCTGGCCAGCGACGCAGTGGGGCCATCGTCGCGCGGCACCACCAGGGTCAGCGCCAGGTCCGGGAACTGTTTCAGGAACGCCGGGTGCCGGCGCAGCCACGCGGCGACTTCATGCGCGCCGATCTTCTCGATGGTGTCGCTCATGCGTTCCACTCCCCTTCGAAGACGAATGCGGCCGGGCCGGACATCACCACCTGGGCGTCGTCGGCCGGCCAGCGCAGGCGCAGGTCGCCACCCGGCAGCGACACCGTGGCGTCGCGCTGCAGGCGGCCGCGCTGCATCATCACCACGGCGGCGGCGCAGGCGCCACTGCCGCAGGCCAGCGTTTCGCCGACACCACGCTCGAACACGCGCAGGCGTGCATGCTGCGGATCGATCACCTGCACGAAGCCGACATTGACCGACTGCGGGAAGGTCGCGTGCTGCTGCAGCAGCGGGCCCAGCCGTTCGACCGGTGCAGCATCGACCAGGCCGACTTCGATCACGGCATGCGGGTTGCCCATGGAAACTGCGCCGAAGCGCACGGTATCGCCCTGCAGCGGCAGCAGGTATTCCTCGCGCGCACGGGCAAAGCCCAGCAGCGGCACCTGGTCCGGTTCGAAGCGCGGCACGCCCATGGCCACCGCGTAGTGGTCGGCGCCGATACGTTCAATGGCATGGGTGGCCAGCGGGCTGTCGATGTTGAAGCGCTCGCCCTGCGCCGCGCCATCGCGTACCAGCCAGGCCGCGACGCAGCGCGCGCCGTTGCCGCAC
>DGIP01000073.1:2651-2885 GCA_002386405.1 Stenotrophomonas maltophilia
GCGCGCGCCGTTGCCGCACTGTTCGGACTGCGAACCGTCCGAATTCCAGATGCGGTAGGCCGCAACCGAGCCTTCCGCGCGCGGCGGCTCGATGGTCAGGATCTGGTCGCAGCCCACGCCGGTATGGCGGTTGGCCAGCTGGGCCGCCAGCGCCGGGGTGGGTGCCGGGGTACCGTCGCGCAGGTCGAGCACGACGAAGTCGTTACCCGCGCCGTGCATCTTGCTGAAGCGCAG
>DGIP01000101.1 GCA_002386405.1 Stenotrophomonas maltophilia
CGCCCGGCGCACGGCTACATCGGGCGCCGCGCGGCGCGGCATCCGGTGCAGGCGCTGCCCGCTCCCCCGGCCGACTCGCTGTTGCAGCAGGCACTGGAAGGCAACGACCACCAGGACTACAACACGCTTACCCTGCCCGCGCACAGCGTGGCCAGCCGCTCGGCCAGCGCGGTGCTGGAAGCGGTGCTGGACGGTTTCCTGCTCAATCCGCCGCCCAGCGTGGGGCGCCTGATGGCGCTGCGCAACGTGCTGGTGGCCCCGCTGCAGCTGCGTACCTCACCGCTGGGCTGCCCGGTCTCCTCGCTGCTGTCCACTGATCGCAGCATGCTGTTCGCCGGGCGCTTCCCGGTGCATGCGCAGCGCGTGGACGCTGGCGACCGCAGCGCCGAAGTGCTGCTGGGCGCCGACGACCGCCACCTGCGGTTCCGTTCCTGCGTGCGGGTGCAGCTGCTGGACGATGGCGCGGCAGTGATCGCGCTGGGCACGCGGGTGCGCACCCATAACCGTTTCGGTCGCCTGTACATGGCCGCCATCGACCACGTGCACCGCCGGCATATCAGCCCGGCCATGCTGCGCATGGCCGTGGCCCACGCGCTGGCACCGGAGCTGGTGCAGGCCACCATGCTCGGTAGGGGCCGACCGTTGGTCGGCACGCTGTCTAGCGCGCCCGCAACGTCACCAAGGTGATCTCCGACGGCACGCCGATGCGGGCGGCAAACCCCGGCCACAAGCCGGCGCCGTTGCTGACATACAGGGTCATCCCGCTGACCTCGTAGCGCCCGGACACATAGCCGCCATTTGCCCGCTTGACCAGCTGGTCCATGCCGACGATGTGGCCGCCATGGGTATGCCCGGACAACTGCAGCTTCACGCCCTTGGCCGCATTGGCTTGGGCCTCGCCCGGGCGGTGGTCGAGCAGGATCACCGGTGCGGCAGGATCCGCGCCCGCCAGCGCGGCGTTCAGATCCGGCATCGGCAGGCCATAGCGCGCCGCCACTGGGTCGGTGACGCCGGCGATGGTCAGCACCGCGCCATCGCGCGTGACCTGGGTGTGGCTGTTCTCCAGCACCTGCATGCCCAGCGCGCGGAACGCCTGCATCCACTGCGCGTATTGGCCGTAGTACTCGTGGTTGCCGGTGATGGCGATGACCCCGTCCGGCGCCTGCAGCTGGCCCAGGCTGCGCACATCGTTGGCACGGGCGCTCACGCTGCCATCGACCAGGTCACCGGTGATGACCACCAGGTCCGGCTTCAGCGCATTGCTTTCGGCCACCACCTTGGCCACCCAGTCCCCGGTGAGCAGGCGGCTGGCGTGGATGTCGGTGAGCTGCAGCATGCGGTAGCCATCGAAGGCTTCGGGAAGCCCGGCAATGGTCACGTCGATCTGGCGGGTCTGCGGCACGGCAATGCCCTGCTGCACGCCCCACACACCAAGCACCAGTGCCAGCCCGCCGGCGACCGGGCGCAGCCAGCCGCGTCGCAACGCGTCGGCAGCGCGCGGCAGCCGCAGCAGGCGCGCACCGAGCAGCAGCGCATCCAGCACCAGCAGGAACACCGCCACCAGCAGCAGGGCGGTGAAGCCGCTGGCCAGCACCACCAGGGCCGCCTTGGGAATCTCCGGCGAGGCCATCGTGCCGGCGAACCGCGCCACGATCCGGTGGTGCAGCGCCAGCGCCAGCACCAGCAGGCCCAGGGGGCCACGTACCGAGACCGGCACCCGCAGCGGCCAGATCAAGCGCCACACCACGTACAACGCAAGCACTACTCCAACAACACTCAGCACAGGCAATTCCAGGTTCCATGGGGGATGCACGGGCGCGCGAGGCGATCGTGCAGCGCACCATCTTTGCCGAAGTTGACGACAGGTGCCACCTCCAGGATCCGTACCCACCAACGGTGGGTACCTACCGTGGCAGCCACGGCGGTAGCGCCCTACCGTTGGTAGGGCGGCGGCGCAGCGCGCCGCGATCAGCGAGAGGGTGATTTCTTCGCTTTTGCCTTGGCCGTATTGAAGGCCACCGCCGCCCGGACCAGGGCCTTCAGCGCCGCCTCGTTGATCTTCTCGCCTTCATGCACGTCGATGGCACGCCGGGTGTTGCCTTCCAGGCTGGAATTGAACAGCCCCTTCGGATCGTCCAGCTTGGCCCCGTGGGCGAAGGTCATCTTCACGGCAGCCTTGTAGGTTTCGCCGGTACAGAGGATGCCGTCGTGCTCCCAGACCGGCACCCCGCGCCACTTCACGGTCTCTACCACGTCGGGATCGGCCTTGTGGATGATGCTGCGCAGCTGCGCCAGCGTTTTGCCGCGCCAGTCGTCGAGCGCGGCGATCTTTGCATCGATCTGCTGCGCGGCGTCTTCCGGTGCGGCGGTGGCGGTGGCAATCGGCTTGCTGCGGGTGCTGGCACGGGGCATTACCGGGTCCTGATCAACGTTGAAAGAAAGGGATTGGTTACATCCGTTCGCCGGGAAGCCGGCTGGCCTGCTTCACCCAGCGGGTGAACTGTTTCACATCCAGCGGCGCGTCCTCGACCACGTGCAGGTAGCGCGTGTCCTGGCTTTTGGAAGCCTCCGGCGGCACCGGATCCAGCGCCTTGCCACGAAAGAACGCCACTTTGATGTAGCGCGCGTAGCAATGCATGCTCAGGAACCAGCCGTCATCGCCAGCTGCATAGAGGGGCGAGTTCCATTTGACCGCCTTGCGCACGCCCGGCACCGCCGCCACGACCAGCGCATCGAGCTGCCGGGCCGCTTCGCGCTTCCAGTCGGGTATTGCCGCGATCCACGCCTGCACGGGAGCATCGCCCTCGCCCTTCGGAATCTGCGGGTTGCCGCCGGCCAGCAGGCGCGGGGTGCCGGTAGGTGGGGCGGGAACGGCCTTGCGTCGGGTAGTTGCCACATCGATGCCCATACAGGTGCCTGGGCGCGTTATAGCCGGTTCGCCGCAGAGTCAGCAACGTGATGGCAGTGGCGGGCACCGCAAAAGTACTGAGCCGTTTGCGGGAGATTACCGATGCAGCAGACATGCCACCCGGGCCACGATCAACCCTCCTCCCGCACACCCACCGCAGGCGCAGACACCATGGCTACGAAGGCATCCAAGGCACCCAAGAAGGCGTCCAAGGCACTCAAGGCGACCAAGGCGACAAAGGCGAAGAAGCCCAACATCCTGGTCATCTTCGGTGACGACATCGGCATTCCGCAGATCAGCGCCTATACGCGCGGCCTGATGGGCTACCAGACGCCCAACATCGACCGCATCGCCAACGAAGGTGCCTTGTTCACCGATTCGTATGGCCAGCAGAGCTGCACCGCCGGGCGCGCGTCCTTCATCCTCGGGCAGGAGCCGTTCCGCACCGGCCTGCTCACCATCGGCATGCCGGGCGACCCGCACGGCATTGCCGAGTGGATGCCGACCATTGCCGATGTGCTCAAGACCGAAGGCTATGCCACTGGCCAGTTCGGCAAGAACCACCTGGGCGACCAGGACCAGCACCTGCCCACCAACCATGGCTTCGATGAGTTCTTCGGCAACCTGTACCACCTTAATGCGGAAGAAGAACCGGAGGGTTACTTCTACCCCAAGGATCCGGCGTTCAAGAAGAAATACGGCCCGCGTGGCGTGATCCACTCGCATGCCGGCGGCAAGATCCAGGACACCGGCCCGCTCAACAAGGCGCGCATGCCCACCGTGGATGAAGAATTCCTGGACGCCGCGCAGAGCTTCATTGGCGATGCGGTGGAGAACGATGAGCCGTTCTTCGTCTGGTTCAACACCACGCGCATGCATATCTTTACCCACCTCAAGCCGGAATCCGAAGGGCTCAGCGGCAAGGGCCTGCATGCCGATGGCATGGTGGAGCACGACGGTCACGTCGGCCAGTTGCTTGACCACCTGGACGAGCTGGGCGTCGCCGACAACACCATCGTGCTGTACACCACCGACAACGGCGCGGAAATCGCGTTGTGGCCGGACGGCGCGATGACGCCGTTCCGAGGCGAGAAAGGCACTACCTGGGAAGGTGGCATGCGCATCCCGATGATGGTGCGCTGGCCGGGCGTGATCGAACCGGGTACCGCCTACAACGACATCATTTCGCTGATCGACTGGTTCCCCACCCTGTGTGCGGCCGCCGGCGTGGACGATGTAGTGGGCAAGATGAAGAAGGGCTTCAAGACAAAGAAGAAGACCTTCAAGGTACACCTGGATGGCTATGACTTCGGCCCGTACTTCCACGGCAAGGTGGATGCCGGCCCACGGCAGGCGCTGTACTACTTCGACCAGGGCGGCAATCTCAACGCGGTGCGCTATGCCGACTGGAAAGTGAGCTTCGCGGTGGCCAGCCACGGCAACATCGCCACCGCCAAGCGCGAGGTCACCGCGTGGGCGACCATCACCAACCTGCGCATGGATCCCTACGAGCGCGGGCTGGAGGAAGGCGGCGGCGCGATGGGCTTCATTGGCCAGCAGATGTGGCTGCTGGTGCCCATCCAGGGGCTGATCAAGTCGTTCTTCTCCGACTTCGCCAGCTACCCGTACCAGCCCGGCAGCACGCTCAACCCGAGCGGCATCAACTACAGCCTGCTGCAGGCGCAGGATGCGATGAAGCGGTTGAAGGAACTGGAGACCCTGCGCACCAACTGATGGGCCGCCACGGGTAGAGGGGCGAGCTGAACGCTCGCCCCGTCCTGGGCGCTGCCCCCTTGCATCCCGGCGGCCGGCGCCCTATAAATGAGTGGTCACTCACTTATATTCCGTCATGGCCCGCCCCCTCAGCGAAGCGAAACGCGATGCGATCCTGGCTGCTGCCGCCCAACTGGTGGCGGCACAGGGCGTGGGCGCGTCCACCGCGCAGATCGCCAAGGCGGCCAAGGTCGCCGAGGGCACGGTGTTCACCTACTTCGAGACCAAGGACGCGCTGCTCAATGCGCTGTTCGTGCGCCTTGAAGAGCGCCTGGCGCTGGCGGTGGGTGGCACCTTCCCGGCCCATGCCGAGGTCCGCGACCAGCTGCAGCATGTCTGGAACGCGCTGCTGGTCTGGGGCGCGGCGCATCCGATCGACCGCATGGCACTGCGCCAGCTGAAGGTGTCCGAACGCATCACCGACTGCACCCGCACCCATTGCGCCGGGCTGTTCGGCACCACGCTGCAGACGCTGGAAGCCAGCCTGGCCCGCCACATCGACCCGGATCGCATTCCGTTCTACCTGGGCCGGGTGCTGATCAGCCTGCTTGAAACCACCCTGGAGGCCATGGCCGCCCAGCCCGACCAACGCGACACCCTGCAGCAGGCCGGTTTCGACCTGTTCTGGAAGGGCATTCAACGTTGATTCTTCGCACCCATTAAATGAGTGCGTACGCACTCACCTTCAAGGAGACGCATGCGCATCCTGCCTGTACTCGCTGCCGCCTTCGCCCTCACCGTTCTGATCGGGATGACCTTCACCGTGCCTATCGCCTCTTACGACACCTCGCCGCAACGCGCCGACGACCAGTTCACCAACGTGGCCGCCAAGCCGAAGGAATCCTTCGGCGCCACGCTCAAGCTGTTCTGGGAGTTCATGTTCAACCGCCCGCCGGGCACCACCCCGCCCAAGGCGCCACCGGTGCGCGCGCTCACCGCGCAGGCGCTGGCCGAAGCGCCGGACCGCAGCATGTACCGGCTGGGCCATTCCACCCTGCTGATCAAGCTGCGCGGTGGCTGGTGGCTGACCGACCCGGTGTTCTCCGAGCGCGCCTCGCCCGTGCAATGGATGGGCCCGAAGCGTTTCCACGCCCCGCCGATCGCGCTGCAGGACCTGCCGCCGATCCGTGGCGTGCTGCTCTCGCATGACCATTACGACCACCTGGACCGCGCGACCATCAAGTACCTGGCCACGCGTGCGCAGGTGTTCCTGGCCCCGCTGGGCGTGGGCGACCGCCTGATCGACTGGGGCGTACCGCAGGACCGCGTGGTGCAGCTGGACTGGTGGGAAGAAACCCAGGTCGATGGCGTGCGCTTCGCCGCCACCCCGGCCCAGCATTTCTCCGGCCGCGGGCTGCGCGATGGCAACCGCACGCTGTGGGCCTCGTGGGTGATCCTGGACGATGACCTGCGGGTGTTCTTCAGTGGCGATACCGGCTACTTCAACGGCTTCAAGCGCATCGGCGAACGCTATGGGCCGTTCGATGTGGCGTTCGTCGAGACCGGTGCCTACGACGCCAAGTGGCCGTTCGTGCACATGCAGCCGGAGCAGACCGTGCAGGCGCACCAGGACCTGCGCGGCAAGTGGCTGGTGCCGATCCACAACGGCACCTTCGACCTGGCCATGCACCGCTGGGAAGAACCCTTCGAGCGGGTCACCGCGTTGGCCGCGCAACGGGGCATCGCGCTGTCCACGCCGGAAATGGGCGAACGCCTGGATCTTTCCGCGCCGCATGCGGGCACGCCGTGGTGGCGTGCACTGGCCGCAACGGAAAGCGAAGGCAGCGGCGTGGTGGCGGGCAGCACGCGCTGAGTGGAGCCTGCCCTGCTCAGGCGCCGGGCAGGACGCGCCCACGGGCGCGTCGCCTGCCACTACCGATGAACACGCCGACGCAGGCGCCCAGCATGCCGCTCAGGACGTAGGCCACGATGTTCCAGCCGTTCAAGAGGAATGCGCGAGGAAAATCGCCGTCCATGAACCGGCTGACGAAGTACACCGCCATGCAGCACACCAAGAGGTACATGGCGGCTACGGCAAGGGCGAACCCATAGCGCCGGGAGATGAGCCCACCCAGCAGCGCTATCCAAATCCCAATCAGGGCGGACGTCACGTCACCAGCCTCAAAGGAGAACGAGGCCTTGGCGACGAAGGAAATCCTGAAGAAATGGGTGATCCCGGTCACCAGCCCCATCACCACCAGCACCGCTGCCATCTGTCGCCACATACGCTCCACTCCCTTGGAATCTGTCCCGCGCAGCCTACCCGTTCACGGGCAGGCTGGCGATGACCCATTGGGTGATCAACGATCAACAGCGTCGGCGCGCTCCAGGGTCAGCTCGGCATGCTCGGCCGGCGTCTTGGCCAGCCAGCTGGCCCAGCCCAGCTCACGGGCCTTTGCCAGCTGCGGCAAGGCCCGCGCCGGCATCGGCGGCTCGCTGCCCAATGCTTCCACGCGCCGGCTCTGCCGGACCCAGTTGATAAAATCCGGGTTGTCCATGCTGTAGTCGCTGCCCGCATCACGGCGGATCGGCCGCAGCTGGTAGCCATTGCCATACACGGGACGGACCAGCACGTAGTAGCGCCGGCCTGCCTCCAGGTCGGCGTCCATGAAATGCACGCGCATGCCATCGTTGGAGACAAACATCTTCCTGCCGGGGGCCGTGGAGTACACCACCTTGTCCTTGCCGCCGATGGCCGAGATGAAACGGTCGCCGTCGGGGGTTACCTCGCTCAACATTGTGTACATGCCGCCAAACAGCGAGGACGGGCGCAGGAAGATCAGCTGCGCCTTGTCGGGCTCCGGGAGGGAAACCGACTGCGTGGCACTTTTCTTGACGAAATCCCGGGCCCCGACGGGGGCAACGAATGCAAACAGCGAAAGTACGCACAAGACGAATCGCATCATGGTGGATTCCAGAGGTTGGCAGGAGAAACTGCGAACGAGATACCCCAGCACAGGGGCGCGGTATCATCGCGCGTTCCCGCCCTGGAGTCACCGCATGCCCAACCATTCGACCCGCTCGACCGGCCGCGCGGCGGCGGCGGTACTCCTGCTGCTGGCACTGAGCCCGGTAGTGTCCGCCGCAGATGACACGGCGGCCGCGCCCAGCGCCCGCGACCGCGCGGTGGCCGATGCGGACGAGATTGCCCGGCAACTGCTCCAGGTGCGCGAGGGCGAGAACGAACTGAACTGCGCCAAGGCCGTCGAGAACGCGCGCTACGGCGTGGAAACCATGCTGGAAGTGGGCGAAAAAAACGTCCGCGGCGGTTACCTGGAGGCGGAGCAGTTCAATGCCTCCGCAGCGCCATTGCGTGCGTTGCTGCCGCAGCTCACCACCGCCGACTGCGAAGCGGCCGAAGGCAACAAACGCGCCTTTTACCAATGCATGTCCAGCGATTACAACCACGTGCTGGCCTGCGGGAAAGCGCATCCCTACTGAGCCGCGTTGACTGGTGAGCGCCACGTCCCTCTTGCGGGCCAGCCTGCGACATGCAGATAATCTGGCCTGCGCAGGGGCCGGCCTTCTGCCGCGCGAGCGCATACAGGGGACAACCAGTGAAAGGAAATCTGATCGCGGCGGCGATGATCGCCGTGGCGTTGTGCGGGTGCGCGACCGGCTACCAGAATGCCAACAATCCGTTGGTGAAGGCCGGCATCCTCGTCTCCGGCGGCTACTGGGAGGAGCCGGGGCCTGGCCGGCTGATCAAGGTGGGCTACTTTGCAAACGGCCTGACCAGGCCGCGGGACGTAGGAAACTACCTGCTGTACCGTTGCGCGGAAGTGGCTCAACGGGAAGGTGCAACGCATTTCGTGCTGTACAACACCCTGCCCGACGCCATCTCCGATGTTCGCAGCTCCGAGCGCACAGTGAATGCCAATTTCGGCAAGCCCAGCACGTTCGCCTACATCCTTCCGGCCGCGGAGAACGAGCCGTCGGCATTGTCGGCTGCCGATCTGATCGCCCGCCTCGGGCCCTTGGTAAAGCCAGCGAAGGAGAAGGCGTCTTGAGCACGTTCATCAGACTTCTGTTACCCGCTGCTGTCCTGCTGGTTGCGAGCGGATGCATGAGTACCTACCAGCTGCCCAAAGGCGCTCCTTCGGCATCCCTGCGAGTTGCCGCAGACGCGACAAGCTGGATCTGCATCAGCGGTGAGCGGATGGCGCTTCGTCCAGCCGGCAATGGGCGTGCGCTCATCCCGTCAGGCGAACGCGTTACGTTGGGCGTGGACTTTACGTCGAGCGATGGCTACACACGGGAGACCTGCACTGCCGCGGTCAGCGTGGCGCCGGACAGCGCCGCTCGCTACTACCAGGACTTCGAGTACGAGGGCAGCCGTTGCAGAGCGATGGTCTACCGTGAAACAGAAGATCAGCGTGTCGGTCTGGCCTTCGAGCCCAGCGTGGGGCAACCAGGCACTGCCTGCTTGCAATAGGCCGCAGTGGAACCCCGCACCATCAGGCTGAATTCCAGGGTCTGCTGCAGCGGTACATCGACACCTTCGATGATGGCGAGCAGCAGGTTGACCGCGCGCTCGCCGATCTCGCGCATGGGCTGCCGGACGGTGGTCAATGCGGGCGTGAGGTAGCGGGACGATGCCAGGTCGTCGAAGCCGACTACGGACAGGGCATCCGGCACGCGGATGCCCAGATCCCGGCACGCCGCCAGCACACCCAGCGCCATCTGGTCGCTGAAGCAGAAGATGGCGGTAGGCACGGTCGCGCCCACCAATAGCGCCATTGCCGCCGCATGACCGGATTCCACGGAGAAATCCCCCGGTACCACGCTCAGGCTGCGCAGGCGACCGCGCGCCTTGCCGGCAGCCCGCACCCCTTCCAGCCGCTGCTCATGCAGGGGATTGTCGGGCGGTCCGCCGACCACGGCGATCCGCTCGTGGCCCAGGCCATACAGGTGCTCCATCACCGCGTGCGCGGCGGCGGCGTTGTCGATGTGCACGCTGGGGATGCCCAGCGCAGGGTCGAATTCGCAGCCATTGACCACCGGCGCGGTGGCGCCCTGCTGCTGCACGATCTCGCGCGCCGTCGGCGGCAGGCGATGCCCCAGCACGATCATGCCGTCGGCCTCGTTGCGGCGGAGCATCTGCGCATAGCGCTCTTCGCGCTCGGGGCGATGCTGGGTATCGCCCAGCAGTACCGCGTAGCCCACCGCCTGCGCTGCTTCTTCCGCGCCCTGCAGGATCTGGGCGAAGAACGGGTTGGCAATGTCCGGCACGGTCACCAGGAGCTTGCCGCTGCGCTGGGTCTTGAGCGTCCTGGCCACCGTATTGGGCACATAGCCCAGCGCGGCGGCGGCCTGCTCGATGCGCATACGGGTGGCCGGCAGGACTTTGTCCGGCCGCGACAGCGCACGGGACACCGTCCCTGCGGAAACGCCGACGTGCTTTGCGATGTCGTAGATGGTTGCCATGGTTACTGGGTTCTTGTTTTCGCTGTGCAGTGCACAACAGGTTTTGCGGAACGTCCTGCTAGGGTAATGCAATCGATTGCATCAGGGTGAATCACGTTGAAGACGCTCAAGGGTCCGGCGCTGTTCCTGGCGCAGTTCATCGGTGACACACCGCCTTTCAACCGGCTGGACACGCTGGCCGGATGGGCCGCGGGCCTGGGCTATTCTGGCGTACAGGTGCCCACCAGCGCGCCGCACCTGTTCGACCTGGCCGAGGCCGCGCGCAGCCAGGCGTACTGCGACGACATCGCCGGCATGCTGGCCGGGCATGGTGTGCAGATCACCGAGCTGTCCACCCACCTGCAGGGGCAGCTGGTGGCGGTCCACCCCGCCTACGACACCCTGTTCGACGGCTTCGCGCCCGCGGACAAGCGCGGCGACCCTGCCGCTCGCCAGGCCTGGGCCGTGGAGCAGCTGCTGCTGGCCGCCAAGGCCAGCCAGCGCCTGGGGCTGACCGCGCATGCCACGTTCTCCGGCGCGCTGGCCTGGCCCTACTTCTACCCTTGGCCGCAGCGCCCGCCGGGCCTGGTGGAAGAAGCCTTCGCCGAACTTGGCCGCCGCTGGCGCCCGATCCTGGATGCCTTCGACGCCTGCGGCGTGGACCTGTGCTTCGAGATCCACCCGGGCGAAGACCTGCACGACGGCGCGACCTTCGAGCGCTTCCTCGACGTGGTGGACCACCATCCCCGCGCGAAAATGCTGTACGACCCGAGCCACCTGCTGCTGCAGCAGATCGACTACCTGGGCTTCATCGACCGCTACCACCCGCGCATCGGCATTTTCCACGTCAAGGACGCGGAGTTCCGCCCCAGTGCGAGCAGTGGCGTGTACGGCGGCTACCAGGACTGGATCGATCGTCCCGGGCGCTTCCGTTCGCTCGGCGACGGCCAGATCGACTTCAAGGCGATCTTCTCGAAGTTCGCGCAGTACGATTTCCCGGGCTGGGCGGTGCTGGAGTGGGAGTGCTGCCTGAAGCACCCGGAAGACGGCGCGCGCGAGGGCGCCGCCATCATCCGCGACCACATCATCCGCGTGACCGAACGTTCCTTCGACGACTTTGCCGACAGCGGTGCGGATCCTGCATCGCTGCGCCGCATGCTGGGTATCTGAGCCATTACCGCCTGGGAGGGCAAGCCATGAGGCACGCCATGTCGCGCTTGGGCGCGATGATGTTTCTGCAGTTCTTCATCTGGGGCGCATGGTTCGTGACCCTGGGCACGTACCTGGTGCAGGGCCCGCTGCAGGCCAGCGCCAGCCAGGTGGCCACGGCCTTCCTCAGCCAGTCCATCGGCGCCATCGTGGCGCCGTTCCTGGTCGGGCTGATCGCGGACCGCTACTTCGCGGCGCAGCGCATTCTGGGGGTCCTGCACCTGGCCGGTGCGGTGCTGATGTGGCTGGCATCCACGGCGACGGACTTCAACACGTTCTTCGCCTGCGTGATGGGTTACATGCTGCTGTTCATGCCGACGCTGGCGCTGGCCAACAGCGTGGCGATGCGGCACATGCAATCGCCGGAGAAGCAGTTCCCGCCCGTGCGCGTGGCAGGGAGCGTCGGCTGGATCGTGGCCGGCGTGCTGATCGGCTGGCTGGGCTGGGAACAGGCGCATACGCTTGAGCTGACCTTCCGGATGGCGGCGATGGCATCGCTGGCGTTGGGCCTGTATGCGTTCACCCTGCCGCACACGCCGCCGCTGGCGCAGCAGCGCGACGCCGGGCTGGGCCAGGTGCTGGGGCTGGATTCGCTGCGGCTGCTGAAGTCGCGCTCCTACCTGGTGTTCTTCCTGGCCTCCATCGCCATCTGCATTCCGCTGGCGTTCTACTACAACTTCACCAACCCCTACCTCAACGATCTGGGCGTGCGCGGCGCGGCCGGGCTGCAATCGCTGGGCCAGGTCTCCGAAGTGCTGCTGATGCTGGCCATGCCGTTCCTGTTCGTGCGGCTGGGGGTCAAGACCATGCTGGCGGTGGGCATGGCCGCGTGGGTGGTGCGCTATGTCATGTTCGCCTTCGGCGATGCGGGCGGCGGCTTCTCCCTGCTGGTGATCGGCATCGTGCTGCATGGGATCTGCTACGACTTCTTCTTCGTCACCGGCCAGATCTACACCGATGCGCATGCCGGCCCCGCCGCGCGCAGTAGCGCGCAGGGCTTCATCACCCTGGCCACGTATGGCGTGGGCATGCTGATCGGCACGTTCCTGTCCGGCGCGGTGGTGGAGCACTACACCACGGCAGCGGGCCCGGATTGGCAGCGGATCTGGCTGTTCCCGGCCGGCGTGGCGCTGGTGGTGCTGGTCGCCTTCCTGTTGTTGTTCCGCGACCGGCCGGCGCTTGCCGCCGCGCCCACCACGCACTGAGGACTCGACCCGATGCGCAAGCTTGGAATCGCCATTGTGGGCACGGGCATGATCGGCGCCGTGCATCGTCGCGCGGCGCTGCTGGCCGGCGCCGAGGTCCGCGGCGTGGTCGCCTCGTCGCCGCAACGCGCAGAGGAC
>DGIP01000079.1 GCA_002386405.1 Stenotrophomonas maltophilia
GCGGCTTCGTGCAGAGCCGCGGGTATCTTGAGCAGCGCCGGCTCAACCAGCTGCTCAAGCAGGCGCAGTCCGAAGCCCTGGCGCTGCGCGATGAATTCACCGCCCAGCGGCCGATCGGCCGCGACCTGCAGCTCACCACCAGCCGCCTGCGCTCGTGGTCGCAGTGGAAACTGCATGACCCGCGCAGCGCCCATGTCGATGGCAGCGTGCAACGCAACGATGCCGCCAGCATTTCGCTGGAAAGCGTCGGCGACCTGGTGGCCTCGTCGGAAATCGACTTCCGCACCCTGCGCCGCGACCTCCACGACCTGCTGGCCATCCAGCCGAAACTGAGCATTGCCCAGGCGCTGTCGCAGCGCGAGGCGCCGCAGGGGTTGGGCAGCGTGATCGGCTACCTGTCGCTGGGCACGCGCCACGGCACGGTGGTGGAAGGCGAACAGGAAACCGCGCATTGGCGCGGCGGCGATGGACAGTGGCGGCGGGCCCGTATCCCGTTGGTTTGGTTCACCCAGGAGAAACGCCATGAACTGGCATGAAGATTCCAACGACGCCGCCCTGATCGACGGCGACGCACCCGACCTCGACGCAGAGCCGGTCGTGGTCACGCCGCTGCCGCGGCGGAACAACGACGTCTACTACCTGGGTGACACAGGCCGCCTCCCGCTGGAAGGGCGCCGCGCGCTGTGCCAGCTGCTGATCGGCCCCAGCATCGATCAACTGCGCCACCCCAAGCTGTGGCCGGCACTGATCCGCAGCGAAGCGGCCATCCGCTCGTCGCTGGCCGACCTGTTCCTGGAACTGGTGCTGGACCGCGACAGCGGCGTGGCGTTCACCCGCCAGGCCGACACCGAAGACGTTGAAGCACCGGTACTGCTGCGCAGCTCGCCGTTGACCTTCATCGACTCGGTGCTGCTGCTGTACCTGCGCCAGCAGCTGGCCGAAGCCGACGCCCGCGGCAATCGCGCCGTCGTGGCCGACACCGAGATGGCCGAAGCCCTGGCGATCTATGAGAAGAACCTCTCCACCGACCGCGCCGGGTTCAACCGTCGCGTCGCGGCGGCGGTGCAGAAGATGAAAGAGAACCACATCCTGACCCGCCTGGCGGGCCAGGAAGACCGGCACGAAGTATCGCCCGCACTGAAGCTGCTGTTCTCCGCCGAAGACGTGTCCGCACTCTCGTCGGTGTACCGCCAGCTGCGCGAAACCCCTGCTGCCAAAGCCTGAACGGAACGACCGATAACGCATGGCCATCTCCAAGAACACTCCTGCCCTGTTCACCGAAGGGCTGCCGGACCCGCGCCAGCAGCAGTTCCGCATGCGCCGGCTGCAGGTGCACAACTGGGGCACCTTCAACGGCCTGACCGAAGTTCCGATCGCCGAGCGCGGCTTCCTGTTCGTCGGCCGTTCCGGCTCGGGCAAGTCGACCCTGCTCGATGCGATGTCGGCGATGCTGGTGCCGCCGTCGATCGTCGACTTCAACGCTGCCGCGCGCGAAGCCGAACGCAGCGGCCGCGACCGCAACCTGGTGTCGTACGTGCGTGGCGCGTGGGCTGACCAGCAGGACCGTGGCACCGGCGAGATCGCCACCCAGTACCTGCGCAAGGGCGCCACCTGGACCGCGCTGGTGCTGGAGTACCGCGCCGGCGATGGTCGCGTGGTCAGCCTGGTGCGGCTGTTCTGGATCGCCGGCAACGGCGCGGCGGCGGCCGACGTGCGCAAGCACTACCTGATCGCCGAGCGCCCGTTCGATATCGCCAAGGACCTGGGCGGCTTCGACCTGGACCTGCGCAAGCTCAAGCAGCGCCTGGGCGATGTGCATCATTTCGACAGCTTCACCGGCTACGCCGAGCGCTTCCGGCACCTGCTGGGCATCGACAATGAAATGGCACTGCGCCTGCTGCATAAAACGCAGTCGGCCAAGAACCTGGGCGACCTGAACGTCTTCCTGCGCGACTTCATGCTGGATACGCCGCGGACCTTCGATGCCGCCGAACGACTGGTCAGCGACTTCGCCGAACTCGATGGCGCGCACAAGTCGGTGGTCACCGCCCGCCTGCAGGTGGAAACCCTGCTGCCGGCGCGCGCGCTGCATGCCGAACTGAAGGCGATGAACCTGCAGCGTGCCGACGAGGAGACGCTCAAGCTGGGCCTGGACAGTTTCCGCGAATCGCGCCTGCAGCTGCTGCTGGAGAAGCGCCTGCAGGAAATCGACGTGCGCAACCGCGGGCTGCAGGGCGAAGAAACCCAGCGCCGCCAGGCCCTGGGCAACCATGAGGAGCACCTGGCCGAGCTCGAGCTGCAGCGTCGCCAGCAGGGCGGCGAGCGCATCGAAGAACTCGAACGCGAACAGGGCCGTGCCCAGGCCGAGCAGGATCGCCGCCAGTCCAAGCGCGAACAGGCGCGCCAAGCTGCGGCCAAGCTGCAGAATGAACTTCCCGATGATGCCCATGCATTCGCTGCGCTGATCGCGCGCGCGCAGGGCGAACTCGACAATCGCCAGCAGGCCGCCGCCGCGCTGGATGACGCCATCTCCGAGCGCCAGGCCGGCAAGCAGGACGATACCCGCCGTTTCGCCGACGTCCGCGCGGAACTGGAGGCCATGGAGCGCAACCCCTCCAGCATTCCCGCGCCGCTGCAGAAGCTGCGCAGCCGGATGTCCGAAGAGACCGGCGTGCCCGAGGCGGCACTGCCGTTCGTGGGCGAGCTGATCCAGGTCCACGACGACCATGCAGCCTGGCAGGGCGCGATCGAGCGCGTGCTGTTCGGCTTCGCACAGTCGCTGCTGGTCGAAGACAAGCACTACAACGAGATCAACGCCTGGGTGAATCGCACCCAGCTGGGCATGCGGCTGACCTACTACCGGGTCCGCCGCAACGACGACGCGATTGCACGCTCGCCGTCCGCGCGCTCGCTGCTGCACAAGCTCGAGCTGCGCGACAGCGTGTTCGAGCCGTGGCTGCGCCGCGAGCTGGGCAAGCGCTTCGACTATGAGTGCGTCGATGCCAAGCAGCTGCGCGATGTCGAACGCGGCATCTCGCGCGAAGGCCAGGTCAAGCATCCCGGCGATCGCTTTGAAAAGGATGACCGCAGCGCGATCGGCGACCGCCGTCGCTGGCTGCTGGGCTTCAACAACCAGGAAAAGCTGGCGGTGTACCGCCGCGAGGCGCAGGAACTGGCGCAGCGCATTGCCGCCTGCGACGAGGATGTCGTGCGCCTGCGCGGCCAGCGTGACCTCGACAACGAGCGACGGCTGGCCTGCCACCAGCTGGTGAACGTGGTGTGGGAAGAGGTCGACGTCGCCACCGCGCTGCAACGCCTGCAGGACATTGAAACCGCGCTGCGCGAACTGCGCGAAGGCAATACCGACCTGGCCCGCCTGGCCCAGCAGATCGACCAGGCGCGTGCGGACATCGTGCAGGCGCGCCGCACCTACGAAGACACCCGGGTCGAACTCATCCAGCTCTCGCGCGAACGCGACAAGCTCGATGCCCAGCGCCAGCGCAGCCGCGCCCTGGTGCTGCCGGCGCTGGGCGCCACCCAGGAAGCCGGGCTGAAGAAGCGCCTGGACATCCTCGGCGGGCTCAGCCTGGAAACGCTGGAAGCGCACATGCGCGAGATCAGCAAGGGCATCAACGAAAGCCTCGCCTCGTCCCAGCAGGACGTGCACCGGGTCGAGACCCAGCTGGTGGGCTGCTTCCGCCGCTTCGCGCAGGCATGGCCGGAGGAGTCCGGTGATTTCACCGCATCGGTGGCCTCCGCGGAGGATTACCTGGCCCGCCTGGCGCGGCTGGAACGCGATGGCCTGCCGCAGCACGAGGAGCGCTTCTTCGACCTGCTGCAGAACCAGAGCAAGAACAACCTGCTGGCCCTGCAGCGGCACAGCGCAGAAGCGCGCAAGTCGATCGGCCAGCGCCTGGATGAAGTCAACGCATCGCTGGAGCAGGTGCCGTTCAACCGCGGCACCCTGCTGACCATCGAGCTCAGCGACCGGCGCCTGCCGGAGGTGCTCGAATTCCACCAGCACCTGCGCGAAGTGCTGTCGCATCACCAGACCGAAGAGCGCGACGTCGCCGAGACCCAGTTCGCCGTGCTGCGCGAGCTGGTCAAGCGGTTGGGCTCGCAGGAAGGCGAGGACAAGCGCTGGCGCGAGAACGTGCTCGACGTGCGCCTGCATGTGGAGTTCATCGGTGTCGAGCTGGACGCCGCCACCCGCCAGCAGGTCGAGATCTACCGCAGCGGCGCCGGCAAGTCCGGTGGCCAGCGGCAGAAGCTGGCCACCACCTGCCTGGCGGCGGCGCTGCGCTACCAGCTCGGCGGCGCCGACAGCCAGCTGCCCAGCTATGCCGCCGTGGTGCTGGACGAAGCGTTCGACAAGGCCGACAACGAGTTCACCGCCCTGGCGATGAACATCTTCGAGAACTTCGGCTTCCAGATGGTGGTGGCCACCCCGCTGAAATCAGTGATGACGCTGGAGCCCTTCATCGGCGGCGCCTGCTTCGTCGAGATCAGCGGCCGCCACGACTCCGGCGTGCTGTTGATCGAGTACGACGAGGAGGGCAAGCGGCTGAAGCTGCCCGAGCGCACCCGCGCGGTGGCGGAGCAGGTCGAGGACTGACCTGCTCAGCCGGCGAACGTGTCCCAGCCCATCCGGGCGATCAGCACCACCACCAGGCCCACGAACAGCTTGCGGATGAACGGCGTGCCGCCGCGCAGCGCCAGCCGGGTCCCGACCACCGAACCGACGATGTTGGCGGTGGCCATCGGGATGGCGAACAGCCACAGGATGTTACCGGTCGGCACGAAGAACGAGATCGCGGCCACGTTGGTGGCCAGGTTGACCACCTTCGAGGCAGCCGAGGCGCGCAGGAAATCCAGCCCGAAGAAGCGCACGAACAGGAAGATCAGGAAGCTGCCGGTGCCCGGCCCGAAGAAGCCGTCGTAGAAGCCGATCACCGCGCCGATCGCCAGCGCGGTGGCCAGCTCCCTGCGGCCGATCTCGCGCGGCCGGTGCAGCGCGCCGAAGTCCTTCTTCCACAGCGTGTAACCCAGCATCGCCACCAGCAGCACCAGCACCAGCGGGCGCACCGCGTCCTTGGGCAGCAGGCTGACCGCCGTGGCCCCGGCGAACGAGAACACGAACGCCGTGGCCGCCGCGAACAGTACCGGTCGCCACGGGAAGCGCACGTTGCGCGCGTAGCGGAACGCCGCTGCGGCGGTGCCGAACATCGAGCTGAACTTGTTGGTACCAAACAGCATCGCCGGGGTGTGCTGCGGCAGCACCGTGAACAGCCCGGGCAGCTGCACCAACCCACCGCCCCCCACGGCGGCATCGACCAGGCCGGCGATGAAGGCGATCGCCACCAACCACAACAGTTCAGGGGGAACCAGCTCGAACACGGCAGCGCATCACGGCGGAAAGCGCGCCAGCATACGCCTCCTCGCGGCACAATACGCCCATGACCCCTGCCGATCCCTGTCCCTGCGGCCGCCCCGTCGCCTACGCCGCCTGCTGCGCCCGCTTCCACGCCGGTGAGCCCGCGCCCGATGCCGAGGCGTTGATGCGCTCGCGCTACAGCGCGTACGTGCAACAGCTGCCGGCGTACCTGTTGGCCAGCTGGCACCCCGATACCCGCCCCGAGACCCTGTCGCTCGACGAACCGGCCGGGCAGCGCACGCGCTGGCTGGGCCTGACCGTGCACGAACACACCCTGCAGGATGCCGACCACGCCCAGGTGCGCTTCACCGCGCGCTACCGGATCGGCGGCGGCAGCGCGGTGAAGATGCAGGAGCACAGCCGCTTCGTGCGCCTTGATGGGCGCTGGTTCTATCTCGACGCGCTGCCCTGATCGCCTATTCAACTTGAACGGCGTAACGCCACGTACGCCGCGCCATGACATCGCGCTCACCCATGCTCGCCGATCCTTCGTGCGATGAACGCCGTCGTTGCCCCGCCTCCTTCCGCCGTCACCGCCGCCACCGCGCTGGCGGCCCAGTTCGCCCGGGTACGCGCCCGCAGCGTAGCCCTGGCCGCACCGCTCAGCGCCGAAGACGCGATGGTGCAGAGCATGCCCGATGCCAGCCCGAGCAAATGGCACCTGGCCCATACCACCTGGTTCTTTGAACGTTTCGTGCTGGCGACCCAGCCGGACTACGTGCCGTTCGACGCCGATTGGCATTACCTGTTCAACAGCTACTACCAGAGCATCGGCCCGGCGCATGCCCGGCCGCAGCGCGGCCTGCTGTCACGGCCGTCACTGGACGAGGTGCTGCGCTTCCGCAGCCTGGTCGACCAGCGCGTGCTGGCGGCGCTGCAGGCGGATGCACTGGATGAGCAGGCCATCCGGCAGTTGATGCTGGGCCTGCACCACGAACAGCAGCACCAGGAGCTGCTGCTCACCGACATCAAGCACGCGCTGTGGAGCAACCCGCTGCAGCCGGCCTACCGCGACGACCTGCCGCGCAGCACCGGCACCGCCTCGCCGCTGGCGTGGTTCCACAGCCCCGAGCAGATCGTCGAGATCGGCGCGCCCGCGTGGCCGGCGCATGCCGCGTTCGCTTACGACAACGAATCACCGGTGCACCGCGTGCTGGTGCCCGCCCATGCACTGGCCAATCGCCCGGTCAGCAATGCCGAGTTCCGCCGCTTCGTCGAAGCAGGGGGGTATCGCGAGCCGGCCCATTGGATGAGCGAGGGTTGGAGCCTGTGCGAGCAGGAACATTGGCAGCACCCGCTGTACTGGGATGACGCGCTGGCGCTCGAGTTCACCCTGGCTGGCTGGCGCCCGCTCGACCCCGATGCACCGGTCTGCCACCTCAGCTACTTCGAAGCCGACGCCTACGCCCGTTGGGCCGGTGCGCGCCTGCCCACCGAATTCGAATGGGAAGCGGCCGCCGCCGGGCAGGCGCCGCAGGGGAACTTCGCCGACAGCGAGCGCCTGCATCCGGCCGCACCCGACCACGACAGCGCACAGGGCCACGTGCAGCTGTTCGGCGATGTCTGGGAATGGACCAGCAGCGCCTACGGGGCCTATCCGGGCTTCCGCACCTTCGAGGGCAACCTCGGCGAATACAACGGCAAGTTCATGTGCGGGCAGTGGGTGCTGCGCGGCGGCAGCTGCGCCACCCCGGCCGACCACATCCGTCCCAGCTACCGCAATTTCTTCGCACCGTCGGCGCGCTGGCAGTTCGCCGGCCTGCGCCTGGCCAAGGATGCCGCATGAGTACCGTCAGTGATGCCCTGGATGCGTTGACCGACCTGCAGCCCGATCGCGCGCGGATCACCGCCGACATCCTGCATGGTCTGTCCCAGCACCCGCGCCAGTTGCCGTCCAAGTATTTCTACGATGCGCGCGGCTCGCAGCTGTTCGAACAGATCACCCGCCAGCCCGAGTACTACCCCACCCGCACCGAACTGCAGCTGCTGCAGCAGGTCAGCGCCGAGATCGCCCGCGCCGTGGGGCCGCACCTGCACGTGGTGGAACTGGGCAGTGGCAGTGGCCGCAAGACCGAGCTGCTGCTGCATGCACTGGCTGATCCGGTGGCCTACACCCCCATCGAGATCTCGCGCGCGGCCTTGCTCGACAGCGTGGCCCGGCTGGCCGAAGCGCTGCCGGAGATCGAGATGCTGCCGGTCTGCGCTGATTTCACCCGCCCGGTAACGCTGCCCGAACCGCAGCGCGAACCGGCACGCCGGCTGCTGTTCTTCCCCGGTTCCACGCTCGGCAACTTCGCCCACGACGATGCCGTGGCGCTGCTCGATGCCATGCGCCAGACCATGGGGTCCACCGGGCTGGCGCTGATCGGCATCGACCTGCACAAGGACCCGGCGCTGATCGAAGCGGCTTACAACGACGCGGCCGGGGTCACCGCAGCGTTCACCCTCAACCTGCTGCGCCGGCTCAACCGCGAGATCGGCAGCGACTTCGACCTGGACGGCTTCGAGCACCGCGCGCGCTACAGCGTGCCGCGCCTGCGCATTGAAACCGAGCTCGTCAGCCGTTGCGCACAGCAGGTGCACGTGGCCGGCCGCGCGTTCGATTTCGCCGACGGGGAAGCGATGACGGTGGAATACAGCCACAAATACACCGACGCCGCCTTCGGGGCGCTGATCGCCGAGGCCGGCCTGCGCGTGCGCATGCAGTGGAATGCCGATGCCCCCGCCTTCGGTCTGCGGTTGCTGGAACGGGCCTGAACCGCATGGGTTGCCGCTATGATGCGGTAACACTTGGCTGCAGGGATTCACGCCAATGAGGATTACCACCGTCGGCTTGCTGGGCGCGCTGTTGCTCGCCAGCACCCCGGTCGCTGCCGCGCCGCAGGACGATTTCGACCGCTGCCTGGCCGCGTTGCAGCCGCAGGCGCTCAAGCAGGGCGTCAGCGCGGCGGGGTTCACCCGGCTTACTGCCGGCCTGACCCCGGATCTCACCGTGCTGCCGCTGCTGGATGCGCAGCCGGAGTTCACCACGCCGGTGTGGGATTACCTGGCCGCCCTGGTCGATACCCAGCGCGTCGACGACGGCCGCGCCCGGCTGGACCAGCACCGCGACCTGCTCGCCAGCGTATCGGCGCAATACGGCGTCGATCCGGCCACCATCGTCGCGGTCTGGGGCGTGGAGAGCGATTACGGCCGCGTGTTCGGCAAGCGCCCGCTGCTGCAGTCGCTGGTCACCCTGTCCTGCAACGGCCGCCGCCAGCCGTTCTTCCGCGGCGAGCTGCTGGCCCTGCTCAAGCTGCTGGACGCCGGTGATCTGAGTGCCGATGGCCTGACCGGCTCCTGGGCCGGCGCCTTTGGCCACACCCAGTTCATGCCTTCCACCTATGCGCGCATCGCGGTGGACGGCGATGGCGATGGCCGCCGCGACCTGGTCGCCAGCATTCCCGACGCGCTGGCCTCCACCGCCAATTACCTCAAGCAGGCCGGCTGGCGCACCGGCCAGCCGTGGGGCATCGAAGTGAAGATCCCCGCCGGCTTCAATGCCAACCTGGCCGGACGCACCCAGCGCAAGCCGCTCGCGGCCTGGCGTGCATTGGGCATCGCCCCGATCGGGGGCGGCGCGCTCGCGCCTGCGGGCCTGCCTGGGGATGCCAACGCCGCGCTGCTGCTGCCCACCGGCGCCAAGGGCCCTGCCTGGCTGGTGTTCCGCAACTACGACGCGATCTACGCCTACAACGCCGCCGAGAGCTACGCCCTGGCCATCGCCACCCTGGCCGACCGCCTGCGCGACGGCCCCGGCATCGTGGCGGCGTGGCCCACTGACGATCCCGGCATCGGGCGCACCGAGCGCCGCGAGCTGCAGACCCTGCTGCTCGCCCGCGGCCACGACATCGGTGCCGCCGATGGCATGGTCGGCACTGCCACCCGGCGCGCGATCCAGACCGAACAGCAGGCGCTGGGCTGGCCCAATCCGGACGGCCGCGCCGGCCAACGCATCCTCACCGCGCTGCGCAGCGCACCCCCTCTACCCAAGCCCACTACCGCCATGCCCGACAGCACCGCGTTTTCCCTGCCGCCCAACCATGCCCGCCTCGTCCAGTCGCCGGCCGCCCCCGGCGCCGCGCTGCCCAAGCTCGAGGGCCTGAGCATCGTCGACATCCAGGGCTTCCCGGCCTGGAAGGTGGAAACGCCGCTGGCCAGCGCCGCCATCTCCGTGTTCGGCGGGCAGCTGCTCTCGTTCGTCCCCAAGGGTGGCCAGGACGTGCTGTGGCTGTCGCCCACCGCGCAGGCGTTGCCGACCCCGATCCGCGGCGGCAGCCCGGTGTGCTGGCCGTACTTCGGCAAACAGGGGCAGGGCAGTGACGTGCCCTCGCACGGCTTCGTGCGCAACGTGCCGTGGACCCTGCAGAGCGCGCAGCGCGACGCCGACGGCACCGTGGTGCTGACCCTGGCTCCGCCCGCGCTGGACAACCTCGATCTGCGCCTGACCATGCAGCTGCGGATAGGCCGCACCCTCGAGCAGCGCCTGGTCACCGAGAACACCGGTCGTCAGCCGGTCACCTTCACCCAGGCCCTGCACAACTACTTCAAGGTCAGCGACGCGATGCAGGTCAGCGTGTCCGGGCTGGATGGCCTGACCTACCTGGACAAGTTCGAGAACTACGCCGCCCCGCGCATCCAGCAAGGCGACTGGTCGCTCAACGACCCCCGTGACCCCGGCCGCAGCGACCGCATCTATACCCAGGCCGGCGGCCGCTACGTGCTGAAGGACCCCGGGCTGAAGCGCAGCATCGAGATCACCACCCAGGGCAGCCGCTCGCTGGTGGCCTGGAACCCCGGCGAAGCAGGCGCGGCCAGGATGGCCGACGTCGGCGCCGGCTGGAAGAACTACGTGTGCCTGGAGGCGGCCAACGCCGGCCCGGACGTGGTCACCCTGGCCCCGGGCGCGCGGCACAGCCTGGTGCAGACCCTCCGCGTCCTGCCCCTGTAAGCGCGGCCAGCGCTCAGGGCAGGGCGCGAGCGCGCGGCCGCAGTGCCACCAGGCAGATGCCACCGGCGACCAGGCCCCAGAACGCCGAGCCGATTCCGGCCAGCGACAGGCCCGAGGCGGTCACCAGGAAGGTGACCAGTGCAGCCTCGCGGTCGCTTTCCTCGCGCAGGGCCATGGCCAGGCTGTTGGCGATGGTGCCGAACAACGCGATACCGGCCACGCAGGCCACCAGTTCCTTGGGGAAGGCGGAGAACACTGCGGCCACCGTCGCACCGAACAGACCCACCACTATGTAGAAAGCGCCGGCGGCCACGGCGGCGGTGTAACGCCGGGCCGGGTCCTCATGCGCTTCGCGGCCCATGCAGATGGCCGCCGTGATCGCCGCCAGGTTGAGGCCGTAGGCGCCGAACGGGGCCAATACGGTATTGACCACCCCGATCCAGCCGACCACGGGGGAGATCGGGGTGTCATAGCCGGACGCACGGATCACCGCCACCCCGGGAATGTTCTGCGAGGCCATGGTGACCACGAACAGCGGCAGGGCGATGCCGAACACCGCCGGCCACGACAGGGTGGGCCAGGTGAACACCGGCGCGGCCAGTTCCAGCCGCAGCTGTTCGGCATGCAGCAGGCCCTGTGTGGCGGCAACGCCCACGCCCACCAGCAGGGTGGCGATCACCGCGTAGCGGGGGAACAGCCGGCGCCCGACCAGCCAGGTGGCGAACATCGCCAGCGCCATGCCCAGCTGCGTGCCCATGGAGACGAACACATCCAGCCCGAAGCGCAGCAGCACGCCGGCCAGCATGCCGGCGGCCAGCGCCATCGGCACGCGGCGCATCACCTTGGCGAACACACCGGAGAACCCGGCCAGCATGCCCAGCACGGCAGCCAGTACGAAAGCCCCGATGGCATCGCTATAGGCCACCGCACCGGTGCCCACCACCAGCATCGCCGCACCGGGGGTCGACCATGCAGTGACCACGGGCACGCGGTAGCGCAGCGACAGCCCGATACAAGTCAGGCCCATGCCCAGCCCCAACGCCCACATCCAGGAGGCGATCTGCGCCTGCGTTGCACCGACCGCCTGCGCGGCCTGGAACACGATCACCGCGGAACTGGCGAAGCCCACCAGCACGGTAATGAAGCCGGCGACCACCGCGGGCAATGAGAGATCACGCAACAACGAACGCTTGGCAACCGCAGACATGACGCATGCTTCCCTGACCACAAGAAGCTGCATTGTTGGCAGCCCTGCGCAGCACGCGCAACGCGCGTGCTGCGCATAGACGTGCGGCATGCATGCATGCACGGTAGGTACCGACCGTTGGTCGGTACGATTTGAAAAAAGCGCTTGACGAATTTTGAGAAGTCTTTAGTATTCGCTCCCTCGCTGCGACGCGGTCTTCACCCCGGTGAACACCAAGCCAAAGCGGCGGCAACAACCTTCGAAATAAGGTGTTGACGGAAACGAAAAGCCTGACATAATAGGCGGCTCGCTTCGACGAAAAGACCTCCGGGTCGCACGACGAAGCAGCATCGGCAACAACGTCCACTTCGGTGAGACGGCCCTCGAAAAAGGGTGTTGACGAAGCGGAAAAGCCGGCTATAATGGGCGGCTAGCAACGACGGAAACGTCGGGGCATACGGAGAAAGGCGCTGAGGCCGACTCCCAAGTTCT
>DGIP01000189.1 GCA_002386405.1 Stenotrophomonas maltophilia
CGGCGATGCCGTCCTGGACCAGCACCCCGTCCACCGGCGCGGCCAGGCCGGCGCCCAGCACCGCATGCGCGGTGCCCACGCTGGGGTGGCCGGCGAACGGCACTTCCTTCTGCGGGCTGAACATGCGGATGCGGTAGCTGGCGCCCGGCGCCTGCGGGGCGAAAACGAACGTGGTCTCCGGCAGGCGGGTCCAGCGGGCGATGGCCTGCATGCGCGCGTCGTCCAGGCCCTCCGCGTCCAGCACCACGGCCAGCGGATTGCCGGCACCGGGATAAGGGGAAAACACGTCAAGCTGCAGGAAACGGCGGGCGGTCATGGCGGATCGGTCTGGCGGAACGGTCTGGCAGCTTAACAAGCCCTGCCGGGGCGTGGCTTGGCATAGAATCAGAGGTTCGGCCCGGCGTGCCGGGTCGATCCCCCCACTACCTACCCATTCTTACCTCCATGTCAGCTTCCCCCCTTGTCGATCGCTGGATCGTACTGAAGTTCGGCGGCACCTCCGTGTCGCGTCGTCACCGTTGGGACACGATCGGGAAGCTGGCGAAAAAACGTGCGGAAGAAACCGGTGCGCGCGTGCTGGTGGTGGTGTCGGCCCTGTCCGGGGTCACCAATGAACTGACCGCGATCGCCGATGGCGCCGCCGACAGCCGCGCCCGCGTGGATGCGCTGGTGGCCCGCCACCGCGAATTCCTGGCCGAGCTCGAACTCGACGCCAGCGCGCTGGATGTGCGCCTGGCCGCGCTGCAGGGCCTGCTGGACGAGCCGCGCGCCGCCGCGCGCCCGCTGGAATGGCAGGCCGACGTGCTGGGCCAGGGCGAGCTGCTGTCCTCCACCATCGGCGCGGCCTACCTGCGCGCCAGCGGCCTGGATTTCGGCTGGATGGACGCCCGTGAATGGCTGCAGGCGCTGCCGCCGCAGCCCAACCAGAGCGACTGGTCGCAGCGCCTGTCGGTGAACTGCCAGTGGCGTTCGGACGCCGAGTGGGCCGCCGGCTTCCGCGCCCAGCCGACCCGCATGCTGATCACCCAGGGCTTCATTTCGCGCCACGCCGATGGCGGCACCGCCATCCTCGGCCGCGGCGGCTCGGATACCTCGGCCGCGTACTTCGGTGCGCTGCTGGGTGCCAGCCGCGTGGAAATCTGGACCGACGTGCCGGGCATGTTCAGCGCCAACCCCAAGGACGTGCCCGACGCGCGCCTGCTGACCCGCCTGGACTATTACGAAGCCCAGGAAATCGCCACCACCGGCGCCAAGGTGCTGCACCCGCGTTCGATCAAGCCGTGCCGCGATGCCGGCGTGCCGATGGCGATCCTGGACACCGAACGCCCGGAACTGCCGGGCACCAGCATCGACGGCAACGCCGCGCCGGTGCCGGGGGTGAAGGCGATCAGCCGCCGCAACGGCATCGTGCTGGTGTCGATGGAAGGCATCGGCATGTGGCAGCAGGTCGGCTTCCTGGCCGACGTGTTCGGGCTGTTCAAGAAGCACGGGCTGTCGGTGGACCTGATCGGTTCGGCCGAAACCAACGTCACCGTGTCGCTGGATCCGTCCGAAAACCTGGTCAATACCGATGTGCTGGCCGCGCTGTCGGCCGACCTGTCGCAGATCTGCAAGGTCAAGATCATCGTGCCGTGCGCGGCGATCACCCTGGTCGGCCGTGGCATGCGTTCGCTGCTGCACAAGCTGTCGGACGTGTGGGCGACCTTCGGGCGCGAGCGCGTGCACATGATTTCGCAGTCGTCCAACGACCTCAACCTGACCTTCGTCATCGATGAAGCCGACGCCGACGGCCTGCTGCCGATCCTGCACGCCGAGCTGATCGACAGCGGCGCGATGCCGGTGGAAGAGGGCGAGGTGTTCGGCCCGCGCTGGCGCGAGATCGCCGGCACCATCCGCCCGCGCGAAACCGCCTGGTGGCGGGGCCAGCGCGAGCACCTGCTGCACCTGGCCCAGGCCGGTACGCCGCGCTATGTGTACAACCTGGCCACGGTGCGCGCCCGCGCCCGTGCGCTGGCCGCGATCAAGCCGATCGACCAGCGTTACTACGCGATCAAGGCCAACAGCCATCCGGCCATCCTGGAGCTGCTGGAGCAGGAAGGCTTCGGCCTGGAATGTGTGTCGCACGGTGAACTGAAGCATGTGTTCAACGTGCTGCCGACGCTGTCGCCGCGCCGGGTGCTGTTCACCCCCAGCTTCGCGCCGCGCACCGAATATGAAGCGGCGTTTGCGCTCGGCGTGACCGTCACCGTGGACAACGTGGAAGCGCTGCAGCGCTGGCCGGACCTGTTCCGCAACCGCGAGCTGTGGCTGCGCGTGGACCTGGGCCGTGGCGAAGGCCACCACGCCAAGGTCCGCACCGGCGGCAAGGATTCCAAGTTCGGCCTGCCGATCGCCCGCGTGGACGAGTTCGTGCGCCTGGCCGAAGACCTGGGCACCCGCGTGGTCGGCCTGCACGCGCACCTGGGCAGCGGCGTGGAAACGGCGCAGCACTGGCGCCTGATGTGCGACGAACTGGCCGGTTTCGCGCGCCGGATCGGCAGCGTGGAAACCATCGATATCGGCGGCGGGCTGCCCATTCCCTACAGCGATGACGACGAGCCGTTCGACCTGGACGCCTGGGCCGTCGGCCTGGCCGAGGTCAAGGCGGTGCACCCGGCCTTCCGCCTGGCGATCGAACCGGGCCGCTACCTGGTGGCCGAATCGGGCGTGCTGCTCACCACCGCCACCCAGGTGGTGGAGAAGGACGGCATCCGCCGCGTAGGCCTGGATGCGGGCATGAACACCCTGATGCGCCCGGCGCTGTACGACGCCTGGCATGACATCGAAAACCTGAGCCGCTTGGGCGGGTATGCCGAGGCACTGTTCGACGTGGTCGGGCCGATCTGCGAATCCAGCGATGTGTTCGGCAAGCGCCGCCGCCTTCCGGTGTCCACCGCGCCGGACGATGTGATGCTGATCGCCGATGCCGGCGCCTACGGGTACGTCATGGCCAACACCTACAACCAGCGCGAGCTGCCGCGCGAGGACATCATCGACGATGTGCCTTGAGCGCCTCCCGTTGGTTTCCCTTATTGCCTCACCGGATACGCCATGACTGCTTTCGATAAACACCAGGTTGCCTGCTTCCGCTTCGTCCGCTGCGACTTCGCCGCGGACACCGGCGTGGCGCAGCTGGTCTACGCCTTCGACAACGGCCCGGAGCTGGTCGAGACGGTCAGCATTCCCGGTGCGCCGTTCGTGCTGGACGGCGCCCGCGCCGAGGCCGTGCAGCGGGCGCTGCGCCTGCTGCACCTGTTCGCCGGCGTCAGCTATTACAAGGCCGCGGTGCCGGAGCAGGTGCGGATCGACAGCTACAGCATCGATGCCGATACCGCCGCGCTGGTGGAAACGGTGTACCTCAACGGGCTGGGCGAGTTCGCCTACCGCAACGGCCTGAACCTGCGCGGGCGGTTCCGCCTGCCGGTGGACGGCCAGGCGTTCGACGCGCCGGCCGTGGGCCTGCGCGAGCACGCGCTGGTGGCCATCGGTGGCGGCAAGGATTCGCTGGTCAGCATCGAAGCGCTGCGCACGCTGGGCATCGCCGAAACGGTGACCTGGATCGGCGGTTCGCAGCTGATCCGTGCCTGCGCCGAACGTACCGGCCTGCCGATGCTCAACATCGGCCGCACGCTGGCCCCGGAGCTGTTCGAGCTCAACCGCCAGGGCGCCTGGAACGGGCATATCCCGGTCACCGCGGTGAACTCGGCGATCATGGTGCTGGCCGCGCTGCTGCAGGGCGTGGACCAGGTGGTGTTCTCCAACGAGCGTTCGGCCAGCTACGGCAGCCAGATTCCCGGCACCGGTGAAGTGAACCACCAGTGGTCCAAGGGCTGGGCGTTCGAGCAGGCTTTTGGCGGACACCTTGAAAAGCATGTGGCGGCGGACCTGCATTACTACTCGCTGCTGCGCCCGCTGTCGGAGCTGGCGGTGGCGCGCCAGTTCGCCAAAACCGATTTCTACGACGCGCATTTCTCCAGCTGCAACCGCAACTTCCACATCCTGGGCGAGCGCCCGGTGAACCGCTGGTGCGGGGTCTGCCCGAAGTGCCACTTCGTGTTCCTGGCGCTGGCCCCGTTCATGCCCAAGACCCGGCTGGTGCGCATCTTCGGCCGCAACCTGCTGGACGACATGGAGCAGGCCGGCGGCTTCGATGCGCTGCTGGAATTCCAGGACCACAAGCCGTTCGAATGCGTGGGCGAAGGCCGCGAATCGCGTGCGGCGATGGCCACCCTGGCGGCACGCCCGGAATGGAACGAGGACGCGCTGGTGAAGCGCTTCATCCAGGAGATCCAGCCGCAGCTGGACGGCGCCGAGCTGCAGATCGAACCGTTGCTGGTGCTGGAAGGCGAGCACCGGATTCCGGCGGCGATCTGGGAGCGCCTGCGTGCGAATTTCGCAGCTTGATAGCAAGCGCGTAGCGCTGTGGGGGTGGGGGCGTGAGGGGCGCGCGGCAGTCGCCGTGCTGCGCCAGCGCCGGCCCGCGCTGGCCCTGACCCTGTTCTGCCCCGAGGCCGAGGCCGCCGCC
>DGIP01000188.1:0-361 GCA_002386405.1 Stenotrophomonas maltophilia
TATGCCACCTGCACGATATGCAGCGCCTTCGGGTTGCGCCACTGCGCCAGCAGCACCGCTTCACGGGCCTTGGCCTTGTGCAGGTGCGCTTCCTTTACATGCCCGTAGCCGCGGATGTGCTCGGGAATGCTGGCAATTTCCACTGCCAGTGCCACGCGGTCATCGCTCAACCCGTCCAGCAGCAACGCCACGGTCTGTTCGTAATCGGCAATCAGCTGGCGTTCGCCACGGCGTTCCCCGGTGCGGCCGAAGATGTCGAAGGTGCCGCCACGCAGGAACTTGAGCTTGGCCAGCAGGCCGAACGCCTTGAGCATCCACGGCCCGTATTCCTGCTTGATCAGGCGGCCCTGTTCGTCCTTCT
>DGIP01000188.1:530-1258 GCA_002386405.1 Stenotrophomonas maltophilia
GGCGGCCCTGTTCGTCCTTCTTCGCGAACAGCGGCGGGGCCAGGTGGAAGCGTACCTGGAAATCGCCCTCGAACTGCTGCTGCAGGCGGCGCTGGAATTCGCCGCTGGTGTACAGGCGCGCCACCTCGTACTCGTCCTTGTAGGCCATGAGCTTGAAGTAGTAACGGGCCACGGTCTCGGTCAGCGCGGTGCTGCCGGCCTTGTCCCATTCCGCCGTACGCACGCGGTCGACCAGCGCGCGGTAGCGCGCGGCATAGGCGGCGTCCTGGTACTCGGTGAGGAAGCGAACGCGGCGTTCCACCAGCTCGTCCAGCGAACGCGACAGGCGCTCGTCATCCAGCGGCAGGAATGCCACGTCGCTGCCACCGCCATGCCCGGGCAGGCCGCGCAGTTCGCGCTCGTCGCCGGTTTCGCGCGGTGCCGCAGTGGCACCCCATTCGTTGCCTTCCCATTCGCCCGGCGGCAGGTCATGCAGCGGGCCCGGGGTGCGCTCGGCATCGGTATGGCCGTTGCGGACCAGACCGGCGGCCTGTTGCACCGCCTGCGGATCCACGGCGGCCAGCCGGCCCCACGCGAACGCCTGCTGGTTCATCGCCACTGCCGCGCCATTGAGTTCGACCGCGCGCATCAGCGCCTCGAACGAGATCGGCACCAGCCCCTGCTGCCAGGCGTAGCCCAGGATGAACAGGTTGGAGGCAATCGCATCGCCGAGCAGCGCGGTGGCCAGC
>DGIP01000188.1:1468-2590 GCA_002386405.1 Stenotrophomonas maltophilia
CCGAGCAGCGCGGTGGCCAGCTGGGTGGCATCGAGCAGCAGCGGCTCGCGGCCGCCCAGCGCCACGCGGATGCCGGCAATGATGTCGGCCGCCGGGAACTGCATGTCCGGGCGGGTGGTGAAGGTGCCCGGCATGGCTTCATAGGTGTTGAGCACCACCTGCGAGCGCTCGGCGCGCACCTTCGACAGCGCCCAGTAATCGTTGACCACCACCATGTCGCAGCCCACCACCAGGTCGGCTTCGCCCGCGGCGATGCGCACGGCATGGATGTCTTCGGGGCGCCTGGCGATGCGGATATGGGTGGTGACCGCGCCGCCCTTCTGGGCCAGGCCGGTCTGGTCGAGCACGCTGGCACCCTTGCCTTCCAGGTGCCCGGCCATGCCCAGCAACGCGCCGATGGTCACCACGCCGGTGCCGCCGACGCCGGTGATCAGGATGTTCCAAGGCTGCTCGAGCGTGCTGCGGAAGGTCGGCGCGGGCAGGTTGTCGAGCAGGCTGCTGCGCTCGCTGCGCGAGCCCTTGCGCAGCGTGCCGCCGTGCACGGTGACGAAGCTGGGGCAGAAACCGGTGGTGCAGGAATAATCCTTGTTGCAGTTGGACTGGTCGATATCGCGCTTGCGCCCGAACTCGGTTTCCTTCGGCAGCACCGACACGCAGAAGCTCTTCTGGCCGCAGTCGCCGCAGCCTTCGCAGACCAGTGAATTGACCACCACGCGCTTGGGCGGGTCGACCAGCTTGCCGCGCTTGCGGCGGCGGCGCTTTTCCGTGGCGCAGGTCTGTTCGTAGATCAGGATGCTGGTGCCCTTCACTTCGCGCAGCTGCTTCTGCACCGCATCCAGCTCGGCGCGGTCGTGGAATTCCACGCCCTCGGGGAACAGCTCGCGCTTGTTCCACTTGCCGATCTCATCGCTCACCAGCACGATCGTCTGCACGCCTTCGGCGCGCATCTGGTGGGCGATCTGCGGCACGGTCAGGGTGCCGTCCACCGGCTGGCCGCCGGTCATCGCCACCGCATCGTTGTAGAGGATCTTGTAGGTGATGTTGACCCCGGCGGCGATGGCCTGGCGGATCGCCAGCGAACCGCTGTGGAAATAGGTGCCATCGCCCAGGTTCTGGAACACG
>DGIP01000188.1:2819-3355 GCA_002386405.1 Stenotrophomonas maltophilia
GTTCGGTGTCGGTGAACGCGGCCTGCCCGGCCCAGGTCACGCCTTCGCCGCCCATGTGGGTGAAGGTGTCGGTGCTGCGGTCCATCCAGGTGACCATGTAATGGCAACCGATGCCGCCCAGCGCGCGCGAGCCTTCCGGCACGCGGGTGGAGGTGTTGTGCGGGCAGCCGGAGCAGTAATGCGGCACGCGCGGGAAGCTGGCGCGCGGCAGCGCCAGTTCGGCTTCCTTGGCATCCATCCAGCGCAGGCGCTGTTCGATGGAGTCATTGGTGAAGAAGCGCTGGATGCGGCGGCCGATCACGCCGGCAATGGTGGCCGGGGTCAGTTCATTGGTGGACGGCAGGATCCACGCGCCCTGCTCGTCGTACTTGCCCACGATCGACGGGCGCGGGCCGGCGCTGGCCGGCCAGTTGTAGAACTGTTCCTTCATCTGGCGCTCGATGAAGGCCCGCTTCTCCTCCACCACCACGATGTCCTCCAGCCCCTGGGCGAAGCGCGCGATGCCTTCCGGCTCCAGCGGCCAGGTCATGCCCACC
>DGIP01000186.1:0-277 GCA_002386405.1 Stenotrophomonas maltophilia
GATCCACGCCATGGCCCATTCCGACGCCACCACCCGTGAGCGTCTGCGCGGGATCGTGCAGGACGGCGACGCGGATGCGATGCCGGAAGTGCTGGCCGCCATCCACGCCACCGGCGGGCTGGAATACAGCCGCCGCCGCGCCGAGGAATATGCCGACGCCGCCGAGCGTGCGCTCGACGGCCTGGCCGACAACGATGCCGTGGCCGCGCTGCGCGGCCTGGCCCGCTACGCGGTGCAGCGGTCTCACTAAGCGGTTGGTGCCGACCGTTGGTCGGCA
>DGIP01000186.1:460-1386 GCA_002386405.1 Stenotrophomonas maltophilia
CCGACCGTTGGTCGGCACGCCGTTCAGCGCTTGTCGAACAACCCTTCAAAGAACGTATCCAGGCTCTTCCACGCCCGCTTCGCCGCCCGCTCGTTGTACAGGCAACCCGGCGGGTTGTTGGCATCGGCTTCGGCGAAGCAGTGCACCGCACCGCTGTAGTTGGTGAACTCCCAATCGACCTTGGCCGCGTTCATTTCCTGCTCGAAGCTGGCGATGTCGTCCTTGCTGATGCCCTTGTCGTCGGCGCCATTGAGCACCAGCACTGACGGATGCGTACCGCCGGCCTTGGCCGGCAACGGCGAACCCAACCCGCCATGCAGGCTGACTACACCCGCCAGCGGCGCACCGGCACGGGCCAGCTCCAGCACCGTGGTGCCACCGAAGCAGAAGCCGACCGCGCCGATCTTCGTGGCATCCAGCGGCGCGTTGCCGGCCTGGGCCTTGAGCACCTCCAGCGCCTTCAGCGCGCGGGCGCGCAGCACCGGGCGGTCATTGCGCAGCTTGGTCGCCACCGGGCCGGCTTCGGCGTCGGTCTTCGGGCGCACGCCCTTGCCATATACGTCGGCCACCAGCACCACGTAATCGTCGCCGGCCAGCTGCTTGGCCTTGGCGATGGCCGATTCGTTCACGCCCTTCCAGTTCGGCACCATCACCAGGCCGGGGCGCTTGTCGTTGTCTTCGTCGTCGTAGACCAGCACCCCGCTGAAGGTGGTGCCTTCGTGCTTCCACTCCACCGGCTTGGCCTGCATCGCCGCCACCGCCGGCAACGCCGTCAGGCCGAGTACCAGTGCCGCACCCCACTGCCATTGCTGCTTCATGCGCCTGCCTCCTGTGGAAAGTGCTTCATGAAAGCACAGGCGGCGTGATGCCGCGTGGGCCCCGGTTCACGGATGCGCCGGGCATGGCGTTGACACGCATGGCGTGTC
>DGIP01000186.1:1658-2277 GCA_002386405.1 Stenotrophomonas maltophilia
ACGCATGGCGTGTCACTACGACCCTTGGTCGATCGACCGCGTAGCGACACGTCATACGTGTCCCTCGCGATGCCCGGCGCGGTCAGGCGATCCCAATCCCCGGGATCGCGGTGATCTGGTCCGGGTCGAACCCGGCCAGTTCGGCGAAATGGCGGCCGCGGGCCACGTAATCGCGGTACACGCCATAGCTCGGTGCGCCCGGCGACATCAACACCACCCCGCCCTGCCCGCCCAGCGCGGCACGCGCCAGCCGGACCGCCTCATCCAGGTCCCCCGCCGCATGCAGGCCGAACCGCCCGGCATCGGCCAGCGGCTGCAGCAGCGCGTGGATGCGCGGGCCGTTGGCGCCCATGGTGACGATCTCCACCGGCGGCACGTCGTGCGCCATGTGGTCCACGAAATCGTGCCAGTCCAGCCCGCGATCATGCCCGCCCACCAGCAGCGCGATGCGCTGGCCGGCGAAGCATTCCAGCGCCGCCAGGCTGGCGTGCGGGGTGGTGCTGATCGAATCATTGACGAAGCGCAGCCCGTCGCGGCTGCCGATGGTCTGCAGGCGGTTGGGCAGCGGCCGGAACGCCTGCACGGCAGGCGCCAGCGCCACCGCATCCAGGCCCAGCGC
>DGIP01000186.1:2467-3049 GCA_002386405.1 Stenotrophomonas maltophilia
CACCGCATCCAGGCCCAGCGCCTCGATCGCCGCCAGCACCGCGCACAGGTTGCCGCGGTTGTGCCGGCCCGGCAGCGGCGTGTTCGCGGTATCGAACACCTGCTGCCCGCCGCGATACACCCACTCGCCGCGCATGTGCCAGCCCTGCGGCTGGTTGAACCACACCACCTCGCTGTCCGGCAGCGACAGCGCGGCCAGGTGCGGGTCGGCGGCATTGAGCACGGCGATGCGCGGTGCCGCGCCGGTCACCAGCGCCAGCTTGTCCTGGATGTAGCGCGCTTCGCTGCCATGCCAGTCCAGGTGCTCGGGGAACAGGTTCAGCACTACCGCCACCTGCGGGTGCGCGCCACTGCGCGCCACTTCGCCGGTCTGGTAGCTGGACAGCTCCACCGCCCAGTACGCCGGCGCCGGCTGCGGCTCCAGCACCTCCAGCAGCGGCAGGCCGATGTTGCCCACCAGCCCGGTACGCGCGCCCGAGGCGCGCAGCAGATGGGCCAGCAGCGAGGTGGTGGTGCTCTTGCCCTTGGTGCCGGTCACGCACACGGTGTCGCGCACGGTGCCCTCGGCATCGGCATGCTCGGC
>DGIP01000186.1:3308-3434 GCA_002386405.1 Stenotrophomonas maltophilia
CGCGGCCGCCGCAACGGCGGCGTCGCCGTAGGGGCTGATCCCCGGCGATTTGATCACCACCTCGAAGGCGGCCAGGGAATCGCCGCTGACATCCGAACGCACCTGCAGCGCATCGCCGGCCTCGGC
>DGIP01000022.1:0-678 GCA_002386405.1 Stenotrophomonas maltophilia
TGTCGTCGGCCAGCACCCGCGCCGGCCATTCGCGCACCGGCGCGCCGCCGGCAGACAGCCAGCCGCACAGGCCCCCGTGGAGCTCCGCGGCAGTAGCGCCCAGGCCCGCCGCCTGGCTGGCCTGGTTTACGTCGTTGACACTCGGAAGTTCGGTCATCTTGGGGCTCGATCTGGTGGGTCGGCGGCGCTGCCGGCAACCCTGGGTTGGCAGCGCCACAGTGTATCAATCCGCCCCCCGTCATTATTAGCTTGACCGCCTCCACCCCCCTTGCCTATCGTGCCGGACATGGAACCCGCCGAAGCCATCGCCCAATTGCAGGCCTTTGCCGCCCGGGTGGAGGCGTTGCTGGACCGCAACCAGCGGCTGGCCGAGGAAAACCGCAGCCTGCGCCACCAGCAGGAACAGCTGGTCAACGAGCGCTCGCAGCTGCTGGCCAAGAACGAGCAGGCCCGCTCACGGGTGGAAGCGATGATCACCCGGCTCAAATCGCTGGAGCAGCACACATGAGCCAGACCGAACCGGTCAGTGTCCGCATCCTGGACCGCGAATACACCGTGGGCGTGGGTGCCGAAGAGCGTGAAAGCCTCACCGCCGCCGCGCGCCTGCTCGATGCCAAGATGCGCGAGATCCGCGGCAGCAACCGCATGGCGGCCGTGGACCGGGTGGCGGTGCTGGCC
>DGIP01000022.1:879-2780 GCA_002386405.1 Stenotrophomonas maltophilia
ACCGGGTGGCGGTGCTGGCCGCGCTTAACCTCGCGCACGAGCTGCAGCAGCTGCGCGACGACCACGCCCGCCAGGGCGTGGCCCTGCAGCAGACGCTGGCCGATCTGAACAGGCGCCTGGACAGGGCCTTGGACGCGGGCTGAGTGCACGCGTTTTTCATTGTTCTGAATTGGCACGTAATCGAACCGACGAACGGGGTATCCGATCCGGTGCGGTTGGCTATAATGGCGACGCGTTCTCTGCTGTGAACGACGGCGTGTGCAAACATTCGCCTTGTCCCTTAATTACGACCACGGGTGCGCGACGTCGCCGGGAGTGCAGGTCCGCCTTGTAGCGGGAAGCCCAATGGAGGCCCAGCGTACCCACTTGAACCCCGGGTTCAAGGTCGTTTCGCACGCATCGTCACCGCGGAGAATGCAGTATTCCTGCAAGAGCGACGTTCCACTGGAACGTCGCTCTTGTTTTATCCGGCCCCAACGGACCCAGGCATGACCGACCCGCGCTCCGCACTGCGCCAGCAGCTGCGCCAACGCCGCCGAGACATACCCGCCGCGCAGCGCCTGGCCGCCGCCGAACTGCTTGCCGATGCCCTGCTTGCATTGCCCTTCGCGCCCACCCACGGCTTCGTGGCCGGGTACTGGGCACTGGATGGCGAAATCGCGCTGCACCGCTGGCAGATGCGCCTGCCCGACACCACTACTTACTGCCTGCCCGTACTGGCCGGCGACACGCTGCGCTTCGCGCCGTGGCGCCCGGGCCAGCCGCTGACCAGCAACCGCTTCGGCATTCCCGAACCCGACATCGCCGTGGACGACACCCTGGCGCCCGAACAGATGGCCCTGGTGGTGGCCCCACTGGTGGGCTTCGACGCGCAGTGCCGGCGGCTGGGCATGGGGGGCGGCTGGTATGATCGCAGCTTCGCATTCCGCAGCCAGCGCCCGGCCCCGCCGTGGCTGGCCGGCGTCGGTTTTTCGGTGCAGCAGGTCGATGACCTGCCCGTGCAGCCGTGGGACGTCGGCGTGGATGCGATCTGCACCGACACCACCACGTACCTTCCCCGATAGAACGACGCATGACCGCACGCAAGCGCTACTGGCTGATGAAGTCCGAACCGGACGCCTTTTCCATCGATGACCTCAAGCGCGTGGGCCAGGAACCCTGGAACGGCGTGCGCAACTACCAGGCGCGCAACTTCATGCGCGATGGCATGAAGGTCGGCGACGGCATCCTGTTCTACCACTCCAACACCAAGGTGCCGGGCATCGTGGGGACCGCCACGGTCGCCACCGAGGCGTACCCGGACGACACCCAGTTCGATCCGAAATCGGACTATTACGATCCCAAGGCCACCCGCGAAACGCCACGCTGGCTGCTGGTGGACGTGGCCTTCGAGCGCAAGCTGCGCGACACCATTTCGCTGGACGAGATCAAGCTGCATGCCGATGCATTGGGCGAAGGGTTCCCCCTGATCGCGCGCGGCAACCGGTTGTCGATCCTGCCGGTGACCGCCGCGCAGTGGAAGCTGCTGCTGTCGCTCGAAAAAAAACACTGACCTTTTCCTTCACGAGTTTCCCGCCATGTCCGAAGCCAAACGCCTCGCCGCAGAAAAAGCCCTGGAATACGTCGAAGACGGCATGATCGTCGGGGTCGGCACCGGCTCCACCGTTGCCTACTTCATCGACGGCCTGGCCCGCATCCAGCACCGCATCAAGGGCACCGTGTCCAGCTCCGAGCAGAGCACCGCGCGCCTGAAGCAGCACGGCATCGACGTGCTGGAACTCAACCACACCGGCGGGCTGTCGCTGTACGTGGACGGCGCCGACGAATGCGACGGCAACAAGTGCCTGATCAAGGGCGGCGGCGCCGCGCTGACCCGCGAGAAGATCATCGCCGAGGCCAGC
>DGIP01000294.1 GCA_002386405.1 Stenotrophomonas maltophilia
CCACAGCGTCCGGCGCCGCCGTTTCCGCGCCTCCCCAATCCAACCCGATCCCGGCTCTGATCACCGTGGACACCGCCACCAGGATCAGCAGCGATGCCCCACCCAGGACGTGAACAAACGTCATAGCCGACCCCCCGCGTGCGTATGACCCGCACACTACCCACCACGCGGCAGCCTTCCTTTGAATTTGTTCCTATAACGTCAAGCTGGTGGCGCCGACGGCTCGCCGGCGCCGCCCATCACCTGCACTCCACCACACCCTCGGCCTTGTCGGCCTTCGTCGCCACCCGCACCTGGGTGAACGCCGCGGCGAACGGCTTGTCCGCGCTGACCACGAACGGTGCTTCCACCGCGCCCAGGTCCACGCCCTTGCCGGCGAAGCAGGCCAGCGGGATGGTCACGGTGCGCTTCTGGCCGGGGGTGAGCGTTGCCAGCGCCGGGGCGATATCCACCCCGCCCTCGCAGCCGGTGCCGCACTGCATGGTCACCGTGACCGGCGAAGCGGGCTGGTGCTGCACCATCACGTCGAACTGCAACGCGCCGTTGCTGCGCGCCAGCGCGCCCAGGTTGCGCCGTGAGGTGCTGCGCGCGATCAGCTGCGCCGGGGCCAACCAGGTCACTTCGCGGGCGTCCTGCTGGGTATTGATCTGCACCGTGCGCACCTCGGCGACCGGCGTGGCGGTGGGCCAGCGCAGGCTGGCGTTGAGATCGTTGCCGAGCGGCTGGGTGGCGCCACCGGCGGCGATGTGCAGCGAGAACGGCGCAGTGTCCACGCGGTTGAAGATCGGCAGCGTGGTCACTTCGCCGCAATGGTCCGGGTTGGTTTCGGGCAGGCGCGCGACCTGCGCCGGCTTGGCGTAGCTCAGGCCATAGCCGAATTTGAACAGGTCCGGGCGCTTCGGGTCCGGGCGGTCGATCGGTGCCGGGCACGGCACGCCCGGCCACGGGAAGCTGAGCCGGCCGTGGAAGTCATGCGCGGGCTTGCCGTCCTTGCCAGCCACCAGCACGTCGGTGATGCCCTTGCCTTCGGTACCCGGCAGCCACGCGGCAACGAACGCCTGCGACAGGTTGAGCAGGTCGTTGGTGTACATCGGGCGGCCGGAGAAATACACCGTGACCAGCGGCTTGCCGGTGGCGGCAGCGGCCTTGAGCACGGCCAGGTCCTGCGGCTGCGCACGGCTGTGGCTGACCGTGTCCGAAGCGAGGATGTCGCCGTTGGTTTCGGCGTACGGCGTTTCGCCGATCACCGCGACCACCACGTCGAACGCCGATGCATCGATGCCCTTGGCGTCCGCGCTGTAGGTCACCTGCTGCGTGCCCAGTTCGGCGCGCAGCGCACCCAGCACCGAATCGGCGTTGGGGAAATCGGCGTTGGTATTCTCTGTGCCCTGCCAGGTCAGCGACCAGCCCCCGGCCTGGTCGGACAGGCTGTCGGCACTCTTGCCCACCACCAGCACGCGCGCATCGCGCTTGAGCGGCAGCACCTTGTCTTGGTTCTTCAGCAGCACCAGCGATTCGCGCACTGCTTCGCGCGCCAGTTCGCGGTGCTGCACGGCGTTGGCGTCACCTGCGTAACGGCTGTCGGACGGCTTGTGCTCGAACAGGCCCGCACGCAGCTTCACGCGCAGGATGCGGGTCACCGCATCGTCGATGCGCGCCATCGGAATCTCGCCGCTCTCCACCTGGGCCATGGTGTTGGCGATGAAGGCCTTCCAGTCATCGGGCACCATCACCATGTCGATGCCGGCGTTGATCGCCTGGGCGCAGCTGTCGTTGCGGCAGCCGGGCACCTGGGCGATGCCGTTCCAGTCGGACACGACGAAGCCGTCGAAGCCCATCTTTTCCTTCAGCGCGCCGGTGAGCAGCGCCTGGCTGCCGTGCATCTTGCCGTAGTCCACGCCACCGGCGCGGTCGTTCCAGCTGTTGAACGAGGCCATCACCGTCTGCACGCCCTCGCCCAGGGCACCGAAGTATCCCTGGCCGTGCACGTTGATCATGGTGGCCTTGTCCACCGTGGCCTCGCCCTGGTCGCGACCGTTGTCGGTGGCCCCATCGCCGATGTAGTGCTTGGCCGTGGCCACCACGTTGCCGTCGCTGCTGAAGCGGCCCTGCGCGCCCTTGACGTAGGCGGTGGCGTATTCGCGCACGATGGACGGGTCGGACGAGAAGCTTTCGTAGGTGCGGCCCCAGCGCGGGTCATGCGCCACGGCCAGCGTCGGCGCGAACACCCAGCCGATGCCGGTGGCACGGGTGGCGCTGCCGGTGGCGGCACCGATGCGCTCGATCAACGCGGCATCGCGGGTGGCGCCCAGGCCGATGTTGTGCGGGAACAGCGTGGCGCCAAACACATTGCTGTGGCCGTGCACCGCATCGGTGCCCCAGATCACCGGCACCGGGGTGCGCGCGTCGGTGGCCAGCGAGGCGGCGTGATACGCATCGGCCAGCGTGACCCAGTCGGCCACGCTGGCGTGCTTGTCCATGCCCGGCCACGAGCCACCACCGTTGAGCACCGAACCGATGTAATAGGTGCGCACCTGTTCCGGGGTGATCTGCTTGATCTCCGGCTGGGTCATCTGCCCGACCTTCTGCGCCAGGGTCATCTGCGCAAGGATGCTGCGCACGCGGCTTTCGATGGCCGGGTCGGGGGCGATCGCACTGGTCACCTGCGGCCAGTCCTGCAGGCGCCCGGCGGCGGGTGCGGCATGCGCCTGGGCGGCCAATGCCGTCAATACACAGACGGTAAGAAGAGTCTTCCGGGCGCTGCTCACGTGCATCTACCTCCAATGGAATGTGCGGATGATGGACCGGGCGCGGGCTGCTTCGGCGCTTCCGGTGACAGCGCTGTCATATAAGCCGGGCGTGGCTCTGTCAACTGTTTGGCGAGCGCGTTGTCCTGGCATCCCCGTGATTGCTGGGCCTGCAGTTTTCGAATGGGAAGAGATTCCGCAGTTGCTGTTGCAGCGCCGCATGGAAATCCAGACCGTGCACGAATACCCCGCAACGTGGCACCATCCGCCTGCTTCGGTAATCCCGAAACGACACAGGCGCATTACCATCGGCAGCGGCCGGCCGGGCTCTCCAGGAGGATCCATCGCACCATGCGTAGTCGTATCGAGGATGTCGCCGCCATTGCGGGCGTTTCGATCAAGACCGTATCGCGCGTGCTCAACAACGAGCCGAACGTGCGGGTGGAAACGCGCGACCGCGTGCTGGCTGCGGTCACCCGGCTCGGGTACAAACCGAACCTGTCGGCGCGCAGCCTGGCCGGGCAACGCTCGTATGCGCTGGCGCTGGTCTACAACAACCCATCGCGCAATTACCTGATGGAAATCCAGAACGGCATGCTGGAGGCCTGTCATGCCAACCACTACAACCTGATCCTGGGGCCGGTCGGCATCGGCCGGCGCACCCTTCCCGACCTGGCTGCGCTGTTCGAAAACTCGCGGCCCGATGGCGTGGTGCTGATCCCGCCGCTGACCGACGATGCAGTGGTGCTGGCGTACCTGGAAGACAACGAGATTCCGTTCTCCAGCATCGCCCCGCGCCATCCCGAAGGCCGTATCGGCGTGCGCATGGACGAAACCACCGCCGTGGTGGAACTGATTGGCCATCTGGTCGCGCAGGGCCACCGCCGCATCGGTCACATCAAGGGCCCGCGCGCGCATGGCGCGTGCCAGTGGCGCCTGGCCGGGTACCGCCAGGCATTGCGCGCGGCGGGCATTGACTACGACCCGGCGCTGGTGGCCAGCGGCCAGTTCTCGTTCGAATCGGGCATCGAAGCCGCCAACGCGCTGCTGGACCTGCCCGAACCGCCCACCGCGATCTTCGCGGCCAACGACGACATGGCCGCCGCGGTGTTCCGCGTGGCCGGCCAGCGTGGCCTGCGCGTGCCGCGCGATCTTTCCGTGTGCGGCTTCGATGACACGCCCATCGCCGGGCACATCTACCCGGCACTGACCACCGTGCGCCAGCCCACCGACACGATGGGCCGGTTGGCCACCGAACAGCTGATCGAACGCATCCGCTCGCCGAAGGCCGGCCGCATGGTCACCGTGGACCATGCGGTGCTGGTGCGTGAATCCACCCACGCACCACGGCGACGTTGACGACTCAGGCGTAACGGCGCGACCCGCGCCATGCGTAGAACACGATGAACAGGTAGCACAGCATCGGCAGCAGGAACGATGCCTGCAGCCCGTAGTGGTCGGCCAGCCAACCCACGGCCAGCGGAACCACCGCGCCGCCCACGATCGCCATCACCAGCAGGCTGGAGCCCTGTCCCGTAAGCGGGCCCAGGCCGCCAATGGCCAGCGCGAAGATGGTCGGGAACATGATCGAGTTGAACAGACCCACGCTGACCACACTCCACTTGGCCAGCTCGCCGGTGCCGAGCATGGTCACTGCCAGCAGGCCCATCACCACCAGCGCGAACAGCCCAAGCAGGCGGCGCGGGTCGAAGCGCGCCAGCAGGAACGTGCCGACCAGGCGGCCGACCAGCGCGCCGCCCCAGTACAGCGACACGTAGCGCGTGGCCTCCTGCTCGGTCAGCCCTTCGCCGATGCCGGGCATGGACAGGAAGTTGACCAGCACGCTGCCGATGGACACTTCGGCGCCCACGTAGAAGAAGATCGCCAGCACGCCGAAGGCCAGGTGCTTGTGGCGCAGCGCCGCGCCCAGCGTGCCCTGCTCCTTGATGTCTTCCACCCCGGCAATGCTGGGCAGGCGGAACATCCAGATCGCCGCGGCCAGCACGAACAACGCGATGGCCAGGCCGAAGTACGGCACCTGTACCGACTGTGCTTCGGCGGCCCGGTAGGCCAGCGCTTCGGCCTGCGGCAGCAGCGCCAGCTGTTCGGCGCTGCGCGGTTCGGCCGCCAGGATCAGCAGGCCACCGAACAACGGGGCGATGGTGGTGCCCAGCGCGTTCATCGACTGGGCCAGGGTCAGTCGGCTGGAGCTGGTCTGCTCCGGCCCCAGCAGCGCCACATACGGATTGGCGGCGACCTGCAGCACGGTGATGCCGGTGGCCAGCACGAACAACGCGCCCAGGAACAGGCCGTACACATGCAGCGCGGCGGCCGGCCAGAACAACAGCGCACCGACACCGGCGATGGCCAGCCCGGCCACGATGCCGCGCTTGTAGCCCACGGCCGCCACCAGCCGCCCTGCCGGCAGCGACATCAGGAAGTAGGCGCCGAAGAAGGTGAACTGGATGAGCATGGCCTGCACCCAGGTCAGCGAGAACGCGGCCTTGAGGTGCGGAATCAGGATGTCGTTGAGGCAGGTGATGAAGCCCCACATGAAGAAGATCGCCGTCACCACGGCCAGCGCCATGCGTGTGCTCTGTACGTGCTGCCCGCGAACCACGGTGGAAGTGTCCATTGCCTGTCCTTCTGATGGGAATTGCCAGCCATGCGGCGGCCAGACATGGAACCCGCTGGACGCCCACTTGTCCAGCGCTGTCAGACAATCGGTCAGGAGACATGACAGCGCTGGGCAATGTCCCGAAAACAGATTCCGCGCAGTTTCGTTCTGCACTGCACAACGGCCAGGCCACACTGAATCGGGCGCAGCACGTCCCTGCAAAACCGGGCTGAAAGGCCCGCATTGCAACGTTTAACGGCTGTACAGCGACCTGCCAGGGGACACACAGGGACACCCATGGGCGACACCGCAAACGTCGCCCTGCATGGCACTTTGTTGACAACGCTGTCAGGCGTCGGCCCAATCCGCCCACATCGTTGTTGAATCGTGCCAGACGCCGTAGGACTGCCATTACCGATTTCCCTGGGGAGGGAGCTGCAATGAAGACGTACAAGGCCGTACCCCGCAAGGCAATGCTCACTTCCGCGCTGCTCGCCGTGTTGGCCGGGCCGGCGTGGGCCCAGGACACCACCCGCGACGGCGCTGCGTCGTCGTCGGAAGGGCTGGATCCGGCCACGCTCGATACGGTGCAGGTCACCGGTATCCGTGGCAGCCTCACCTCGTCCATGAACCTCAAGCGCGACAGCCAGGGTGTCGTGGACGGCATCGTGGCCGAAGACATCGGCAAGTTCCCGGATACCAACCTGGCCGAATCGCTGCAGCGCATCAGCGGCGTGTCGATCGACCGCACCTCCAGCGGCGAAGGCTCCAAGGTGACCGTGCGCGGCATCGGCCCGGACTTCAACCTGGTGCTGCTCAACGGCCGCCAGATGCCGGCATCCAACCTCGGCAACGGCGGTGGCGGCCTGTCCGGTTCGCGCTCGTTCGACTTCGCCAACATCGCCTCCGAGTCGATCTCGGCCGTGGAGGTGTTCAAGACCACGCGCGCCGACAACCCGACCGGAGGCATTGGCGCCACGATCAACGTCAAGACCCTGCGCCCGCTCGAATCGGCGCCGGTGGTCAGCGTGGGCCTGAAGGCGGTCAGCGATACGTCCAACGACAACCTGCCGCGCACGCTGCAGGGGTCCAAGTACACCGGCGAGCTCTCCGGCATCTTCAGCGACACCTACGCCGATGGCCGCGTGGGCGTGATGCTGAGCGGCAGCTACCAGGAGCGCGACTCCGGCTTCAACCAGGCCACGGTGGCCGAAGGCTGGGCCACGTTCGAAGGCGACAACACCACCGACTGGCGCGTGCTGCCGCAGCCCGGCCAGGGCTACGCGGACCGCATCCAGAATCGTCCCGGCCCCAATGATGTGTACGGGCGCCCGCAGAACACCGCCTACAACGTCAACGGCGTGCAGCGCCAGCGCACCAACGGCCAGGCCACCCTGCAGTGGAAGCCGGTCGACAACGTGACCACCACGCTGGACTACACCTATGTGGAAAACAAGGTGCAGCAGCAGCGCAGCGAGCTGTCGGTGTGGTTCAACTACGGCCCGGGCGACAGCATCTGGACCAACGGCCCGGTTGCCGCGCCGATCATCTACAGCGAAGACATGGTCAATTCGGACGTGTCGATGGGTGGCGCGCAGCTGGCGACCAAGAACACCCTGGACTCGCTGGGCTTCAACGTGGAGTGGGAGGTCAACGATGCGTTGACCCTGAACTTCGATGCCCACAACTCCACCGGCGAGTCGCAGCCGGACAGCCCGTACGGTTCGGCCGGCGTGCTCGGCGTGGCCGCGTTCGTGCGCGGCAAGACCACCGTGGACTACAGCGGCGACCTGCCGATCATCAACATCGCGCTGCCGCCGGGCGGGGTGCAGGCGGCCGATGCGCTGGTGACAGGCTCCGTGTTCCAGAACAGCTACAACAAGTCCGAGGTGGAACAGTACCAGGGCCGCGGTACCTTCAAGTTCGCCGACTACTCCGCGCTCGACTTCGGCGTGGGCTACACCGACGTCAAGAACCGCTCGGCCTCGGCGATCATGCAGCGCAATACGTGGGGCGGCCTGGGCACCCCGGCCGACTATGACGACAGCATCTGGTACGCCGATGACATGGCCAAGTACTTCGATGCGTTCTCGGGGCACAACGATCCGCGCCTGACCGGCCAGTTCCTGGTGTTCGACTTCGACAGGCTGATCAACCGCGCCGCCCAGGTCGGCACCGCGTCCGACCCGGCCTGCCCCACCTGCTACGTGGCGCCCACCGAGTACTCGCAGGACATCCGCACCAACGAGAAGTCCAAGAGCGCGTTCCTGCAGTACCGCACCACCTTCGACTGGTCGATGCCGTTGAACGTGGCGGTGGGCGTGCGCTACGAACAGACCGACGTGGACTCCACCGCGATGGTGCGCGTGCCCAACGGGATCAGCTGGAGTTCGGCCAACGAGCTGAACATCGACTATGCCAGCGAGAGCGGCTTCATCAGCGACAGCGGCAAGTACGACTACGTGCTGCCCAACCTGGACCTGAAGCTGGACATCAGCGATACGCTGGCGCTGCGCGGCAGCTACAGCCGCAGCCTGGGTCGCGCGGGGTGGGACCAGATCCAGAGCGGGCAGTCGCTGGCCGACATCGTGCGTACCCAGGGCGGCAGCGGGTCGCGCGGCAATCCGGCGCTGGAGCCGCTGCTGTCGGACAACTTCGACCTGTCGCTGGAGTGGTACTACGGCGAATCCAGTTACGCCTCGGTTGGCTTCTTCCGCAAGAACATCAAGAACTTCATCAGCAATACGATCGTCCGCGAGAACACCGGCGACCTGCACACGCCGGTCGGTGGCGCGTACTGGAATGCGGCGCTGGCGGCCGGCTGCGGGGTGAGCGACATGCCCTGCATCCGCGATTACATCTTCACCAACTTCAACGGCCAGCCCGGCGTGACCGCCACCGGCACCAATTCGGCCGGCCAGCTCACCGGCACCATCGTCGGCCAGCCGGGCGACCCGATCGCCGGGTTCGACATCACCCTGCCGGCCAACCAGCGTTCGGACCATCTCGATGGCTGGGAAGTGGCGGTACAGCACCTGTTCGGCCAGTCCGGGTTCGGCGTGGCCGCCAACTACACCAAGGTGAAGTCCGGGCTGACCTTCGACAACCTGAGCCTGGGCGACCAGTACCCGATGGTGGGCCTGAGCGACTCGGCCAACCTGGTGGCGTTCTACGACAAGCACAACTGGCAGATCCGTGCGGCCTACAACTGGCGCGACAAGTTCCTCAACGGCATCGGCGGCCAGGGCCCGAACCCGAACTACACCGATGATTACGGCCAGCTCGACCTCAACATCAGCTACGCGGTCAGCGAACAGCTGTCGCTGAGCCTGGAGGCGATCAACCTCACCGACGAGACCATGCGTACTTACGCACGGCATACCAACATGCTGCGCTACGCCACCCAGACCGGCCCGCGCTACATGTTCGGCGTCCGCTACAAGTTCTGAGCAGCAGCGGTGTGGCGGGTCTACACTCGCCACACCGCCACCGCCCGCAAGCGACCCCGCCATGCCTGCAATGCCCGGCCCGATCGACGAAGTGCGCGACCTCGACCGCCACCGGCTGGCCGAGGTACTTCCAGGCTGGACCACGCCCAAGGTGATCCGCGGGCTGGTGGCGGACTGGCCGATGGTCAGCGCCGCACGCGACTCGGCCGACGCCGCGGTCGCCCACCTCAAGCAGTTCGACCACGGCACCCTGCCGGTTTCCGCCACTACCGCGCCGCCCGAAGCGAAGGGCCGCATCTTCTACAACGCGGACATGAGCGGCTTCAACTTCCGCCGCGAGCAGATCGCGCTGAAGGTGGTGCTCGATACCCTGCTCAAGTACCGGGGCACCCCCGAACCGCCCACCATCTACGTGGCCTCGACCACGCTGGACAGCTTCCTGCCCGGCTTCCGCCAGCACAACCCGCTGGCGCTGGGGGTGGACGAACCGCTGGCCAGCATCTGGATCGGCAACCGCTCGCGCATCGCCGCCCACCACGACGTGCCGGACAACCTGGCCTGCGTGGCGGCCGGCCGCCGCAGGGTCACCCTGTTTCCGCCGGATCAGATCGGCAACCTGTATGTCGGCCCGCTGGATTTCACCCCGGCCGGCCAGGCAGTGAGCCTGGTCGACTTCGCCGAACCGGACCTGGACCGCTTCCCGCGTTTTGCCCGGGCCATGGCCAGCGCGCAGGTGGCCGAACTGGGCCCCGGCGATGCGGTATTCATTCCTTCCCTGTGGTGGCACCACATGGAAGGGCTGGATGACTTCAACGTGCTGGTGAACTACTGGTGGCGCCCGGTACCGGCCTGGATGGATCCACCCATGAACGCCCTGATGCTGTCATTGCTGGCGCTGCGCGGGCTGCCGCCGGCCCAGCGCCGGAACTGGCAGGCATTGTTCGACCACTACGTATTCGCCGCCGGCGGCGATACCACCGCGCATATCCCCGAAGCCGCACGCGGGGTGCTGGGCCCGCTGGATGGGGCAATGGCCGCCAATGTGCGCAGCGTACTTCGCAAGCGGCTGGAACGCTGAGTTCGGCGTTCCCCTTTCGGGCCCGGAATCCGTGATAATCCGCGCCGTGATCCGTAGTCCGCCCGGGGGTAGGGTGGCCGCATCCAGGGCGCCGCCAGGCGAACCGGCCCGGCGCCATGCAGTTCACCTCTGACCGCTCCAACGTTGCAGCCTCATCGGTAGGACCGGTTGGCGCAGCACCTTGCCGGTTGTTTCGTCCATGCCCCTGCTGTCATCCCGCCTCAACCTGGGCAAGCTGATCCTGGCGCTTGCGCTGCTCAGCGCGCTCGTCGCCCTGGCCAACACCCTGCACGCCAGCTACCGCGTGCAGCGCGAACAGCTGATCGGCACCACGCTCGAATCCAACCGGGTGTACGCCAGCAAGCTGGCCGAGAGCACCCAGAACTTCGTGCTGTCGGCCCAGCAGCAGCTGGCCTACGCCGCCGCCGGCCTGGGCCAGCGGGCGCACACCCGCGCCGAGCTGGAAGCCGAAGCGGCCCGCCTGCAGCTGCAGACCAACAGCTTCAACTCGGTGCTGATCGTGGACCCGGCCGGCACGGTGCTGGCCACCTCGCCGTTGAGCCTGGCCCTGCAGGGGGTGGTGCTCAACAGCCAGGGCAACAGCGAGGCGCTCAAGCGCCGTGAACCGTACATCAGCGATCCCTACCAGTCGGCCACCGGCCGCCTGCTCATCGCCATCTCGCACCCGATCTTCGACCCGCAGGGCCAGTACAAGGGCTATGTGAGCGGCACCATCTACCTGCGCCAGCGCAGCATCCTGCAGAGCCTGCTGGGCAAGCACTACTACCGCGACGGCTCGTACCTGTACGTGGTCGACCGCAATGGCCGCATCCTGTACCACATCGAACCCACCCGGGTGGGCCAGTTCGCGCTGGAGAACCCGGCGGTGAAGGCGGTCAGCCAGGGCCACTCGGGCGCGCAGGAAGTCCGCAACAGCCACGGCGTGTTGATGCTGGCCGGTTACGCGCCGGTGCCCAGCGTGGGCTGGGGCGTGGTGGCACAGCGCCCGACCGAGGCCACGCTGGCGCCGCTGTCGCGCTTGATGAAGGCGGTGATCTGGAATGCCATCCCGCTGGGCGTGCTGTCGCTGCTGGTCACCTGGTGGTTCGCCCGGCGCATTTCGCTGCCGCTGTGGCAGATGGCGCGCAACGTGCAGAACCGCGATACCGGCATCGCCATCCGCCACGTCACCGGCATCAAGGCGTGGTACTACGAGGCCGCGCACCTCAAGCAGGCGCTGCTGTACAGCTTCAACCTGCTGCAGGACCGCATCGGCAAGCTCAACCGCGCCAGCATGACCGACCCGCTCACCGGCCTGCAGAACCGCCGTGGGCTGCAGGAAGGATTGGAGGACTGGCAGGCACGCGGGCAGCCGTTCGGGATCATCGCGCTGGACATCGACCGCTTCAAGACCATCAACGACCGCTTCGGCCACGCGGTGGGCGATGCGGTGATCCTGCGCATCGCCCAGCTGATGCGCGACGATTCGCGCGATACCGACCTGCTGTGCCGCAATGGCGGCGAGGAATTCCTGATCCTGCTGCCGGGCATCGACGTGGCCGCCAGCGCCGGCATCGCCGAACGCCTGCGGCTGCAGGTGGAAGCGGAAGTGTTCGAACAGGTCGGCACGGTAACGGTATCGCTGGGCGTGGCCCACTACCCGTCCTACCACGAGGATCCGCAGCAGGCGCTGCGGCTGGCCGACAAGGCGCTGTACATGGCCAAGGAACAGGGCCGCAACCGGACTGTCGTGTACCCGGCGCCGGACGGCCCGGCCGGAACCTGATTCTGAAACCGGATCGACGCGCGGCGCCGATCCGGTCGTTCACCTGCTCACCCGCCCAGCGGGGTCAGCAGGCGCGGGCCATTGCTGACGTCGGTCATGTACACGCCGCCGACCGCCAGCAGGCCAGCCACATCCTGTTCGCCGGGTCCCACCTGCCGCCAGGGCGCCTGCGCGCGCGGGCCCGGAATGTAGACGTTCCACTGGCCGTAGCCACGCGTGACTTCGCCGAAGTCGAAGCTGACCGGCACGCGCACGGACCAGAACGGCTTGTCCTTCTCGTCTCCCGTGCTGGGGGCACGGAAGCTCCAGCGATGAGCGGCGTCCACGCTCTGCTTCGCGAACGCCTCGCGCAGCCGCTCCATGCGGCGCGCGTCGCCGAGCACGCGCAGGTTGACCTGTTCGGCGATCACATCCATGACCTTGCCGTCACGGCCGACCTTCACGATCAACATCACATCGCCACTGCCGCCCATGTTCAATGCTGCCGAGGGAAAGCGCGGCGGCTGCAGCTTGATCGAGGTGACCTGGTCGGTGCTCGTGGCGTCGTACCCGCCGAAGGTCGCGGCGTCGAGCGTGACCATGTCCTTGCCGTCGGGCCCGATGTTGGCGACCAGGCGGATGGATACCTGGGTGCGCGCACGCACGGGCTTGCCATCGCGCACGATCGGCTCGAAACGCCAGGTCTGCACGGAGCGGTCCACGAAGCTGGCCAGTTCCGCCGGCACCTTCTCGCGCTGGTCCAGCACGAAGCCTTCCACCTGCCCTTCGGTACCGATGTTGACCTGCCCGGTCAGCACCATGCTGCCTTCGGCGGTCTTGCGCATCTCACTACGCGTCTGTGCGGCGGCCTCCGGCGCGGCGGCGACGATGCTGCCGCCGAGTGCCAACGCCAGTGCCAGGTAAAGGGAACTACGCATTGCACGACTCCTTGTGATCAGCTGCCCAACGGGGTGAGCAGGCGCGGACCGTCATCCAGGTCTGCCATGTAGATGCCACCTGCAGCCAGCAGGTCGGGTGCGGCTTCCGCGCCGGCCTGCGAGGTGCGCCACGGCGCGCGCTCGCGCGGACCGGGAATGTAGGCTTCCCACGTGCCGTAAGGCGTGCGTTCGCCCATCATGTAACGGACCGGGATCCGCACCGTCCACGACTCGGCGTCCTTGAACTTGCCGGTGGTCGGCGGGCGGAAGGTCCAGCTGCGCGCGGTGGACACCGATGCACGGGCAAACTCGTTGCGCACCTGGCGCATCTGGCTTTCCTTGCCCACCACGCGCAGGTTTACCTGCTCGGCGACCACATCGTCCACGGTCCCGTCGCGGCCGACCTTCAGCAGCAGCAGCACCTCACCCTTGGCGCGCATGGCGGCGAGAGTCTTCGGGTAGGCCGGCGAGCGGATCTCGCTGGAGGTCACCCGGCTGGTGTCGTCCGGGTCGTACTTGCTGAAGCTCGCGCCCGCCACGCGCACGGTGTCGCCGGCGCCGTCCGGGCTGGACTGGGAGAGCAGGCGAAGGGTCACCGGCGTCTGCGTCGCCACAGCCGTACCGTTCTCCACGGCCGGCCGGAACTGCCATGCCTGCACCTGGCGCTGCACGAATGCCGCCAGGTCGGCAGGCAGTTTGTCGGCATGGTCCAGCTGGAAGCCGGTGACGTGCCCGTCGCTGCCGATATCGATCTTGCCGGTCAGCGTCATGCTGGCTTCGGCGGTCTCACGCACCGCACGCGCGGTCTGCGCAGCGGTGTCGCTTGTTGCGACCAGCCCGGTGCCGCCCAATGCGAGGGCCAACGCCAGAAAATGGGGATAACGCATCTCACCTGCTCCTTGTGGATGAAGCCCGAGGATAGCCCAGTGATGTGTCTGGGGGAAATCAGGCCAGGCGATGATGGGCTGCGTAGGGCGGCGTATCGGGATAATCGCCGGCCGCGAAACGCGCCTGCAGCCCCTGCCACCAATGGGGATCGAACAGATGCGCATGGTGTTCACGCACGGCGGCAAGCTCGTCGGCGGGCAATCCCATGAAGGGTGCGAAGCGCTCCGGGAACACATCACGCGGGCCTACGTGGAACCACGGTTCGTCCGCCATGGCTTCGTCGGCATTGCGCGGCGTGGGCCATGCGCGGAACACGCAGTCACTCACCAGGCACAGCTCGTCGTAGTCGTAGAACACCGCACGGCCATGCCGCGACACACCGAAGTTCTTGGGCAGCATGTCGCCCGGGAAGATGTTGTTGCGCGCCATGTCGGTGATCGCCTGCGCATAATCCAGCGCGGCGGCGCGACGGGCTTCGGCGGTCTGCTCGCGCAGGTAAAGATTGAGCGGCCGGAAGCGGCGCTGCACGTAGCACAGCGCGATCACCAGCGAATCGCCGTCTTCACGAACGCTGGCGGCGCACTGGGTGAGCAGCTCTTCGCGCAGCTCCGGCGAGAAGCGGGCCCTGGGGAAGCGGAGATGGCGGTAGGGTTGCGCATCCAGCAGGCGCCCGACGCGATCCAGGTTGAACACCAGCGCGTACTTCTCCTCCACCTGGTGCCGGGTCATGGTCTTGGGCCAGGCGAAGCGGTCGCGGATCAGCTTGAATACCAGCGGGTAACTGGGCAGCGTGAACACCGCCATGACCATGCCGGGGGTGCCATCGGCATGCACCAGCTGCGCGTCGGGATGCTCCTGGAAGTGGCGGAAGAAGGTGCGGTAGCGCTCGGTCTTGCCCTGCTTGGCACGCCCCAGCACGGTGTAGATCTCATCGATGGGCTTGGCCGGCAGCAGGCTGCGCAGGAACACCACCGCGTCACCCACGGTGGCCAGGTCGGCCTGGAAGTAGCTGCGCGACACGCCGAACAGGTGCGCCACATCGCGGCGCCGGGTCAGCACGGCTTCGGCACGCAGGCCGTTGTCGTCGTTGACCAGCGCGATCACGCAGGGCGAGAAGCGGTGTTCGCCGAACACCCGCCCCACCAGGTAGGCGCGGCGCTCGCGGTAGAACACGGTATCGAGCAGCTCGATGCTGCGTACGGGCTGTGTCCCCCAATGCTGCAGGTCGTCCTGCAGGCGCACGGCAATGGCGGCCGCACAGCGCAGCTGGTGCGCATAGGGAACGTCGAAGCGATAATCACCCAGCACCCGCATGAAGGCCTCGGCCGGCCGCGTCGCCGACAGCGCGTAGGTATGCCGCGCGACCGGGTGGGTGATGGCATCGGAGGGCTCCACGTCCATCGCCATGAACTCCACCGCCGCATCCACGCCTTCGGTGGCGAACAGGCGCCGTGCCAGGGTGTTGTAGAAGGTCTTGTACAACTCGGCGTCGATCAACCCGGTAACCAGGCCCGCGTAGGCGCTTCGGACCCGCAGCCAGAGGTTGCGCTCACCCACGGCCTCACGCGCTGCCCGCCGCAGCACATCCACCGTTTCAGCGATGCAGCGGTCATACAGCCCGATGCGTTCCACCGCATCCTGGCGTGCCCCGTTCCAGTCGCGGGTCTCGAAGCGCACCCGCGCGCGGCGGGTTACCCCGGCGAAGCGCGCGTGGTAATCCTCGAAACCATCGCGGATCAGCGCCGCCAGCCGCGCGGCCAGCGCTTCGTCGTCAGGGGATTGGGCAACAGGCATGCAGGGCAACCGGAAGAACCACCCCCACCATAGTAGTGCCGGCCCATGGCCGGCAAGCCGTCCGGTCCCGGACAGCCACCGACCACACGAGGTGGTCGGCAGCAGGGTCGGGTCTTACAGCGCCAGCGACGCCTCCACGTCTTGCACCCGGCGCCGTGCCAGGGCAAGGTTGGACTTGTTGCGGTCGAGCACCAGGTACAGGAACAATCCCTTCTGCGCCGCGACCGGGCGCATGATGTGGTACGCCTTGCCCAGCGAGATCAGGATGTCCTCGATGGTGTCGTTGAGGTTCAACGACGCGGCGGTTTTCATCTTCGCGCGGATCACTTCGGTGTTGCCCGCTGCCGCCACTTCCATGTCCATGCCCGAGCCGGCTTCGCCGAGCAGCATGCCGCTTTCGTAGTCCACCAGTGCCACCGCCTGCGCGCCGTCGATGGTCATCAGCGCGGCCAAGGTATCGCTCACTCCTGCCATGTTGCACCCCTTTGGTTATCGAGCCCCAGGTTCCCCTACGGATCGGCTCGTGATCCGCTGAGTTCGGCCATGATGTTGCGGCCACATTCCTTTGCACTCCAAAGCACCTTGCCGGTGACGCTGCGTGTGTCGCAGGCGGTCATCAGCAGCAGCGGCGCGGGGGTGCACGGCAGCGCCAGCATCAGCACCTTGCCCTCGCCCGCCTCCAGCATCAGCACTTCCAGCTCGCCCAGCGACAACTCGCGGCCCACGGCAGCGGCCAGTGCCAGCATCGCGCTGGTCATCGCGGCCAGGCGTTCGCCATTGCCGTGGCTGCCCGCTGCAGGTACGAGCGCGAAGCCATCAACGCTGGCCAGCACCGCACTGCGCACCCCATTGAGGCCGCCGGCGAACGCTTGGAGGTGCTGGGCAACACGTTCGCGCACGGCCGGTTCCAGCCGGCGCACATCCTGCCCGTCAGCCATGGGCCAGCACCAGGTCGCGGGTTTCCATCTCGCTCATCAGCACGTCCATCAGGAAGAGGCCTTGTTCGCGTTCACGCGCGTCGATGGGCATCACCGGCAGCAGGCGGTCATCCCAACCCGCGACCGTGGCGCAGGAATCGAGGTCGAACTCCGGCGCGAGGTCCAGCCGCGAAACGCCGATCACCGCCGGCACCTGCGCGGCATGTTCACGCAGCACGCCCAGGTAGCCTTGAAGTTCTTCCACGGCTGCACGGCGGGTGGCATCAATCAACAGCACCACGCCGCTGGCGCCCTGCAGCAGGATCGGCCAGATGAAGTCGAAGCGCTGCTGGCCCGGGGTGCCGTACAGGCGCAGGCGGTCGCCGTTGGGCAGGTCGATGTCGGCGTAGTCCATGGCCACCGTGGTGGAGGCCTTGTCGGCGCCTTCGCGGTCGGTGTTGTGCACATCGGTATCCACCACCGCGCCGGCGGCGATGGCACGCACCAAGGTTGATTTTCCACACCCCATTCCGCCCAGCACCACGATCTTGTGTTCGCGCACGCTCAGCCCCCGCCACGCTGGCGCACGCTGCGCCACATGCGGGCCAGCAGGGTGCCGCCACCCTCGCCCGCACGCAGGGGTGCGGCGCGGGCCGGCGAATCTTCCAGCGCGGCGTAGCCGCACAGGTAGGCCGGGTGGACGAAGCTGCGCACCGCTTCGGCGGAGACTTCCAGCAGGGTGGCGCACTCCTCCACGCTGCACGCGCGCTTGAGCAGCAACGAGCACAGCCGGAAGTTGTCGTGCTGGTGGCCCAGCACCCGGAAATCAGGCCAGCGCAGCAGCTTTACCCGTGCGCCGCGCTGCAGGCGCGCATCCAGGTCATGCCAGTGCGCGGGGCGTTGGCCCCATTGCCACAGCAGCGGCCGCAGCGGCTGGCGTGGCAACGTGCCGGAAAGCTCCTGATACCGCCGCTCGGACAGGCCATGCAGCGAGAGCGATTCGAACTTGTCGGAGAGATGCTGGGCGAGGCTCGCGGCGTCGATGCCCGCCGGCACCACCATCTGGTCCAGGCAGAAATCGAGCAGAAGTGTCGGCACCTCGTTGAGCACCAGCACCGCGTGCCCCTGGCGCGCGGGCAGGCGTTCGCGCAGCGCGCGGGTGATCGCCTTGGCGCCCTGCGCCGTGCACGGTTCGTCGATGCGCATCGGCGCATCGGGCATCTGCCGCAGGGCATCCTCGATGGCGTGGTCGTCGAGTACGCCACGATCGTCGCCCTGCCCCTGGTGCAGCTGCCCGTCCTGGTCCTCCACCCAGAGCTGGATGCGCGGTCGCTCGCGTACCATGCGCAACGCGGCGTTGCGCAGCGCCGGGGTGTCCTTGATCACAAGCAGGTCGCACTCATCAAGATCGCGGCAGCTGCGCACGCGGTCGCCGGGCAACGAGGCCGCGACACGCAGGCGTTGCAGCAACGCGCGTTCTCCCTGGACATCCGATCCGACCACCAGCACCCTGGCCATCGCCTTCCCCTGGGTTGAGTGAGTAGCCTATGCCAAGGCTCGCGCATTCAACGGTGATGGACTGCTCACTTCGCACTGGCGAAACAGCCGGATCCATCCGCTGGGTGCTGCCTTGTTGCGGGAGCGTGCCAGAACTGCCCAGACGTACGTCACGTATTTGCGGCCAAAACAAAAAAACCCGCGCCGAAGCGCGGGTTTCCTGTCGACCACCACCAGGGTGGAATCGAACCTTACAGCGCCGCCAGTGCGGTGTTGAAGGTGCTGCTCGGGCGCATGGCCTTGCTGGCCTTGGCCACGTCCGGGCGGTAGTAGCCACCGATGTCGACCGGCTTGCCCTGCGCGGCAATCAGCTCGCCGACGATGGCCTGCTCGCTGTCGGCCAGTGCCTTGGCCAGCGGGGCGAAGCGGGCCTTCAGCGCGGCATCGTCATCCTGCGCGGCCAGGGCCTGGGCCCAGTACAGCGCGATGTAGAAGTGGCTGCCGCGGTTGTCGATGCCACCGAGCTTGCGCGAGGGCGACTTGTCGTTGTCCAGGAACTGGCCGTTGGCCTGGTCCAGGGTCTTGGCCAGCACCGTCGCACCGGCATTGTCGTAACGGTTGCCCAGGTGCTCCAGCGAGGCGGCCAGGGCCAGGAATTCACCCAGCGAATCCCAGCGCAGGTAGTCCTCTTCCACGAACTGCTGCACGTGCTTCGGGGCCGAACCACCGGCGCCGGTCTCGAACAGGCCACCACCGGCCATCAGCGGCACGATGGAGAGCATCTTGGCGCTGGTGCCCAGTTCCATGATCGGGAACAGGTCGGTGAGGTAATCGCGCAGCACGTTGCCGGTCACCGAAATGGTGTCCTCACCCTTGCGGATGCGGTCCAGCGAGAACGCAGTTGCTTCCACCGGGGCCAGGATGCGGATGTCCAGGCCGTTGGTGTCGTGGTCCTTGAGGTAGGTCTCGACCTTGGCGATCACCTGCGCATCGTGCGCGCGCGAGGCATCCAGCCAGAACACGGCCGGGGTGCTGCTCAGGCGGGCGCGGTTCACGGCCAGCTTGACCCAGTCCTGGATCGGGGCGTCCTTGGTCTGGCACATGCGCCAGATGTCGCCGGTCTGCACGGCGTGTTCGAACACCACGTTGCCGGCATCATCGGTGACGCGCACGGTGCCGTCGGCCGGAATCTGGAAGGTCTTGTCGTGCGAGCCGTATTCTTCCGCCTTCTGCGCCATCAGGCCGACGTTCGGCACCGAGCCCATGGTGGCCGGGTCGAACGCGCCGTGGGCAATGCAGTCGTCGATGACGGCCTGGTACACGCCGGCGTAGCAGCGGTCCGGAATGACAGCCTTGGTGTCCTGCAGCTTGCCGTCGGCATTCCACATGCCACCGGAGTCGCGGATCATCGCCGGCATCGAGGCATCGACGATGACGTCGCTGGGCACATGCAGGTTGGTGATGCCCTTGTCGGAATTGACCATGGCCAGGCCCGGGCGCTTGCCGTACTCGGCAGCCAGGTCGGCCTTGATGGTTTCCTGGGTGGCTTCGGGCAGCTGCGGCAGGCGCGCGTACAGGTCGCCGATGCCGTTGTTGGGGTCGAAGCCGGCCTGCTTGAGCACGTCGGCGTGCTTGGCCAGCACGTCCTTGTAGAACTCTTCGACGACCACGCCGAACATGATCGGGTCGGAGACCTTCATCATGGTGGCCTTCAGGTGCAGCGAGAACAGCACGCCCTTGGCCTTGGCATCGGCGATCTGCGCCTGCACGAAGGCGGCCAGCGCGTTGCGGCTCATCACGGCGGCATCGACGATCTCACCGGCCTTGACGGCGGTCTTTTCCTTCAGCACGACGGTGCTGCCATCGGCCTGCTGCAGTTCGATCTTCAGGGTGCCGGCGGACGCCAGGGTGGCCGACTTTTCGCTGCCGTAGAAATCGCCGCCGTCCATGTGCGAGACGTGCGACTTGGATTCGTTGGACCACTTGCCCATGCGGTGCGGGTGTTTGCGGGCGTAGTTCTTGACCGACAGCGGCGCGCGGCGGTCGGAGTTGCCTTCGCGCAGCACCGGGTTCACGGCGCTGCCCTTGACCTTGTCATAGCGCGCCTTGATGTCGCGCGAGACGTCGTCGGTGGGCACGTCCGGGTAGTTGGGCAGGGCGTAACCCTGGTCCTGCAGTTCCTTGATGGCGGCCTTGAGCTGCGGCACCGAGGCGCTGATGTTGGGCAGCTTGATGATGTTGGCGTCCGGGGTGGTCGCCAGCTGGCCCAGTTCGGCCAGGTGGTCGGCTTCCTTCTGGTCGTCCTTCAGGAAATCCGGGAACAGCGCCAGGATGCGGCCGGACAGCGAGATGTCACGGGTTTCGACTGCGATGCCGGCAGTGGCGGTGTAGGCCTCGACGATCGGCAGCAGCGACTGGGTGGCCAGGAACGGGGCTTCATCGGTAAGCGTGTACAGAATCTTGGGCGTGTTCGACATGGGGGACAGTGCTCTCCGGGTAACCCCCGCATTGTCGCGGTTTCAGCCCCGGGGAGCAAAGCCGGGCCATACGCGGCGGTATTGGAACGCTGTGTGGCACAGACAAAAAAGACGCAGCCTCGCGGCTGCGTCCATCGTGAGTCCGTGCCGGGAGAGAGTCGGCGGGACTTACTTGACCTCGAACTCCTGCGGCGTTCCTGCCGCCTGACCATCTACGGTGACTTCTGCGCGGTACTTGCCGGCCGGCCAGCCGTTCGCATTCTCGAACGTGACGTTGGTGGTATCAGGACCCGACGTGTTCAACGCCTGGGTCTTTTCGCCGGCCACCTGGCCGTCCTGATAGGTCAGCTTGACGCCGGTGTTGACGTTGTTGGCGGTGCCGTCGGTGCGGAAGGAGACGATGATGATGTCCTTCGGCGCGAACAGCGCCACCGGGGCCACCGACTTGTCGGCGGCGGCGGTCTTGCCCACCGTCACGGCGGACACGCTCACCGGGGCGGCAGCGGTCATCGGCTGCGGCGCGGCCGGCTCGGCCGGGGTCGTCGCGACCGGGGTGGCCGGCTGGGCATTGTTGTCGGCGGTGTCTTCCTTCTTCTTGCAGCCAACCAGGGCCACGGTGGCCAGCGCAGCGGCAAGTACGGTAGTGCTGATGGACGTCTTCTTCATGGAATTCCTCCCTGGGAATCGAAAGTGGACTGCAGGCGGAGCGGGCTTATTCTTTCGGCGGCAATTTCAGCGTCTGGCCCGGGAAAATCTTGTCGGGGTCATCCAGTACGTCCCGGTTGGCCTCGAAAATCTTCTTCCAGGCATTACCGTCGCCCAGCTCGTTCTTGGCGATCTTCGACAGCGAATCGCCTGCCTTTACGGTGTAGGTGCTACCCCCCACCAGTTCGGCGGTGGAATCCACCGAGGCGGTGACGCCGGAAAAATCGGCCTTCTCCACCTTCTGCGCGGTGGTATCCACGCTGGCGGTGACACCGGAGAAATCGGCTTTCTTGTCGGTACTCATCCACACGCTCCCTTGAATGGAACAACCCTGGATCGCACGGTGTCACAGGCGTTGTTAATGGGGCATGGCGCAGGCGTGAAGGCGTCGGGAGGTTTTCTGAACAGGGCGGCCGGCGGGCCTTGGCCACGCTAAAATGGCGGCATGAATACCCCCCAGGACTCCAGCCTCGGCCGCGAGGTTGCTTACCCCTCCCAGTACGACCCCGCCCTGCTCTTCCCGATCCCGCGCCGCGCCGCGCGCGAGGAGATCGGCGTGGACGAAGCCAACCTTCCCTTCGTCGGCCATGACCGCTGGCAGGCCTACGAGCTGAGCTGGCTGGACCGGCGCGGCAAGCCGCGGGTGGCCGTGGCCACCATCAGCGTGCCGTGCACCTCGCCGAACCTGATCGAATCCAAGTCGTTCAAGCTTTACCTCAACTCGCTCAACAGCACCCGTTTCGACGACGACGAGCAGGCCCGCCAGCGTATTGCCGGTGACCTGTCGGCCTGCGCCGGGGCGGTGGTGAACGTGGTGTTCGGGGTACCGCTGCTGGTGGAAGCGGCCGAAGGCGAATCACTGGATGGGCTGGACGTGGCGATCGAGCGCTACGGTCCACCGGCGCCGGAGTACCTGTCGGCCAATGCCGGCCAGGTGGTGACCGAGACGCTCAGCTCGGCGCTGCTCAAGTCCAACTGCCCGGTCACCGGCCAGCCGGACTGGGCCAGCGTGAGCGTGCGCTACCGCGGCCCGCGCATCGACCGCGAAGGCCTGCTGCGCTACCTGGTGAGCTACCGCGAGCATGCCGAATTCCACGAGCAGTGCGTGGAGCGCATCTTCAACGAGCTTACCCTGCGCTGCCAGCCGGAATGGCTGGAAGTGGAGGCGCGCTACACCCGCCGTGGCGGGCTGGACATCAACCCGTGGCGGGCCAGCGCCGGCATCGAGCAGCCGGCGCGGACCGTGCGGGACCTGAGGCAGTAAACCGCCTCAGCCCGCCTTCGGCGCGTTGAGGAAATCGAGGCTGACCTGCAGCAATGCGCGCAGGCCTACATCCAGCGCCTTCTCGTCCAGCAGGAACTTCGGCGAATGGTTGGCCGGGGCGGTGGCCGGGTCGATGCCTTCGCTGGTGGAGCCGACGAAGAAGAACATGCCCGGCACCTGCTGGGCATACAGCGAGAAGTCTTCGGCGCCCATCTGCAGCGGCGGCTCGTACACGTTGGCTTCGCCGACCACGGCCTGCAGGCTGGGCAGCATGCGTGCGGTCAGCGCCGGGTCGTTGACCGTGGCCGGGTTGCCTTCGGCCTCGAAGATCTCGGTCTGCGCCTTGGCGCCATGCGCGGCGGCGGTGTGTTCGGCCACGTTGCGCAGGTCGGCGAAGATCTGCTGGCGCATGCCTTCGTCGAAGGTGCGGATGGTGCCCACCATCTCGACCTCGTCGGGAATGATGTTGTAGCGGATACCGCCCTTGATCGCGCCGAAGGACACCACCGCCGGCTGCTTGGAGATGTTGGAGCGGCGGCTGACGATGGTCTGCGCGGTCCCCACCAGGTCGGCGGTGGCCACGATCGGGTCAACCCCGTTCCACGGGGCCGAGCCATGGGTCTGGCGGCCGATCACCTTGATCCCGAAGCGGTCCGAGGCGGCCATCAGCGGGCCACCGCGCACGGCGATCTGCCCGGCCTGGACACTGGAGAACACGTGCAGGCCGAACACCGCGTCCGGCTTGAAGTCTGCAAACAGGCCTTCCTTGAGCATCAGCGCGGCACCGCCCTCTTCCGGCGGCGGCGCGCCTTCTTCGGAAGGCTGGAAGATCAGCATCACTTCGCCGGGCAGGTTCTCGCGCATCTTCACCAGCGCGTCGGCCACGCCGAGCAGGGTGGCGGTGTGGGCGTCATGGCCGCAGGCATGCATCACCCCCACCGGCTCGCCGCGATAGGTGCTGGTGGCCTTGGAGGCAAACGGCAGGCCGGTCTGTTCGGTCACCGGCAGCGCGTCCATGTCCGCGCGCAGGGCGATGCGCGGGCCGGGCTTGCCCCCCTTGATGATGGCCACCACGCCGTGGTGGGCGATGCCGGTCTTCGGCTTCAGGCCCATGGCGCGCAGCTGTTCGGCCACCTTGGCCGAGGTACGCTCCTCGCGGTTGGACAGCTCCGGGTGCTGGTGGAAGTCGCGGCGCCACTGCACCACCTGGGCCTGCAGGCGGGCGGCGGCGGCGGTGACTTCCGGGCGTTCTGCCGGGGCGGTGGCGGCCAGCGCGGGCGAGGCGAGCAGCAGGGCGGACAGCAGCAGCGACAGACGGGGCATTCGGGTCTCCACGGGTGATCCAGGGGTTTGAACCTGAATGTAGGGCATCAGGGTGGGTTCGGAAAGCCGACCAACGGTCGGCTTCTACCTTGAGGGAACCCTTTCCGCCTTCACCGGTCTGACCGCCCGTCCCATTTGTCATGCATGAAAGGTCACGGGTGGCGGGTATGCTTTGCGACTGCCAACCGGGCCCCGCCCTTCGCCAGCCTCAGGAGTTTTGAATGTCGCGTTTCTGGAAGATCGTGCTGCTGGTGATCGCAGTGCTGGTAGTGGGGCTGGTGGGCATGCGCATGCTGGGCGGCGGCAAGGGTAAGGATGCCAAGGCCGACGCGCAGGCCGAGGCCGGCAAGGACGGCGAGCGCAACACGGACCCGGTGCCGGTGACGGTGATCGACGCGGCCCGCCAGGACGTGCCGGTCTACGCCAGCGCGCTGGGCACGGTGAGTGCGATGAACACCGTGACGGTGAGCCCGCAGGTGGGCGGCCAGCTGATCAGCCTGAACTTCAAGGAAGGCCAGGAAGTGAAGCAGGGCGACCTGCTGGCGCAGATCGATCCGCGCACGCTGCAGGCCAGCTTTGATGAAGCCGCGGCCGCCAAGAAGCAGAACCAGGCCCAGCTGGCCACGGCGCGCTCGAACTACCAGCGCTCCAATTCGCCCGAATACCGCCAGTACGTGGCCAAGACCGACCTGGACACCCAGCGCAACCAGGTGGCCCAGTACGAAAGCGCGGTGGCGGCCAATGAAGCCAGCATGCGCGCGGCCCAGGTGCAGCTGCAGTACACCCGCGTGACCGCCCCCATTTCCGGCATCGCCGGCATCCGTGCGGTGGACGCCGGAAACGTGGTCAGCGCCGGTACCGCACTGGTCACGCTGACCCAGATCCATCCCATCCACGTGGTGTTCAACCTGCCCGAACGCCAGCTGCCGGACGTGCGCCAGGCCCAGCAGGCCGGGCCGGTGACGATTGCCGCACTGGACCGCAACGACTCGCACGTGCTCACCGATGGCGGCAAGCTCGACGTGGTGGACAACCAGATCAGCAGCGACAGCGGCACGTTCCGCGCGCGTGCGCTGTTCGACAACGCCGACAACACCCTGTGGCCGGGCCAGTTCGTCAACGTGCGCATGCAGCTGCGCACCATCGCCGGCGGCGTGGTCATTCCCACTCAAGCCGTCATGCGCGGCCCCGATGGCGAGTACGTGTACATCGTCAAGCCGGACAACACGGTGGCCATGCAGACCGTGAAGAGCGGCGTGGAAGTGGGCGACAGCAACGTGCAGATCACCGAAGGCCTGAAGGGCGGCGAGCGCGTGGTCAGCGAAGGCCAGTTCCGGCTCAAGCCGGGCAGCAAGGTCACCGCACTGAAGCCGGGCGAGACCCCGGCCGCGCCGACCGAGGCCGAACTCAAGGCCGCCGCGCAGAAACAGGGCCCCGGCAGCCGCCGTGGCGGCGGTCCGCGCTGTCCGC
>DGIP01000039.1 GCA_002386405.1 Stenotrophomonas maltophilia
CCCGGAGGGGGCTGCCCGTCGGCCTCCCCAGCACGTAGCAACCGAAACGCTGCTGTTGGCTGTAAAAAAAACCCCGCTCTTCAGCGGGGTTTCTCGTTTCAGCAACTCACACCATCAATGCCCGCCAGCAGACGCCGCGCCAGCGCCCGCGCCGAACGGCGGCTTGGCCAGCCACAGGAAGGCGATGATGGCCAGGAAAATCCAGCCCAGCAGGAAGAAGATGTCGTTGAAGCCCATCTGCGATGCCTGGTGGTTGATGATGTTGTTCAACGCCGCTGCACCATGTTGCAGGTCGCCCTGCCCCATCGCCGCCACCTTCTCCTGCATGCCCGGCGTGTAGCCGGAAATGCTTTCGGTCAGGTGCGCGTGGTGCTCCTGCGTGCGGCGCGCCCACAGCCACGTCGTCAGCGACGCTGCGAAGCTGCCACCCAGCGTACGCAGGAACGTGGCCAGGCCCGAACCCGCCGCAATCTCGCGGCCGTCCAGGTCAGACAGCAGGATCTGCAGCACCGGCATGAAGAACAATGCAACGCCGATACCCATGATCAGCTGCACCCCCGCCACGTGCGCGAAGTCCACCTGCAGGTTGAAGCCCGAACGCAGGAAGCTGGTGAAGGACAGGAACACGAACGCGAAGGAGGCGATCCAGCGCATGTCGAACCGCGACGCGTACTTGCCCACGAACGGCGTCATGATCACCGGCAGGATGCCGATCGGCGCCGTGGCCAGGCCCGCCCAGATCGCCGTGTAGCCCATGTCACGCTGCAGCCACTGCGGGATCAGCAGCGACACGCTGAAGAACGCCGCGTACGCCACCACCATCGCCAGCGTGCCGGCGCGGAAGTTGCGGTGGCGGAACAGCCGCAGGTCCACGATCGGATCCTTGTCGGTCAGCTCCCAGATCAGGAACACCGCCAGTGCCACCACCGAGACGCAGGCCAGCACCACGATCGTCGGCGAACTGAACCAGTCCTCGTCGTTGCCGAGGTCCAGCACCAGCTGCAGCGCACCCACGCCGATGATGAGCGTGATCAGGCCCACGTAATCCATCTTCGGCTTTTCGATGTGCTCCGGGCGGCCCTTCAGCTGGTTGCCCACCACGAGCGCGGCGAAGATGCCCAGCGGCACATTGATCAGGAAGATCCATTCCCAGCTGTAGTTGTCGGTGATCCAGCCGCCCAGGATCGGGCCGCAGATCGGTGCCACCACCGTGATCATCGCCAGCAGTGCCAGCGCCTGCCCGCGTTTCTCGCGGGGGTAGATCGAGACCAGCAGCGACTGCGTGATCGGGTACATCGGGCCGGCCACGAAACCCTGCAGCGCGCGCGACACCACCAGCATGCCCATGCTCTGCGCCAGGCCGCACAGCAGCGACGCGATCACGAACGACAGCGTGGCCCAGATGAACAGCTTGGTTTCACCGAAGCGCCGGCTCAGCCAGCCGGTCAGCGGCAGTGCGATGGCCGTGCTGACCGCGAACGAGGTGATGACCCAGGTGGCCTGCTGCGAACTGGCGCCGAGGTTGCCGGCGATGGTCGGCAGCGAAACGTTGGCGATGGTGGTGTCGAGCACCTGCATGAACGAGGCCATGGCCAGGCCTGCAGTACACAGCGCGACGTTGGCCGGCCGGAACGCGCCGGTCGCACCTGGCGCCGACGGCGCGCCCGGCAGGCCGGGCGCGGCGGGAGCTTGTGCGGACATGGATACCTCAGCTCGCCTTCGACTGGCGCGGCAGGTTGCTCTGGATGATCTCGTGGATCACATCGTCGGCGCTGTGCAGCTGCTTGGCATACACGTCGGTGTCGAACACCTGGCCCTTGGCCGTGGTGGTCGGCAGCACGGTGCCCTTCTGGTCGCGCAGGCTCACTTCCGCCTTCATCGACAGGCCGATGCGCAGCGGATTGTCGGCCAGCTGCTTGGCATCGATGGCGATGCGCACCGGAACGCGCTGCACGATCTTGATCCAGTTGCCGCTGGCGTTCTGCGCCGGCAGCAGCGAGAACGCCGAACCGGTGCCCAGGCCGAGGCTGTCGATACGGCCCTTGTACTTCACGTCACCGCCGTACAGGTCCGAGCGCAGCTCCACTTCCTGACCCAGGCGCATGTGGCGCAGCTGGGTTTCCTTGAAGTTGGCTTCCACCCACATCTGTTCGGTCGGCACCACCGCCATCAGCGCGGTACCCGGCTGCACGCGCTGGCCCACCTGCACCGAGCGACGGGCCACGTAGCCGCTGACCGGCGCGACGATGCCGGCGCGGGCGTTGTTGAGGTAGGCCTGGCGCAGCTGCGCCGCGGCGGCTTCCACGTCCGGCTGGGTGGCGATCACGGTGTCGTCGACCAGCGCGTTGCTGCGCTCGAAGGTTTCGCGCGAGCCGGCCACGGCCGCTTCGGCGGCCGCCAGTTCGTTGCGGGCGTGCGCCAGCTCTTCATCGGAAATCGCGCCGGTGGCGGCCAGGCCCTTGCGGCGGGCGAAGTCTTCGCGGACGCGGTTGAGGGTGACCTGGCGCGCGCTCAGTTCGGCCTGCGCGCCTTCCACGCTGCGGTACAGGCCGCGGGTCTGGCGCACGGTGCGGGCCAGGTTGGCGCGGGCCTGCTGCAGCGCCACTTCGGTGTCGGCCGGGTCCAGCTGCACCAGCAGCTGGCCACGCTCGACGCGCATGCCGTCATCGGCGTTGATCGCCACCACGGTACCGGTCACCAGCGGGGTGATCTGCACCTGGTTGCCCTGCACGTAGGCGTCGTCGGTTTCTTCGAACCAGCGGCCGAACATGAAGTACCACAGCGCCGCGGCGGCGAGCAGCAGCACCACGATGGCCAACAGGCCGCGCAGCAGCTTGCCACGGCGGGAGGGGGCTGCCGGTGCGGCAGCGGGAGCGGAAGTCTGGCTCATGGGAGGTATCTCAGGAATGCGTGGATTCGGGGGCGGTGGCGAGCGTGGCGGTGTCGCCGGAGGGGGTGAAGCCCCCGCCCAGCGCCTGGCTCAGCCGAACCGAAACAAGGATCTGCCGTGACTGCAGCGAGGCCAGCTGCTGCTGCGACTGCAGCAGCTGCGCTTCCACGCTGAGCACGTCCAGGTAGCTGCCGATGCCGGCCTTGTAGCGCTGCTGCGCCAGCTCGTGGGCGGCACGCGCGGTGCTCACTGCCTGCGCCTGCGACGCGGCCTGGTCGGCCAGCGAGCGCACCGCGTTGACCTGGTCGGCCACCTCGCGCAGCGCGGTGACCACCGACTGGTTGTAGTCGGCCACGGCCAGGTCGTACTGCGCGTCGGTCTTGTCCAGGTTGGCGCGCAGGCGGCCACCGTCGAA
>DGIP01000041.1 GCA_002386405.1 Stenotrophomonas maltophilia
CCCGCCGACCCTCGACGGTGTGTTGGTGGCCACGGCAAGATCAACGGCGGCTTCGATCATTTTCATGCGTTGCCGGACGGTGGTGGGTTCCGTGCGTTCGTTCGGGAGCCGAACCTACCAACGGCACCACGTAGAGCCACGCCCTGCGTGGCTGCCTTTTGCCACCGCACGCGGCCCCCTGCCAGTAAGAACTGAATCGCCGCTCTTACGCGCTAACCATCCGCCCGAGACGCCTCATCGCGCGTCTCTTCCTGCGCGGCGATCTCGCGCTCGATCCAGGCATCCATCATCCGCCGCGCGCGCAACGCACGGCGGCGCTGCAGCGCATATTCCATGTCGAGCACGCGATACAGCGACCACATCACCGCCAGCATCAGCAGTGCGAAGGGCAGGGCGGCGATGGTGATCATGCCCTGCAGCGCATCCAGGCCGCCGGCGAGCAGCAGCACGCCGGCGATCAATGCAATGGCCACGCCCCAGGTGATCTTCCGCGACAGCGGCGGGTCGCCGGCTTCGTCGGTGGACATGCTGGCCAGTACCAGTACCGCCGAGTCTGCCGAGGTGACGAAGAAGATCATCAGCAGCACCAGCGCGATCACCGAGAGCACGGTGGGCATCGGCAGGCTGTCGAACATGGTGAACAACACGGTTTCGTAGCCGTTGCCGAGTGCCTGCACCAGGTCGACATGGCCGAAGATCTGCGACCACAGTGCGGTGCCGCCGAACACCGAGAACCACAGGAAGCCGAGCACGCTGGGCGCGATCACCACGCCGAGCACGAATTCGCGGATGCTGCGTCCGCGCGAGACGCGGGCGATGAACGAGCCCACGAACGGTGCCCAGGCGATCCACCACGCCCAGTAGAAGATCGTCCAGTCGGCCACCCAGGTGCTGCCCGAGAAGGGCGACATCCGCAGGCTCATGGTCACCAGCTGGTTGAGGTAGGCGCCAATGGTGGTAGTGAAGGTATCGAAGATGAATCCGGTGGGCCCCAGCACCAGCACCAGCGCCAGCAGCAGGGCGGCCAGCGCCAGGTTGGCGTTTGACAGCCACTTGATGCCACGGTGCACGCCGCTGGCGGTGGAAGCCATGTACAGGAAGAATGCCACCACGATGATGGTCAGCTGCAGCGGCACGCCGGCGTGGAGGCCGAACACCCGCTCCAGCCCGGCGGCGATCTGGATGGTGCCAAAGCCCAGCGTGGTCGCCACGCCGATCGCGGTGGCGACCACGGCCGCCACGTTGACCACGGCGCCGACCCAGCCACGGTGATGGGCGCCGATCAACGGCTGCAACAGGTCGCTGATCAATCCACGGCCGTTGCGGTTGAACTGGAACCAGGCCATCGCCAGCCCGATGAGCGCGTAGATCGCCCACGGGTGCAGGCCCCAGTGGAAGAACGCATAGCGCATCGAGGCGCGCGCCGCTTCCATGCTCTGCGGCGGCAGGCCTTCGGGCGGGGTGACGAAGTGCGAGACCGGTTCGGCCGCACCCCAGAACACCAGGCCGATGCCCATGCCGGCGGCGAACAGCATCGACATCCAGCTGGCATTGGAAAAGTCCGGCTCGGCATCTTCGCCGCCGATCCGCAGCGAGCCCAGCCGGCCGAAGGCAAGGTAGAGCAGGAAGGAGAGCGTGATGAATACCACCAGCAGGTACAGCCAGCCGGCACCGCGGACGATGTGGACCAGGCCGCCACGCACGACCTCGGTGAACAGGTCAGGGGCAATACCCGCGGCCAGCACCAGCAGCACCACCAGCGCGATGGAAAGTCGAAATACCATGCGCGGCAGTCTAGCCAGCGGGGCATGAGCTTGCTGTTCACACATCCGGTGCAGGTGTGGTCTAATCCGCCCCGAAGCGGGGGTACCGCGGCCATGTGGCCACGGTTGAGACAGTCCCTTCGAACCTGATCCGGTTGATACCGGCGTAGGGAAGCTTCGCAACAGCCGATGCACCGCGCCGCCCAGCCCCCGCCTGGCATCCGTGCGCCGTGCGCCGGCCGTGCGCCGCCGCTTCGTCCCTCGCCGTGCGAACCCTCGCACCGACAACCCAGGACGATGCCCGATGAACGCACACCTTTCCGCCCTGCAGCAACAGGCCCAGCAGCTGTCTGAATCGGTCACCCGACCGATTCCCGGCTCGCGCAAGATCCACGTGCCCGGCTCGCGCAGCGACCTGCAGGTGCCGATGCGCGAGATCGCGCTGAGTGGCGACAACGCGCCGCTGACCGTCTACGACACCTCCGGCCCGTATACCGACCCCGAGGCCCGCATCGATCTGTCCACCGGGCTCCCGGCGCTGCGTGCGGGCTGGGTCGCCGAGCGCGGCGACACCGAACTGCTGGGTCGGCCCAGCTCGGCGTTCGGGCGTTCGCGCGAAACCGATGCGCGGCTGGACGCGGTGCGCTTTCCGTCGCGGCTGCAACCGCGCCGCGCCGTGGCCGGCGCCAATGTCACCCAGATGCACTATGCCCGGCGCGGCATCATCACCCCGGAAATGGAGTTCGTGGCGATCCGCGAAAACCAGCACATCGAGGCTATCCGCGACAAGGCACTGCTGATGCAGCATCCCGGCCAGTCGTTCGGCGCCTCCATCCAGGCTTCGATCACGCCCGAGTTCGTGCGCGAGGAAATCGCCCGCGGGCGGGCGGTGCTGCCCAACAACATCAACCACCCTGAAAGCGAGCCGATGATCATCGGCCGCAACTTCCTGACCAAGATCAACGCCAACATCGGCAACAGCGCGGTGTCGTCCGGCATCGCCGAGGAAGTGGAGAAGCTGGTGTGGGCGATCCGCTGGGGCGGTGACACCGTGATGGACCTCTCCACCGGCAAGCACATCCATGAAACCCGCGAATGGATCGTGCGCAATTCGCCGGTGGCGATCGGCACCGTGCCGATCTACCAGGCGCTGGAAAAGGTCGATGGCCGCGCCGAAGACCTGAGCTGGGAGATCTTCCGCGACACGCTCATCGAGCAGGCTGAGCAGGGCGTGGACTATTTCACCATCCATGCCGGTGTGCTGCTGCGCCACGTTCCGCTCACCGCTGGCCGGGTCACCGGCATCGTCTCGCGCGGCGGCTCGATGATGGCCAAGTGGTGCCTGGCCCACCAGCGCGAGAACTTCCTCTACACGCACTTCGAGGACATCTGCGAGATCATGAAGGCCTACGACGTGACCTTCTCGCTGGGCGATGGCCTGCGCCCGGGCTGCATCGCCGATGCCAACGATGCCGCGCAGTTCGGCGAGCTGGAAGCGTTGGGCGAGCTCACGAAGATCGCCTGGAAGCACGATGTGCAGACCATGATCGAAGGCCCCGGCCATGTGCCGATGCAGCTGATCAAGGAGAACATGGACAAGCAGCTGCGCGAATGTGGCGAGGCGCCGTTCTACACGCTGGGGCCGCTCACCACCGATATCGCGCCGGGCTACGACCACATCACCAGCGCGATCGGCGCGGCGATGATCGGCTGGTACGGCACCGCCATGCTCTGCTACGTCACCCCCAAGGAGCACCTGGGCCTGCCCAACCGGCAGGACGTGCGCGACGGCATCATGGCCTACCGCATCGCGGCCCACGCCGCTGACCTGGCCAAGGGGCATCCCGGCGCGCAGGTGCGCGACAACGCACTGAGCAAGGCGCGGTTCGAGTTCCGCTGGGAAGACCAGTTCCACCTGGGCCTGGATCCGGAAAAGGCGCGCGAGTTCCACGACGAAACCCTGCCCAAGGACGCGCACAAGGAGGCCCATTTCTGCTCGATGTGCGGCCCCCACTTCTGTTCGATGAAGATCACCCAGGACGTGCGCGACTACGCGGCCGGGGCGGCCGTCATGCCGCCTCAGCGCGGCAGCCGTTAAGCTTCGGCCACCGACACAGGGGCAGGGACACCACGATGGCGATAGCGCGCACCACCCGATGGCTGGCCATCGCCCGCCGGCACCCCTCGGCCTGGTTGCTGGGGGTGCAGCTGCTGGGCGTGCTGCTGTACCCGGCCATGGACGAGTCCGGGGCCGGCCGCGCGCTGTTCGGCGCCTTCGGCATCGCGGTGCTCGGCTTGGCGCTGTGGGTGGTGCGGCGCAGCCCGCTGGGCATGTGGGTGGCCCTGCTGCTGGCCATTCCCTCGGTGGTGTTCTCCCTGTCGGGAGCGCTGCTGGGGCGGCCGGCGCTGGTCACCACCGCCCAGCTGCTGGAATGCCTGCTGTACTTCTACACGGCCGGCAGCCTGATCGCCTACATGCTGCAGGACCACAAGGTGACCCGCGACGAGCTGTTCGCCGCGGGCGCCACCTTCACGCTGCTGGCCTGGGCATTCGCCTTCGCCTTCGCGGTCTGCCAGCAGTGGTACCCGGGCAGTTTCGTGGCCACCAGCGAGAGCGAACTGCGCACCTGGATGGAGCTGCTTTATCTCAGCTTCAGTTTATTGTCCGGGGTAGGCCTGAGCGACGTGGTGCCGGTGCATCCGCAGGCACGCGCGCTGGTGATGCTGGAACAGTTCGCAGGCGTGATGTACGTAGCGTTGGTGGTGTCGCGACTGGTCGGATTGACCATGATCCGCAATACGCGAAACTGAATCGGCGATAAAAAATTACTGAATCAATGCTAAAAAGTTTCTGAATCGCAGATAAAAAATTCGCGCCAAGAGGCGCGAATGTTGAAGCAATTTATGTGGATTCGTCGGCGAGAGAGGCCTGATGTCCTCTGCGCGCACAGGCGCAGTTAACCGGCATAGGCTAGTATTCGCGCGCTTCAGTGTCTTTGCCCTTTGCACTGATGACGTGTGCGGAATCTGGCGGTTCGTTCGATCTGTGGTTGATTCGATGAATGCTGCGTTCCTGTTGTTCAGTTGTATTACGTAACGCCGGAATGATCAGCCTGGATAGTGAGACACCCGCTGCCGACCGCCTGAGGATCGGCGATTGCACCATCACGCTGTCGTCGCGTGAGGTGGTGGTGGAGGGCGCGCGTCGTCCGCGCCGGCTCACGCCCAAGGCGCTGGGTGTGCTCAAGGTGCTCATGCGCGTGCCCGGTGCGGTGGTGACCCGCGACGAACTGTTCGCCGAGGTCTGGCCCGACACGCTGCCCACCAACGATGTGCTGACCCAGGCCATCACCCAGCTGCGCAAGGCGTTCTCGCGCGACGATGACGCCGGCACCGCTTATATCGAAACCATCGCCAAGACCGGTTACCGGCTGCTGCAGCCGGTATCGGTGCTGGTGGAGCCCGGCCCGGACGTCGATGCCGCGCCCAATGAGGACTAACGCGATTCGCTGGCCGCCGTGTTCGCCGCGGCCACC
>DGIP01000332.1:0-976 GCA_002386405.1 Stenotrophomonas maltophilia
CTACGGTGCGGCCGGCCTGCTGGGCGGTCTTGGCGTGGTCGTTGCGGTGCTGGTGGATGGCGCGCTCCTGCAGCGCCGCCGCCTGTTGTCGCGCGGCCTGTTCGCGGCGCTGGTGCTGGGCCTGGTGGTGGCGGTGGCCACCGTTGCATCGAGCATCGCCAGCGACCCTGCCGCCTGGCGTGGCGGCTGGGGCCGCCCGCTCTTCATCCTCAGCTTCACCCTGCTGCCGGCCATCATTGCCGCCCGCCACCTGCCGCGCGTGCTGCGCGCCGCCTTCCCACGTCCTGCGGTATCCCATGTCCAGTAATACCTTCGGCAAGCTGCTCTCGGTCACCACGTTCGGCGAATCGCACGGCCCGGCGATCGGCTGCGTGATCGACGGCTGCCCGCCGGGGCTGGAGATCAGTGCCGACGAATTCGCCCACGACCTGCAGCGCCGCGCCACCGGCAAGAGCCGCCACACCTCGGCCCGGCGCGAGGCCGATGACGTCGAGATCCTGTCGGGCGTGTACGAAGGCCGCACCACCGGCACGCCCATTGCGCTGCTGATCCGCAACACCGACCAGCGCAGCAAGGATTACAGCACCATCGCCCAGCAGTTCCGCCCCGGCCATGCCGACTACAGCTACTGGCAGAAGTACGGCATCCGCGACCCGCGCGGGGGTGGCCGCTCGTCCGCGCGCGAAACCACCATGCGCGTGGCCGCCGGCGTTATCGCCAAGAAGTGGCTGCTGCTGCGCTTCGGCGTGACCGTGCGCGGTTACCTGTCGCAGCTGGGCGAGATCACCCCGACCGGGCATGACTGGTCGGCGGTGGAAGACAACCCGTTCTTCTGGCCGGTGGCCGAACAGGTCCCCACGCTGGAAAGCTACATGGACGCGCTGCGCAAGTCCGGCGATTCGGTCGGCGCGCGCGTCAACGTGGTCGCCGATGGCGTGCCGCCGGGCTGGGGCGAGCCGATCTACGGCAAGCTCGA
>DGIP01000332.1:1216-3993 GCA_002386405.1 Stenotrophomonas maltophilia
GCCGATCTACGGCAAGCTCGATGGCGAACTCGCCTCGGCGCTGATGAGCATCAACGCGGTCAAGGGCGTGGAGATCGGCGACGGCTTTGCCAGTGCCGCGCAGAAGGGCACCGAACACCGTGACCTGATCACCCCCGAAGGCTTCGCCAGCAACCATGCCGGCGGCATCCTCGGCGGCATTTCCACCGGCCAGCAGGTCACCGCCTCGATCGTGCTCAAGCCCACCTCCAGCCTGCGCCTGCCCGGCGCCACGGTGGATGCCAGTGGTGCTGCCGTCGATGTGATCACCACCGGCCGCCATGATCCGTGCGTGGGTATCCGCGCCACGCCCATCGCCGAGGCGATGATGGCGCTGGTGCTGATGGACCAGGCGCTGCGCCACCGCGCCCAGTGCGGAGACGTGGGCGAAATCACGCCGCGCATCCCCGGCTCCATCGATGGCTGAGACGCGCCCCCGGGTCTGGGTCAGCCAACCGCTGTTCGATGACGTCATCGAACAGCTCGGGCAGCATGTCGAGCTCGCGATGACCCACGAGGTCACCCGTTACACGCCGGCGATGTTGGCCGAACAGCTGGCCCAGGTCGACGGCGCGTTGATCACCCTCAACGAGCGCATCGGCGCGGCGGAGATCGCCAACGCGCCGCAGCTGCGCGCGATCGCCAACGTCGGCGTGGGGTACAACAACCTGGATGTGGGCGCGCTCAGCGCGGCCGGCATCCTGGCCAGCAACACCCCGGATGTGCTGACCGAAACCACCGCCGACCTCGGGTTCGCGCTGCTGATGGCCACCGCGCGCCGCATCACCGAATCCGAACGCTGGCTGCGCGACGGCCAGTGGGGCCAGTGGTCGTTCCAGACCATGCTGGGTGCCGACATCCATGGCAGCACGCTGGGCATCCTCGGCATGGGCCGGATCGGGCAGGGCATTGCCCGCCGTGGCGCGCTCGGCTTCGGCATGCGCGTGCTGTACCACAACCGCTCGCGACTGCCCGAAGCGACCGAAGCCGAGGTGGGCGCGCAGTACGTCGCGCTGGATACGCTGCTGGCCCAGGCCGACCACCTGGTGCTGGTGCTGCCGTACAGCCCGTCCTCGCACCACATCATCGACGCCGCCGCGCTGGCGAAGATGAAGCCCACCGCCACGTTGGTGAACATCGCCCGTGGCGGTATCGTCGACGAACTGGCCCTGGCCGATGCACTGGCGCATGGCCGGCTGGCCGCCGCCGGGCTGGACGTGTTCGAAGGCGAACCGACCGTGCGCCCCGAATTGCTGGCCCTGCACAACATCGTGCTTACCCCGCATATCGGCAGCGCCAGCCAGGCCACGCGCCGGGCGATGGTGCAGCTGGCCGTGGACAACCTGCTGGCCGCGCTCGGCCTGGGCGCCAACGCCGGCCACCCGCCCAGCGCGATCAACGCCGACGCCGTGGCCGCAAAAAAAATCGAAGACGCAAAACGATAGGGAATCTGCGCGCCTGTTGCGCGAGATTCCCCGAGCCCACGCTGCGTTTCCGAATAATCCGGTAGGTACCGACCGTTGGTCGGCACCTCACATCAAGGTAGGTACCGACCGTTGGTCGGTACACAAATGAGGTTCCCATGAGCAATCAAGATCGTCGCTTCCACGTCGCAGTCGTCGGTGCCACCGGCGCCGTCGGCGAAACCATGCTGGCCATCCTGGCCGAACGCAACTTCCCGATCGCCACCCTGAGCCTGCTCGCATCCTCGCGTTCGGCCGGTGGCGAGATCGAATTCGACGGGAAGAAGATCAAGGTCCAGGACCTGGCCACGTTCGACCCGAACGGCGTGGATATCGCGCTGTTCTCCGCAGGTGGCAGCGTCTCCAAGGAATTCGGCCCGACGTTCGCCGCCGCCGGTGCGGTGGTGATCGACAACTCCTCGGCCTTCCGTTACGACGATGACGTGCCGCTGGTGGTGTCCGAAGTGAACCCCGAGGCGCTGAAGAACCGCCCGCGCGGCATCATCGCCAACCCGAACTGCTCCACCATGCAGATGCTGGTCGCGCTGGCCCCGCTGCACCGCCAGTACGGCATCCAGCGCATCAACGTGGCCACCTACCAGTCGGTGTCCGGCGGCGGTCGCTCGGCGCTGGAGGAACTGGGCAAGCAGACCGGCCAGCTGCTCAGCTTCCAGGAGATCGACCCGCAGCGCTTCCCGGTGCAGATCGCCTTCAACCTGATCCCGCACATCGACGACTTCCAGGACAACGGCTTCACCAAGGAAGAGATGAAGCTGGTCTGGGAAACCCGCAAGATCCTCGGCGATGACAGCATCCTGGTGAACCCCACCGCCGTGCGCGTGCCGGTGTTCTACGGGCACTCCGAAGCGGTCACCATCGAAACCCGCGACAAGGTCACCCCGGATGCGGCGCGCGAGCTACTGTCGCGTTCGCCTGGCGTGGAAGTGGTCGACAAGCACGAAGCCGGCGGTTACCCGACGCCGGTCACCCACGCGTCGGGCACCGATGCGGTGTATGTCGGCCGCATCCGTGAAGACCTGTCGCACCCGCGCGGCCTGAACCTGTGGATCGTGTCGGACAACATCCGCAAGGGCGCAGCGCTCAATGCGGTGCAGCTGGCCGAGCTGGTCGCAGCCGAAGGCTGAGATGGAGGTGCCACGCAGGGCGTGGTACCTGCCACTTCCTTCGTGGCTGTATTGGTCGGGAATCGCTATATTGCCCGCATGAAGAACCGGGTTCCGGGCGCATCGCGCCCGCTCAAGTATGTCTCGACCCTGCTGCTGGCCCTGGCCAGCA
>DGIP01000331.1:0-442 GCA_002386405.1 Stenotrophomonas maltophilia
TGGACCTGGTCGGCAAGATCTAAAGCAACGCCTCATCCCCATTCCCGTTGCGACGGGAGTGGGGGTGAATCCAAGCCGGTGCGCCCGCGCCCGCTTCGGTTCACCCCTACGCCGCCCAGATGTACCGTAGCGGTACGTCGACGCAGTTCCTTTGCCTGAATCAAGGAGTTTTTCGATGTTGGATGCCAACCTCCAGTCCCAGCTGAAGACCTACCTGGAACGCGTCACCCGGCCGATCCAGATCACCGCGCACGCCGATGACGGCGCCAAGTCGCAGGAGATGCTGGAACTGCTCGAAACCCTGGTCAGCCTGTCCAGCCAGATCACCCTGGACGTGCGCCGCGACGGCGCCGAGCGCACCCCGTCCTTCGCGCTGACCACGCCGGGCCAGGACATCCACCTGGCCTTCGCTGGCCTGCCGATGGGCCACGAATTCACCTCG
>DGIP01000331.1:722-1197 GCA_002386405.1 Stenotrophomonas maltophilia
CTGCCCGGACGTGGTCCAGGCACTGAACCTGGCCGCGGTGCTGAACCCGCGCATCCAGCACGTGGCGATCGACGGCGGCCTGTTCCCGGCCGAGGTCGAGGCGCGCCAGATCATGTCCGTCCCCACCGTGTACCTCAACGGCGAAGTGTTCGACCAGGGCCGCATGAGCCTGGAGCAGATCGTGGCCAAGCTGGACACCGGTTCGGCCAAGCGCGATGCGGCGAAGATCGCCGCCAAGGCGCCCTATGACGTGCTGGTGATCGGCGGCGGTCCGGCCGGCGCCGCTGCGGCGATCTACGCCGCGCGCAAGGGCATCCGTACCGGCGTGGCGGCCGAACGTTTCGGTGGCCAGGTGCTGGACACCATGGCGATCGAGAACTTCATCTCGGTCAAGGAAACCGAAGGTCCGAAGCTGGCGATGGCGCTGGAACAGCACGTACGCGAGTACGACGTGGACATCATGAACCTGCAGCGC
>DGIP01000331.1:1396-3759 GCA_002386405.1 Stenotrophomonas maltophilia
ACATCATGAACCTGCAGCGCGCCAGCGGCCTGGTGCCGGCCGGCGACGATGGCCTGGTCGAGATCAAGCTGGAAAACGGCGCGTCGCTGAAGTCGCGTTCGGTGATCCTGTCCACCGGTGCGCGCTGGCGCCAGATGAACGTGCCCGGCGAAGACCAGTACCGCAACAAGGGCGTGGCCTACTGCCCGCATTGCGACGGCCCGTTGTTCAAGGGCAAGCGCGTGGCGGTGATCGGCGGCGGCAATTCCGGGGTGGAAGCGGCGATCGACCTGGCCGGCATCGTGACGCATGTGACCCTTCTGGAGTTCGACGACAAACTCCGCGCCGATGAGGTCCTGCAGAAGAAGCTGCGCAGCCTGGGCAATGTCACCATCATCACCAGCGCGCTCACCCAGGAAGTGCTGGGCGATGGCCAGAAGGTCAACGGCCTGGTCTACAAGGACCGCGTCGGTGGCGATGCCCACCGGGTGGAGCTGGAAGGCATCTTCGTGCAGATCGGGCTATTGCCCAATACGGAGTGGCTGAAGGATGCGGTGGCGCTGTCGCCGCGCGGCGAAGTGGTCATTGACGACCGCGGCCAGACCAGTGTTCCGGGCGTGTTTGCCGCAGGCGATTGCACAACCGTACCCTACAAGCAGATCATCATCGCCATGGGCGCCGGTTCGACGGCCGCGCTGAGCGCCTTTGACCACCTGATCCGCACTACCGTTCCCAAGAGCAGCGGCGCCGTCGCCGAAGCTGCCTGAAACGTCCGGTTCCCCGCTTGCGGGGAACCTTTTTTACCTGCTGGGGAAACCACGCCATCGCCCGGTCCATTACCGTCTAGAGGTACAAGGAAATGAACCTACGTGATCTGAAATATCTGGTGGCGTTGGCTGACCATCGCCACTTTGGTCGAGCGGCGGCGTCGTGCTTCGTCAGCCAGCCCACGCTCTCGACCCAGATCCGCAAGCTCGAGGATGAGCTGGGCCTGCAGCTGGTGGAGCGCTCCCCGCGCAAGGTGATGCTGACCCCGGCCGGGCTGGAAGCGGCCGCCCGCGCGCGCTCGATCATGGGCGAAATCGAACAATTGAAGGAAGCGGCGCGGCGCAGCCGCGACCCCGAAGCGGGCACGGTCCGGCTGGGCATCTTCCCCACGTTGGGCCCCTACCTGCTGCCGCACGTCATCCCCAACATCCGCGGCCGGTTCCCGCAACTGGAACTGCTGCTGGTAGAAGAAAAAAGCGACGAGCTGCTGCACCGGCTGCGCGACGGCCGGCTGGATGCGGCGCTGTTGGCGCTGCCCCTGGACGACGACCAGCTGCACGCCGAGTTCCTGTTCGAGGAACCGTTCCTGCTGGCCGTCTCCGGCCAGCACCCGCTGGCGCGCCGCCTGCACCTGGACGTGCAGGAACTCTCCACGCAGAAGCTGCTGCTGCTCGAAGACGGGCACTGCCTGCGCGACCAGGCACTGGCGGTGTGCCGGCTGTTCGGCGCCAACGAGAAATCCGAATTCCGCGCCACCAGCTTGGAGACGCTGCGCCAGATGGTCGCGGCCGACGTCGGCATCACCCTGCTGCCCACGCTGTCGGTGAAGCCGCCGGTGCCGCGCTCGGACAACATCCGCCTGCTCGATTTCGAGGGCGATGACCGCCCCAGCCGGCGTATTGCCATGGTGTGGCGGCGCAGCTCGGCCATGACCGGGTTCCTGGAACAGCTGGCCGAGCAGTTCAAGCGGCTGCCCGAGGCGTTGTTCATGCTGGACCCCGCCGACGGCGCCGCGGACCGGCCGCCCCCGCTCCAGGCGCGGGCCTGACGGTCACGCTGAACCGGCCATGCCGGCGCGCCGCGGGCCCGGGTCGCATCCGCCGCGGATAGGCAGCACAATAGGGAAAGGCGGTGCCAGCAGGCGCCGCCTTTTTGCATGGGTTTTCCATAATCAAGGAGTATCAGATGTCCACCGCCAGCGGCCTGCCGCCTTCCATCACCGTTTCCAGCCACGACATGGACCGTCTCGAGGCCATGCTCGAATCGCCCGCCGTGGCCAAGACGCCTGCGGCGCTGGCCCTGGCCGAGGAACTGAACCGTGCGACCGTGGTGGCGCCGGAACAGATGCCCGAAGGCGTGGTCATGATGCATTCGCGGGTGGAATGCGAAGATGAGCTGCACGGCGACAAGCACGAGCTGACGCTGGTCTACCCGCGCGAAGCCGATGTCGACCAGGGCAAGGTCTCCATCCTCGCACCGGTGGGCACCGCACTGCTGGGCCTGGCCGTTGGCCAGTCCATGGACTGGGATGCACCTGGCGGCCGCAAGCTGCGCCTGCGGGTGAAGGCCGTCCACAACCCCAAGATTTGATCGTCCCTGCCGCGCACCGCGCAGGG
>DGIP01000331.1:3929-4333 GCA_002386405.1 Stenotrophomonas maltophilia
CTGCCGCGCACCGCGCAGGGCCCAGGTAACGTTCCAGGAGCCGCAATGAGCACCGCAACCCCGTCCAAACTTTCGCAGCTGCGCGACCTGTCCGTGGTCGTGGCCGATACCGGCGACTACGAGGCGATCAAGCGCCTGAAGCCGGTTGACTGCACGACCAATCCCACGCTGGTCAAGAAGGCGCTCGACCTGCCGGTCTACGCCGAGCTGATCGAGCGCGAACTGGCCTGGGGCCGCACGCAGGCGGGCGAGCGCGAAACCATCGTGCATGCCGTGGCCGACCGCCTCACCGTGGGCGTGGGCACGCTGCTGAGCACGCTGGTACCGGGCCGTGTGTCCACCGAAGTCGACGCCGACCAGGCGCACGACACGGCGGCAACGGTGGCCAAGGCGCGCCAGTTCAT
>DGIP01000206.1 GCA_002386405.1 Stenotrophomonas maltophilia
GTGAAGGTGATCGAAGAAAAAAAAACGCCGGGCAAGCCCGGCGTTTTTTCAACCCACGCAGGCAATCAACCAAGCAGGTGGGCCACGCCGGCGCGCTCTTCTTCCAGCTCGGCCAGGGTCTTGTCGATGTACTTCTGGCTGAAGTCGTCGACCGGCAGGTCCTTGACCAGGGTGTACTCACCGTTTTCGGTGGTCACCGCAAAGCCGAAGATCACGCCTTCCGGAATGCCGTAGGAACCGTCGGACGGCACGCCCATGGTGACCCACTTGCCGTTGCTGCCCAGCACCCAGTCGCGCACGTGGTCGATGGCGGCATTGGCGGCCGAGGCAGCCGAGGACGAACCACGGGCTTCGATGATCGCCGCGCCGCGCTTGCCCACGGTCGGGATGAAGGTGTTGGCGTTCCATTCCTGGTCGTTGATCGCATCGGCGATCGACGCACCATCGGCGGTGGCGAAACGGTAGTCCGGGTACATGGTCGGGCTGTGGTTGCCCCACACCACCAGCTTCTCCATGCCACCGACCGGCTTGCCCAGCTTGGACGACAGCTGGCTCAGCGCACGGTTGTGGTCCAGGCGCAGCATGGCGGTGAAGTTGCGCGGGTTCAGGTCCGGCGCCGACTTCATGGCGATGTAGGCATTGGTGTTGGCCGGGTTGCCGACCACCAGCACCTTCACATTGCGGCTGGCCACCTTGTTCAGCGCCGCGCCCTGCGCGGTGAAGATCTTGGCGTTTTCCAGCAGCAGGTCCTTGCGCTCCATGCCCGGGCCGCGCGGACGCGCGCCGACCAGCAGGGCGATGTCGGCGTCCTTGAACGCCACTTCGGCGTCATCGGTGCCGACCATGCCGGCCAGCAGCGGGAACGCGCAGTCTTCCAGTTCCATCATCACGCCGCGCAGGGCGGCCTGGGCCTTGTCGACCGGCAGCTCGAGCAGCTGCAGGATGACCGGCTGGTCCTTGCCCAGCATTTCGCCGGAGGCGATGCGGAACAGCAGGGCGTAGCCGATCTGGCCGGCGGCGCCGGTCACGGCAACACGAACAGGTGCTTTCATGGGGATTTCCTCTGCTAAGAAGCTGTGTGGGAGTGGCCACCGGGCGGGGAGAGACCTGGCGGGGCGGCCGGAAATGCGCAACGGCCTCCCGCGAGGGAGGCCGTTGAAAGGGAATTACTTGGCCGGGATCAGCTTGTTCCACTCGGCCACGCGGTCGGCCTGGGCGGCCAGCACGGCGTCGGTGTCGCCTTCCAGGGTGATCGAATGGATCACGTCACCCTGCTTGACCGAATCCACGATGGCCTGGCCATCCAGCACCTGGCCGAACACGGTGTGCTTGCCGTCCAGCCAGTCGGTCTTGATGTGGGTGATGAAGAACTGGCTGCCGTTGGTGTTCGGGCCGGCATTGGCCATGGACAGCGAACCGACCTGGTGCTTCACGCCGTTCTTCTCGTCTTCGAACTTGTAGCCCGGGCCGCCGGTGCCCTGACCCTTGGGGCAACCGCCCTGGATCATGAAATCGGGGATCACGCGGTGGAAGATCAGGCCGTCATAGAAGCCGTTCTTGACCAGGTTCACGAAGTTGGCCACGGTCAGCGGCGCCTTGTCGGCGAACAGCTCGACCTTGATCGGGCCCTGGGTGGTGTCGAAAGTGGCGATGAGGGACATGAGGATCCTTGGATTACGGGGGTTGTCGTCAGCCCATAAGGATACACCGCGCACGCGACCGGGACCCGCCTGACCATGGTCGAACAGGCCCGGTAGCACCCGCCGTTGGCAGCCCCTCAGGAACCCGCAGACCCGGCCCGGGAGGTCGGTGCCTGAATAGGCCAAAGGTTCTTTTCGCGTTTGGCCGGCAAAGCCGTATAATGATGGACTTCTTTTTCCAAATCCGGCGCCGACTGGCCCCCTTTCGCATGTCTATCGAAAATCTTCGCAACATCGCCATCGTCGCCCACGTCGACCACGGTAAGACCACCCTTGTGGACCAGCTGCTCAAGCAGTCCGGCACGCTGTCCGAGCGCACCGTGCTCGCCGAGCGCGTGATGGACAGCAATGACCAGGAAAAGGAGCGTGGCATCACGATCCTGGCCAAGAACACGGCCATCACCTGGGAAGACAAGCGTACCGGCGTGAAGAACCGCATCAACATCGTCGACACCCCCGGACACGCCGACTTCGGCGGCGAAGTGGAGCGCGTGCTGTCGATGGTGGACACCGTGCTGATCCTGGTCGACGCCATGGACGGCCCGATGCCGCAGACCCGCTTCGTCACCCAGAAGGCCTTCGCGATGGGCTTCAAGCCGATCGTGGTGGTCAACAAGGTCGACCGCCCGGGCTCGCGTCCGGATTGGGTGATCGACCAGGTCTTCGACCTGTTCGACAAGCTCGGCGCCACCAATGAGCAGCTCGACTTCCCGATCGTCTACGCCTCGGCCCTGAACGGCTACGCCGGCCTGGAAGACAGCGTGCGCGACGGCGACATGACCCCGCTGTACGAAGCGATCATGCAGCACGCGCCGAAGCCGGAAGTGGACCCGGAAGGTCCGTTCCAGATGCGCATCAGCCAGCTGGATTACAACAACTTCGTGGGCGTGATCGGCATCGGCCGCATCCAGCGCGGTACCCTGAAGAAGAACATGCAGGTCGCGGTGATCGACCGTGAAGGCAAGAAGCGCAACGGCAAGGTCGCGCAGGTGCTGGGCTTCCTGGGCCTGGAGCGCATCGAGCAGGACACCGCCGAAGCCGGTGACATCGTCGCCATCTCGGGCATCGCGGAGCTGACCATCTCCGACACCCTGTGCCACCCGGACACCCCGGAAGCACTGCCGGCGCTGACCGTCGACGAGCCGACCATCTCGATGACCTTCCAGGTCAACAACTCGCCGTTCGCCGGCAACAAGGACCTGTCCGGTGGCAAGTTCCTGACCAGCCGCCAGATCAAGGACCGCCTGGACCGCGAACAGGTCCACAACGTGGCCCTGAAGGTGGAACAGCTGGAAGACGCCGACAAGTTCCTGGTCTCGGGCCGTGGCGAACTGCACCTGTCGGTGCTGATCGAAAACATGCGCCGTGAAGGCTACGAGCTGGCCGTTTCGCGCCCGGAAGTGATCATCAAGCAGATCGACGGCCAGGCCATGGAGCCGATCGAACAGCTGGTGGTGGACATCGAAGAGCAGCACCAGGGCGGCGTCATGGAAAAGCTGGGCACCCGCAAGGGCCAGCTGAAGAACATGGAGCCGGACGGCAAGGGCCGTGTGCGCCTGGAATACCAGATCCCGGCCCGTGGCCTGATCGGCTTCCAGAACGAGTTCAAGACCCTGACCCAGGGTTCGGGCCTGCTGTTCCACGTGTTCGACCATTACGGCCCGAAGGAACAGGGCGCCATCGCCAAGCGCCAGAACGGCGTGATGATCGCCAACGCGCCGGGCGCCACCCCCGCCTACTCGCTGGGGCCGCTGCAGGAGCGTGGCAAGCTGTTCGCTGCTGAAGGCGACAACGTGTACGAAGGCCAGCTGATCGGTATCCACTCCAAGGACAACGACCTGACCGTCAACGCGATCAAGACCAAGCCGCTGACCAACATGCGCGCGTCGGGCAAGGACGATGCGATCCAGCTGACCCCGGCCATCAAGTACTCGCTGGAACAGGCCCTGGACTTCATCGAAGACGACGAGCTGGTCGAGATCACCCCGAAGGAAATCCGCCTTCGCAAGAAGGGGCTGACCGAAAGCGACCGCAAGAAGGCCTCGCGCGGCGGCTGATCGGACCCTCGTGACCGACACGCCCTACAACCCGGATCCTCACAAGCATCCGGGGCTTCACCTGATCGCCTTGCTGGAAGCCAGCAAGGCGGTCCTGGCGCTGTTGGCGGCTACCGGGCTGGAAGTGCTCGGCCCGCAGCCACTGCGTGATGGGGTCAATGCCCTGATCCGGCGTTTCAGCCTGGACCCGGATCACGGCACCCTGCCCTCGCTGCTCAACATGATCAGCCCCGATGCCGTCCACCTGGCCGCTGCGGCCATGGTTGCCTACGGCATCCTGCATCTCTTCGAGGCCTGGGGGCTCTGGCGCGCCAAAGCCTGGGCGTCCTGGCTGGGCTGCGTCACCGCCGGCATCTACCTGCCGTTCGACATTTTCGCGATCATCCGCCACCCGGGCTGGGCCTCGTGGTCGGTGCTGGTGATCAACCTCATCGTGGTCGGCGTGCTCGCCCGCGACATCCGCAAGCGCCACGGCCCGGCCCACCCGCCGGCGTGAGTTGCCAAGCGTGCGCGGCGCTGGTTAGCCTGAGCGCTGGTTCCGGGGATACACAGATGCGCGCGCCACTGACATCGCTCGTGTTGGCCATCGCACTGCTGGGCGGCTGCTCGCCCTCGCCCGTGCCCTGGTTCAACCATGCCCATGCCGCCGCGTCCGCGGCCCCGCGCGATACGCCGTTCGCCTATGCCGAAGCCGATATCGCCCAGCTGCAGGCGGCGATGACGGCCGGCGAACTGGACAGCGTCACCCTGACCCGCGCGTACCTGGAACGGATTGCCCGGCTGGACCGCACTGGTCCGCGCCTCAACGCCGTGCTGGAGCTCAACCCGGATGCATTGAAGGAAGCGGCGGCACTGGACGCCGAACGCCGCCGCGGGCAGCTGCGCGGCCCGCTGCACGGCATTCCACTGCTGCTCAAGGACAACATCGGGGCGCGCCCGATGGGCACCAGCGCCGGCTCGCTGGCACTGGCCGGGTTCCGCCCCGACGACGCGTTCCTGGTCAGCCGGCTGCGTGCAGCCGGCGCGCTCATCCTGGGCAAGACCAATCTCAGCGAATGGGCGAACTTCCGCTCCAGCCAGTCAATCTCCGGCTGGAGCGCGCGTGGCGGCCAGACCCGCAACCCGTACCGGCTCAGCCACAACCCCTGCGGCTCCAGCAGCGGCAGCGCGGTGGCGGTGGCCGCCAACCTGGCGGCCGCCGCGGTAGGGACCGAGACCGACGGCAGCATCGTCTGCCCGGCGGCGGTGAACGGCGTGGTCGGGCTCAAGCCGACGGTCGGCCTGGTCAGCCGCGATGGCATCGTACCGATCTCCTTCAGCCAGGACACCGCCGGCCCCATCACCCGCAGCGTGGCCGATGCCGCCACGCTGCTGACCGCGATGGCCGGCCGCGACGACGCCGACCCAGCCACGGCGACCATGCCCGGGCGGGCGGTGTATGACTACACCGCACGGCTGAATCCGGACGGCCTGCGTGGCGCCCGGATCGGCGTCCTGCACGGCCCGCTGGACCAGCAGCCGGGCGTGGCCCCTGCCCTGCAGCACGCGATCGGCGTGCTGCGCGATGCCGGTGCCGTGGTGGTGCCGGTGGAGCTGCCTACCGAAGGGCAGTGGGAAGACGCCGAACGCCTGGTGCTGCTGCACGAGTTCAAGGCCGGCATGCAGCGCTACCTGGCCCGCCACCAGGCCCCGGTACGCGACCTGGACGCGATCATCGCCTTCAACCGCACCCATGCCGACAAGGAGATGGTGTTGTTCGGGCAGGACCTGATGGAAACGGCCGCGCAGGCTGGCGGCCTGGGCAGCCCGGAATACATCGCTGCACGCACCGAGGCGCGCCGCCTGGCCGGCCCCGACGGGATCGACGCGGTGCTCAAGGCCGAGCGCCTGGACGCGCTGGTGGCGCCCACCACGGGCGTCGCCTGGCCGATCCGTACCGGCCAGGGCGATGACTTCCCGGGCGGCAGCTACAGCGCGGCCGCCGTCGCCGGCTATCCCAGCCTGACCGTGCCGATGGCGCACGTGAACGGGCTGCCGCTGGGGCTGTTGTTCATGGGTACGGCCTGGAGCGAGCCGAAGCTGATCGAGCTGGCGTACGACTACGAGCAGCGCACCCGCGCGCGTCGCCCGCCGCGGTTCGGAACGCAGGTGTTGGTCCCGTAACGAACGCGTACCGACCAACGGTCGGTACCTACCGCCGATGATGCCGGTCACCGATACCGTCGGTAGCGCACGACCGTTGGTCGTGCGCCGCATCACCGCGCGGGTTCCTCGGCCGGTACCACGGCCGGGGGGCCGTCTTCTGCGCCGGGTGAACGCACGTCGTCGGCGGGCTGCGAGCGCGGGGTGCGCGTCGGCGGATCGGGACGTTCGAGCAGTTCGGCGCGGGTGCGTGGCAGCGCCTGCGGATGTTCACGGGCGAGGAAGTCGAGCATGCGTTCGCGCACGATGCAGCGCAGGTCGAAGGCATCGCCGGAATTGCGCGCGCTGACCAGCAGGCGCACCTGCAGGGTGTGGTCGGTGGTTTCGGTCACCTGAGTCACGCAGACGCGGCCATCCCACAACGCTTCGCCCTTGCAGATGCGCTCGAGCTCGCTGCGGATCGCCGCGATCGGCGCCCGATAGTCCAGCCACAGGAACGCGGTACCCAGCAGGTCGGCGCTGCGCCGGGTCCAGTTCTGGAAGGGGTTTTCGATGAACCAGGTCAACGGCACCACCATGCGCCGCTCGTCCCAGATCCGCACCACGACGTAGCTGCTGCCGATCTCCTCCACCCGCCCCCATTCGCCTTCGACGATCACCACGTCATCGAGCCGGATCGGCTGGGTCAACGCGATCTGCAGGCCGGCAATGAGGTTGCCGAACACCGGTTTGGCGGCGATGCCGGCGACCAGGCCGATGATGCCGGCCGAGGCCAGCAGCGCGGTGCCGATCTGGCGCACCATCGGGAAGGTCAGCAGCACCATCGAGGCACCGACCAGGATGATGGCGCCCATCAGCACGCGGCTGAGCACGCGGGTCTGGGTCTGGATGCGGCGGGCGGCCAGGTTGTCGGCCACTTCCATCGGGTGGTCGCGCAGGATCGCCTGCTCGCCGGCGGCCACCGCGCGCACCAGCAGCCAGATGAAGCAGGCGGTCAGGCCGATATGCAGCAGGCGCAGCGACTGGTCCAGCCAGCGCCCGTCCAGCGGGGTGGCTTCCAGTGCGGGAATCAGCACCAGCATCGGCAACGCGAATGCCAGCGGCCGGCTGATCACGCGGGCGATGCGCGCGCGCCGGTAGTCACGCCCTTTCAGGCGCCGGGTCAGCGCCATCAGCAGCCACCAGCCGGTGATGCCGATCGCCAGCGCGATCCCGATCGGCCACAGATACGCAGCCGCTTCCTGCCAATCCACCCGCATGCGTGCTCCCGCATCGTTTCAATACGGGAACCACACTGCCAGAAGGACGATGATCAGTATGTAGAGCCACGCCCTGCGTGGCTGTGGGATAACGCCGACGTTACACGCCGGCGCCACCGTGCTTGCGCACGATCGCCATGGCGATCTCCAGCGACTGCTCGTAGTTCAGGCGCGGATCCACCGACGAGCGATAGGCACGCTCCAGGTCGCGCTCGGTGAGCTCGCGCGCGCCCCCGGTGCACTCGGTCACATCCTCCCCGGTCAGCTCCAGGTGCACGCCGCCCAGGCGCGTGCCGGCGGCCGCGTGCAGGTCGAAGGACAGCTCCACTTCACTGCGCACGTTGTCGAAGCGACGGGTCTTGTAGCCGTTGCTGGTGCTTTCGGTATTGCCATGCATGGCATCGCACACCCACAGCACGCGGCGGCCATCGCGCTTGACCGCATCCAGCAGCGGCGGCAGCTTCTCGGCGATCTGCGCCGCACCCATGCGATGGATGAAACTCAGGCGGCCGGGCTCGTCTTCCGGATTGAGCACGTCGATCAGGCGCAGCAGCTGGTCGGGCTGCACGGACGGGCCGACCTTGATCGCGATGGGGTTGCGCACGCCGCGCAGGTATTCCACGTGGGCGCCATCGAGGGCGGCGGTGCGCATGCCGATCCACGGGTAATGCGTGCTCAGGTTGAGCCAACCATGCTGGCGCGGCACCTGGCGGGTAAGCGCCTGCTCGTAGGGCAGCAGCAGCGCTTCGTGCGAGGTATAGAAGTCGATCCGGTTGAGGTTGTACACCTGGGCGCCGGACAGGGTTTCCATGAAGCGCACGGCATCGCCGATGGACGAGACCATCTTCTGGTAATCAGTGGCCAGCGGCGAATGCCGCACCCACTCCAGGTTCCAGTACTCGGGATGGTGCAGGTCGGCGAAGCCGCCATCGATCAGCGCACGCACGAAGTTCATGGTCATGGCCGAATGCGCGTGTGCCTGCAGCATCCGGCGCGGATCGGGCAGGCGCGCGCCTTCGGTGAACTCGGGCGCATTGATCACATCACCCCGGTAGCTGGGCAGGGTCACGCCATCGCGGGTTTCGGTATCGGCCGAACGCGGCTTGGCATACTGCCCGGCGAACCGGCCGACGCGGATCACCGGCTTGCGCATGCCGTGCACGAGCACCAGGCTCATCTGCAGCAGCACCTTGAGCCGGTTGGAGATGGTGGTGGACTCGCAGTCGCTGAAGTTCTCGGCGCAATCGCCGCCCTGCAGCAGGAAGCGCTTGCCTTCCTGCGCGTCGGCCAGCTGCTGCTTGAGCGAGAGGATCTCCCACGAGGTCACCAGCGGCGGCAGCCGCTTGAGCTCATGCAGCGAGGCATCCAGCGCGACCGGATCGGGATAGGTCGGCATCTGCAGCGCGGGCCGGCCGCGCCAGCTCTCCGGCGACCAGTCGGTCGGCAGCGAAGCGGAAGGGGTGGCACGGTCGGAGGCAGTCATCGGAATATCCAGTAAACCAGCAGAAGAAAGATCAGTAACGACGGGCAGGACGGCGGAACGACACCACCAGCGCCCACAGGCCCAGCAGGGTGAACCACACCAGGCTCCACATGGGCATGGTCAGGCCCAGGAACTGCCAGTCAATGTTGCCGCAGTTGCCGGTACCGGTAAGAACGGTACGGAACACTTCAAACGGCCCCATGGTCTCGCTGAGGAACGACAGCGGCGGGCCGCAGCTCGAACCCATGTCCTGCGGCAGCAGCTGCACGTACACGTGCCGCCCGGCAATGCCGATGCCTACGGCGGCGGCAATGAAGGCCAGCACGCCATAGGTGATCCGCCCCGGTCGATCCCGCGGGCCATGCAGCGCGCCGATCAGGAACAGCAACCCAAGCGCGGCGAAGGCGATGCGCTGGAAGATGCACAGCGGGCACGGCTCCAGCCCCATCTTCAGCTGCAGGAAGATCGCATAGCCCAGCAGGCCAGCACACACCAGGAACCCCAGCAGGAACTGGGCGCGGAAATTCCAGCGCAATGGATTCATTGCCAACACTCTTGTTAGTCCAGGCACCAAGATTAACAGGGAGCTGTGCGGTGTTGGCTGCGGCCGTTTGCCGTATGTCGGCGTAGTTGGCCATATGGTGTGTTTCAGGGTCTGCGCTAACAGCTGCATCTCTGCAGGTTCCACTGCCCGGCCGCGCCGGGTGCGGGTTTGCGGGGGGCGCCGTGAATACGTCCGTGTAGGCTCTTGCGAAACATC
>DGIP01000045.1 GCA_002386405.1 Stenotrophomonas maltophilia
GATCCGCGAAGTCATCGAAAAGCTCGACGTGATGCCGATGCAGGTGCACATCGAAGCGCAGGTCGCCGAAGTGGCGCTGACCGGCGACCTCGCCTACGGCGTGAACTGGTTCTTCGAACAGGCCGTGGCCACCGGCAAGACCGAAAGCGGCATCGACCTGCCCAGCGCGCTGGGGCGTTCGATCTGGGGCAGCATCTCCGGCCGCGTGGGCGACACCGGCCTGGGCTGGACCTTCCTGGGCAAGAACGCCGCCGCCGTGGTGACCGCGCTGGACAAGGTGAGCAACCTGCGCCTGCTGCAGACCCCGTCCATCTTCGTGCGCAACAACGCCGAAGCCACGCTCAACGTGGGCACGCAGATCCCGATCAACTCGGTATCGGTCAACACCGGCGTGGGCGGCGACAACACCTACAGCCAGGTGCAGTACCTGGACACCGGCGTGATCCTGAAGGTGCGCCCGCGCATCACCCGCGATGGCGTGGTGTTCCTGGACATCGTGCAGGAAGTCAGCTCGGCCGGCGCCATCCCGGCTGGCTGCGACCCCACCCGCACCACCTGCAACCCGCCGATCAACACCCGCAAGATTTCCACCGAGGCGGCGGTGCAGAGCGGCGACACCATCATGCTGGCCGGCCTGATCACCAATTCCGACGAGAACGGCGCCAATGGCGTGCCGGGCCTGAGCCGGATCCCGGTGATCGGCGCGCTGTTCGGCCGCAAGACCCAGAACACCGACCGCTCCGAAGTGATCGTGCTGCTCACCCCGACCATCGTGCGCAACGCGCAGGAGTCGCGCAACCTCACCGACGAATACAGCAACCGCTTCCGCGCCATGGAACCGTTCCCGTCCCGCCCCAAGCGCTGAGTCCTGCTACGCTGCGGTCACGACGCCGCACACAGGGGGACGGATGGGAACGATCGTGTTGCTGCCGATCGGGGTCGATGACAGCGCGCTGGACCGCTGCCTGGCCGCGCTGGATGCGGGCACGCCGGCGCAGACCCCGGTGTGGCTGGCCGACGACGGCCAGGCCGGGCCGCGTGCGCAGGCGGTGATCGAACACTGGCTGGCGAACACGCCGCTGCGCGCCGAGTACACCCGCCGTGCCCGCGCCATTGGCGAAGTGGCGCACCTGGATGAAATGCTGCGCGCCTGCGAAGGCGGCGACGTGGTGGTGCTGGCGCCCGATGCGGTGCCGGCGCCGGGCTGGCTGCAGCAGCTGGATGCCTGCTTTGCGCGGGATGCCTCGATCGGTTCGGCCACGCCGTGGTGCAATGCCGGCGAAACCGCCGCCTGGCCACGGCTGGGCGAGATCAACCCGGTGCCGGACGATCTGGGCGCCATGGCGCAGGCCTGTGCGGCCCTGCCGACGCTGGACCCCGAGCTGCCCTCGGCGGTGACCCACGCGGTGCTGCTGCGGGCCAACGCGCGGCGCAAGGCCGGCGGCCTGGACATGCACAGCTACGGTTCCTGGAACGCGGCGCTGATCGACCTGAGCCTGCGCATGGCCGGCCTGGGCTGGCGCAACGCGCTGTGCGCCAATGCCTATGTCGCGCGCGACGGTGAGGCGCAGGCGCACGACGGCGACCTGGAGGCGCTGGGCACGCGCTGGCCGACCTGGCAGCCGCGGCTGGCCGGTTTCCTGATGGGCGACCCGCTGCTGCAGGTGCGCCAGGACCTGCAGCGCCTGCACCAGCAGGCGATAATGCCCCGGTCGCAGGGCGATCTGTTCGGATCGCCCGCCGCACCCGCTCCGGAGCCGCCTGTTTGAATCCCTGCATTGCCGTCATCATCGTCAGCTACCAGAGCGCCAGCACCCTGGACCAATGCCTGACGCGGTTGCGCGCGGCCGACGAAGTCGCCGAGATCCGGGTGGTCGACAACAATTCCGATGACGGCACGCTGGAGATCATGCAGCGCCACGCCAGCGCGGATCCGCGGCTGCACTTCATCGCCAATCCTGACAATCCCGGCTTTGCCGCCGCCAACAACCAGGGCGTGGCCGACAGCCAGGCGCCGTGGCTGGCCTTCATCAACCCCGACCTGATGGTCGCCGCCGACACCCTGGCCCAGCTGCGCGCGCGCGGCCAGGCCCTGGGCGACTGCGTGCTGGGCGTGGAGCAGGTGGACGAGCAGGGCCAGCCCGATGCGGCGGTGCGCCGCCGTGATCCCGATTTCGGCGCGATGCTGCGCCACCCGGGGCAGGGCGCGAAGCTGGCCCTTCCGGCCGATCCGTCGCAGGTGCTGCAAAGGGTTCCGGCGCTGTCCGGGGCGCTGCTGCTGATGCCGCGTGCGCTGTTCGACCGCATCGGCGGCTGGGATGCCGGCTACCGCCTGCATGCCGAAGACCTGGACCTGTGCCGTCGCGCACGGGAGGCCGGAGCGGTGGTGGCCATCGCCAACGACCTGCAGGTGGTGCATGTGCGCGGCGTGTCCAGCCGTTCCCGGCCGTTCTTCGTGGAATGGCACAAGCACCGTGGCCTGTGGCGCTACTTCCGCCGCTTCGAGGCACCGCGGCGCAACCTGCTGGTGCAGGCGGCGGTATGGGGCGCGATCTGGGCGCATGCGGCGGCCCAGGTGCCGAGGTTGCTCCGCGGCCGCTGAGGCGCGTACCGACCAACGGTCGGTACCTACCGGGACGTGGGCATGATCCGGGTGGCGCTGATGCGAGGCCCGATGCGGTAGGTACCGACCGTTGGTCGGTACATGCTGGCAGGCGCATAATCCAACGCATGATCATCCAGTCCCTGCTCGACACCGACCTGTACAAATTCACCATGATGCAGGCGGTGCTGCACCAGCACCCCGGCGCGCAGGTCCAGTACCGGTTCAAGTGCCGCACGCCGGGCATCGACCTGGCCAGCTTCATCGACCAGATCAACGAAGAAATCGACCACCTGTGCCAGCTGCGCTTCAGCGCCGAAGAGCTGGATTACATGCGCGGGCTGCGCTTCGTGAAGCCGGACTTCGCCGACTTCCTCGGCCTGTTCCACCTGGACCGCAAGTACATCGACCTGCGCCCGTCGCAGGCCGTGCCGGGCGAGATCGAGCTGGACATCACCGGGCCGTGGCTGCACACGATCCTGTTCGAAGTGCCGCTGCTGGCGATCATCAACGAGGTCTGGTTCCGCAACACCAGCACGCCCGATTTCGCCGAAGGCGAGCGCCGCCTGCAGGCCAAGACCGCGCTGCTGCGCGATACGCCGGGCTTCGAGCTGTGCCGCATCGCCGACTACGGCAGCCGCCGCCGCTACTCGCGCGACTGGCACGCCCGCATGCTGCCGATGATGCGCGATGCGCTGGGCGACCAGTTCGTGGGTACCAGCAACGTGCATTTCGCGCGGCTGTACGGCATGACCCCGCACGGCACGATGGCACACGAGTACCTGCAGGCGTTCCAGGCGCTGGGCCCGCGGCTGCGCGATTCACAGGTGGCGGCGCTGGAGTCGTGGGCGCGCGAGTATCGCGGCGACCTGGGCATCGCACTGTCCGACGTGGTCGGGCTGGATGCGTTCCTGCGCGATTTCGACATGTATTTCTGCAAGCTGTTCGATGGCGTGCGCCACGATTCAGGCGACCCCTTCAGCTGGGGCGACCGCATGCTGGCGCACTTCAAGGAACGCCGGGTGGACCCGCGCAGCAAGGTGCTGGTGTTCAGCGACGGGCTCAACATCGAAAAGGTGATGCGCCTGTTCGATTACTTCCGCGGCCGCTGCCAGGTCGCGTTCGGGGTGGGCACCCACCTCACCAACGACCTGGGCCCGACCCCGCTCAACATCGTGATCAAGATGGTCCGCTGCAACGGCCAGCCGGTGGCCAAGCTCAGCGATTCGCCGGGCAAGAGCATGTGCGACGACCCGGGCTACCTGGCCTACCTGCGCCAAGTATTCGAACTCCCGCCGGAATAGCGTAACGACCAACGGTCGTTACCTACTCCAACGCGTACCGGGCAACGAACAACGCGGCCACCAACCACACTGCCGGATGCACTTCGCGCCAGCGCCCGGTACCGGCTTTCAGCACCGCATAGGCAATGAATCCGAACGCCAACCCATTCGCGATGGAATAGGTGAACGGCATCGCCAGCGCGCACAGTGCCGCTGGCACCGATTCGGTGAGGTCGTTCCAGTCCACATCCACCAGTTCGCGCAGCATCAGCCCGGCCACGAACAGCAGCGCCGGTGCGGTGGCATAGCCGGGCACCATGCCGGCCAGTGGCGAGAACAGCAGGGCGGCCAGGAACAACGCGGCCACGACAAGGGCGGTGAGCCCGGTACGGCCGCCGGCCTGCACGCCGGAGGCGCTTTCGGCAAAGGCGGTGGTGCTGCTGGTACCAAGCAGTGAGCCGGCGACGATGGCGGTGCTGTCGGCCAGCAGGGCGCGCCCGAAGCGCTTCTGCGCGCCGGGCAGCTTGAGCAGGCCGGCACGGCCGACCACGCCGTACAGGGTGCCGGTGGCATCGAACACTTCAACCAGCACGAACACCAGCACCACCTGCAGCAGCACGGCAATCGGCGCGCCGCCGTCGTGGTGCAGCAGGCCGGGCAGGTCCAGCTGCAGGAAGGTGGGGGCCAGGCTGGGCGGCAGCGAGATCACGCCCTGGTACTGCACGGCGCCCAGCAGCCAGGCGGCGCCGGTGACGGCAAGGATGCCGATCAGGATGGCACCGCGCACGCGGCGTGCTTCGAGGATGGCGATCAGCAGGAAGCCGGCCAGGGCAAGCAGCGGCGGGGCGGTGTTGAGCGGCCCGAGCGCGACCAGGGTGTCGGGGTTGGCGATGATCACGCCGGACTTCTGCAGGGCGATGATGGCCAGGAACAGGCCAATGCCGGCGACGATGGAGGCGCGCAGCGAGGCGGGAATACCGGCCACCAGCCAGGCGCGCACGCCGGTCAGGGACAGCGCCAGGAACACCAGTCCGGAGATGAACACCGCGGCCAATGCCTGTTGCCACGGCAGGCCGGCGGCACCCACGACGGTGAAGGCGAAGAACGCATTCAAGCCCATGCCGGGGGCCATGCCCACGGGGAAGTTGGCGGCGAACGCCATCACCAGCGAGCCCAGCGCGGCGGCAAGACAGGTGGCCACGAACACGGCGCCCGGGTCCATGCCGGTGGTGGACAGGATGTCGGGATTGACGAAGACGATGTAGGACATCGTCAGGAACGTGGTCAGCCCGGCCAGCAGTTCGGTGCGCACGGTGGTGCCGTGCTGTTTGAGCTGGAACAGGTTTTCAAGCAGTTTCATGGTGGGGTCCATGTCTCTTTTGGTTGGATCACAAGCGAAGTCAACGGCCTTCGTTTGATGCATCACCCGCCGGCCCTCCCGATCAGGGTCGGGGGCCATGGAAGATCAAACGCAGTTTCGATCATTTCCATGCGGTGCTGCGTAGAGCCACGCCCTGCGTGGCTGCCTTTTCCAACCGCACACGCGATCTGTCGAGGGAGGCCGGCGGGCAGCCCCTGTAGGGA
>DGIP01000145.1:0-2895 GCA_002386405.1 Stenotrophomonas maltophilia
CGGCGCAGGATGAATTCCAGGTCGCGGCTTTCGCCCACTGGGAATTCATAGCTGCCAACCTGCACACAGCCGTAGCGCGCGTAGAAGCGCTGCGCGCCGAAGTTCTCCGACCACACGCCCACCCACAGCGTGCGGCGCCGGGGCTGGTCCAGCCAGTCCAGGAACGCGTCCATCAACTGGGCACCGTGCCCGCCACCTTGATGGGTGGCGAGCACGTACAGCCGCTTCAGTTCAATGTCGCCTTCCGCCGCCAATGCATGGGCCAGGCTGTTCGGCCCCGCCGCGAGATAGCCAATTGCCTGGTCGCCATCGAACAGCAGCCATGCGGCGCTGAGCGGATCTTCCAGCTCCCGACGCTGTGGTGCGGGTGAGTAATGCGCGTCGAGGAAGTCATGCAGGTCCTGCGGCGGATACGAGTCGCCGAAGGTCTCGGTGTAGGTGGCCATGGCCAATGCAGAGAGCCGCTCTGCATCGGCAGGCATTGCACGGCGGATCTGCAGTGCCATCAGAACCAGACCCGCACGCCGGCCACCCAGCGGGTGTCACGGGTGTGCTCGCCCGCCGCTTGGTGGTAGTCGGCCGTGTCGCCGAACAGGCGCTCATGGCTGATGCCGATGTACGGCGCGAAGCGGCGGCTGAACTCGTAGCGCAGGCGCAACCCTGCCTCGACCTTGTTCAGGCCGGAGCCCATGCCGTGCTCGGGTTCGTCCTTGGCGGCGAGCGTGGCCTCCACCAGCGGCTGCAGGATCAGGCGGTTGGTGAGCAACAGCTCGTACTCGACCTCCAGGGTGGCAGCCAGCTGGCCGCCTTCGCCGACATACGCCGTCGCCGAGGTTTCGAACTTGTACGGGGCCAGCCCCTGGATGCCGAGCGCGGCCCAGGTGCGCGAATCCGCCGGGCGGAAGTCCTGCTTCACGCCCACCAGCACGTCCCACCATGGCGACACGCTGCGCCCGTACAGCACTTCGAGATCGGACGATTCGGTGCGCCCGCCGCTGCGTTCGCCTTCGCTGCGCAGCCACAGGCGGTTGATGTTGCCACCGACCCAGCCGCTGGCTTCCCACGCTTGGCCGGTGCCGTGCTGGCCATCCCAGTGCTCCAGACGGTTGATCAGCAGCAGGCTGTGCACGTTGGGCGCGTGCTCCATCGCATCATGGTTGATGGGTGGGAAGGCGGCCGCCCGGTCGGCATCGGTCACCTCGGGAATGGGTTCGCGCGGTGCGCTCGGCGCGGTGCCATGGCCCATGGCGGCGTGATCCATGGTCGAGTGATCCATCGTTGAATGGTCCATCGTTGAATGGTCCATTTTCGAGTGGTCCATTTTCGAGTGGTCCATCTTCGAATGGTCGACCGCCGCCGGTGCAGCCGCGGGTGCTGCATCGGTGTGTGCGTGCGCGTGCGACTGCGCCCACGCCGGTCCTGCGGTGGCGGTCAGAAGTGCAAGGGTGAGCATCTTCATTCTTCGATCCTCACTTCGCGCATCATCCCGGCTTCCATGTGGTACAGCAGGTGGCAGTGGTAGGCCCAGCGGCCCAGCGCGTCGGCGCGCACGCGGTAGCTGCGGCGGGTGCCGGGCGGCATGTCGATGGTGTGCTTGCGCAGCTGGAATTCGCCGTCGGCGTTTTCCAGGTCGCTCCACACGCCGTGCAGGTGGATGGGGTGCTGCATCATGGTGTCGTTGACCAGCACGATGCGCATGCGCTCGCCGTAGTTCAGGCGCAGCGGTTCGGCGCTGGCAAACGGAATGCCATCGAACGACCAGCTGAATTTTTCCATGTGCCCGGTGAGGTGCAGTTCGACCTCGCGCGACGGCTCGCGCCCATCGGGATCCTCGAACAGGCTGCGCATGGCGCCATAGGTGAGTACCTGGCGGCCGTTGTCGCGCAGGCCGATGCCGGGGTCATCAAGCTTGGGCGCGGTGGCCGAGCTCTGCATGTCGATCAGCGGGTTGCCGTTCTCGCTCGGCGCGTGGCGCGGTGCCTTGCCGGCGCTGCCATGGCCGGCGTGGCCCATGTTCGCGCCGCAGCCGCCTTCCATGCCCTTCATGTCGTGGCCCATGGCACCCATGTCATGCCCCATGTCGCTCATGGTCAGCAGCGGGCGCGGGTCGCGCGCGGGAATGGGCGCCTGCAGTCCGTGGCGCACGGCCAGGGTGCCGGCGGCGTAGCCGGTGCGGCCCATGTCCTGGCAGAAGATGGTGAACGCATCCTGGCCAGTGGGTTCGACGATCACATCGAAGGTTTCCGCCGGTGCGATACGGAACTCATCGATGCTCACCGGGTGGATGTACTGCCCGTCGGCGGCCACCACGGTCATCTTCAGGCCGGGAATGCGCACGTCGAAGTAGGTCATCGAACCGCCGTTGATGAAGCGCAGCAGCACCTTTTCGCCGCTGCGGAACAGGCCGGTCCAGTTGCCGGCCGGCGCGGTGCCGTTGAGCAGGTAGGTGTAGGTGTGGGCGTTGATGTCGGAGATGTCGGTGGGCGTCATCCGCATCCGGCCCCACATGCCGCGGTCGGCAGTGGCCGCGCTCCAGCCATCGCGGCGCACGTCGCGCAGGAAATCGGGCAGCGTGCGCTTGTAGTAGTTGTCGTGCTCGGCGAGCTTCTTCATGCGCCGGAACAGCGCGCCGGGGTCCATGTCGGTCCAGTCCGAGAGCAGGATCACGTGCTCGCGGTCGAACCGGTACGGCGCCGGCTGCAGCGGGTCGATGATCAGTGCGCCGTACAGGCCGGCCTGTTCCTGGAACATGGAATGGCTGTGGTACCAGTAGGTGCCGGACTGCTTGAGGGTGAACCGGTACTGGTAGGCCTCGCCCGGGGCGATGCCGTTGAAGCTCAGGCCGGGTACGCCGTCCATGTTGGCCGGCAGCAGGATGCCGTGCCAGTGGATGGA
>DGIP01000145.1:3076-3261 GCA_002386405.1 Stenotrophomonas maltophilia
GCCTTCGCGCCAGCGCAGGATCGGCGCGGGCAGGCTGCCGTTGACGGTGATCGCCGGGCGGGTGCGGCCGGTGAAGTTGGCCAGCGATTCGCCGATGCTCAGCTGGAACTGCTGGCCGCTGAGCACCTGCGGGGCGGTGGCCACGCGGGGGCCGGCGTTGGCCAGGGCGCGCGCCGGCACGGCAC
>DGIP01000247.1:0-1651 GCA_002386405.1 Stenotrophomonas maltophilia
AGGGGTGGGCGCGCGATGTGCGCATCGTCTGCGCCGGCGCCACCCTGCAGTCAGTCACCGCGGGCGTGCCCGCGCAGCCCGGCGACACCGCGCTGGCGATTGCGTTGCCCGGCCTGGGCAACCTGCACAGCCACGCCTTCCAGCGCGGCATGGCCGGGCTGACTGAAATCGGCGGGCGCAGCGGCGACAGCTTCTGGAGCTGGCGCGAACTGATGTACCGGTTCCTGGCCCACCTGCAGCCCGATGCGGTGCAGGCGATCGCCGAACAGGCCTACGTGGAGATGCTCGAATCCGGCTTCACCCGCGTGGGCGAGTTCCACTACCTGCACCATGACCCGGACGGCACGCCGTATGCCGACCGCGCAGAGATGGCCGCGCGCATCGCCGCGGCAGCGCAGGGCAGTGGGATCGGCCTGACCCTGCTGCCGGTGTTCTACGCGCACGCCGATTTCGGCGGCGCCGCGCCGAACCCGGCCCAGCGCCGCCTGTTGCATGACGTGGAGGGGTTCGCCGCGCTGCTCGACGGCTGCCGCCATGCGCTGCGTGGGCAGGACGACGCGGTGCTGGGCATCGCACCGCACAGCCTGCGCGCGGTGACCGGCGAGGAGCTGGCGGCGCTGCTGCCGCTCAACACTGGCCCGGTGCACATCCATATCGCCGAACAGACCCGCGAGGTCGATGCCTGCGTGGCCTGGAGCGGGCTGCGCCCCGTGCGCTGGCTCTACGAACACGCCGCCGTCGATGAACGCTGGTGCCTGGTGCATGCCACCCACGTGGATGCCGACGAAGTGCAGCGCATGCTGGCCAGCCGCGCGGTGGTCGGGCTGTGCCCGATCACCGAGGCCAACCTGGGCGACGGGCTGTTCCCGATGCAGGCCTTCGCGCGTGGCGGCGGCCGGTTCGGGGTGGGCTCGGATTCCAACGTGCTGATCGACGCGGCCGAAGAGCTGCGCCTGCTCGAATACGGGCAGCGCCTGCAGCTGCGTGGGCGCAACGTGCTCGCGCCGCAGGAAGGTGTTTCCAGCGGGCGCTGGCTGTTTGAACAGTCGCTGCAGGGCGCCGCGCAGGCCTTGGGCGTGAGCACGGGACTGCAGCCCGGTGCGCCGGCCGACGTGGTGGAACTGGACCCGCAGCACCCGGCGCTGATCGCGCGCGAAGACGATGCGTGGCTTGACAGCTGGGTGTTCGCCGCCCGTAATGGCGCCGTCCGATCGGTCTGGCGCGGGGGGCGCGAGCTGGTACGGCATGGCCGCCACCTGCAGCGCGACGCCGTTGCAGCGCGCTTTGCCCACGCCCTTCGCGGCGTGCTTGCCGCGCACTGAACGTGGCCGCCACCCCCTACCAGGATTCCCGCGTGACCGGCAAGAAAGCCGAAACCCTCAACCAGCGCATCCGTGCCGACCTCGAGAGCCGCATCCTGAGTGGGGAATGGGCGCCGGGGTTCCGCATTCCGTACGAGCACGAGCTGATGGAGCAGTACGGCTGCTCGCGCATGACCGTCAACAAGGTGCTCACCGCGCTGGCCGAGAGCGGCATGATCGAGCGCAGGCGTCGCGCCGGCTCGTTCGTGGCGCGCCAGCCGCCGCACCTGGAACAGGTGGCGCTGGAGATTCCCGACATCGCCATGGCGGTGGGCGCGCGCGGCCATGTG
>DGIP01000247.1:1869-2667 GCA_002386405.1 Stenotrophomonas maltophilia
GTGGGCGCGCGCGGCCATGTGTACGGCTACCAGCTGCTGGACCGCGCCTACCGCGCGCCGAACACGCAGGTGGATGAAGAAATGGCGTTGTCCGCTGGCGAAAAGCTGCTGGCCATCCGCTGCCTGCACCGTGCCGATGGCAAGCCGTTCGCGCTCGAACACCGGCTGATCAGCCCGGTCGGGGTGCCTGAAGTGCTGGACGTGGATTTCAACACGACCGCGCCGGGCAGCTGGCTGCTGCAGAACGTGTCGTGGACCCGTGCCCAGCACCGGATCAGTGCGTGGGGTGCCGATGCCGCAGCAGCGGCCCTGTTGGAAGTACCGCAGGGCACTGCGTGCCTGGTGATCGACCGCCTCACCTGGCGCGGCGAACAGCCGATCACCTGCGTACGGCAGATGTTCCTGGGCGATGCCTGGGACCTGGTGGCCCGGTTCGCGCCCGGCGCGCGCTGAAGCTTACGACGTGGCGCACTGGCGCCAGCGCACCGGCTCGTCGGTGTTGATGCGGGGATTGAGCTGGATGCGCACCGTGCGCAGTGCCGGATAGCGCTTTACCTGGGTGCAGATGCGCGGCCAGACCTCGTCGATCTCGGCCGAGCGGTTGACCGCCAGCGTCTGCCGGGTCTGCCAGAACGCGCTGAGCACGCCGTCCTGCTGGGCCAGCAGCGTCGCCAGTTCACGCTGGTAGACCGCCAGCGTGGCCGCATCCGGGTCGGCGATGGTACCGAGGATCTGGTTCGGGGCGGCGCTGTGCGCTGCCGGGGGCGGCGCGGCAGCAGCGGCGGGGGTCGGGTTGGG
>DGIP01000346.1:0-558 GCA_002386405.1 Stenotrophomonas maltophilia
GCGGCAGAAGGGGCATTGAAATCCAGGGACGGCGCCAGCCGGTAGGCGGCGCTGAGTTCGTTGAAACCGGCAGGCGTGCCGTTGAGGGCCAGCGTACGCCCGTTGGCGCGGGCGTGAGCGGACAGCTCGGCCAACAACGCCAAGCCGGCGCTGTCGACACGTTCCACGGCGGTCAGGTCGAGCTGGGTCACCGCGTCAGGCAGCGCCTTCAGCTTGGGCCACAGCGCGACCACCGCATCGCGGTCCAGCACGCCGGTGATGCGGGCGCGCGGACCGTCCAGCTGCACGGTGGCGTTACTTGCCATTGCCGGCCGGCCCGGCCTGCAGGGACCCGCTGCGCAGGTCGTTGGCCACCGCCTTGATGCCCTTCTGGCGCAGCGGCGCGTCGAACTGGGTACGGAAGGTCTGCACGTAGGAGATGCCTTCGATGTTGACGTCGAAGATTTTCCACTGGCCGTTCACGTTGCGCATCATGTACTCCACCGGGGTGGACTCGCTGCCGGCGCGCAGCAGTTCGGTGGATACCTTGACGCCACGGTTGCCCGGCAGCGGCTGCTC
>DGIP01000346.1:763-1645 GCA_002386405.1 Stenotrophomonas maltophilia
TTGCCCGGCAGCGGCTGCTCGCCCTTCAGGCGGAAGCTGGGCTTGCCCTGGATGGTCAGCAGGGCCGAACCGTAGCGCTGCATGAGGTTGTCGGCCATGGCATCGGCAAACAGCTTCACGTCCGCGTCGGAAGCACCGCGCGCATTGGCACCCAGCACCAGGCGGGCTGCGTAGTCACGGTCGAAGGTGCGGTTGAGTTCGCTGTCGATGTAGCTGCGCAGCGCGGCCGGGTTCTTGCTGAATTCCGCCTTGCGCTGTTGCAGGGTGGACAGGATGCGCGTGCTGGCGGCCAGCACTTCGGTGCCAGCGCCCTGCGAGGCGGCGGTGGCGGCCGGTGCGGGCTGGGCGAACGACAGCGAGGGCAGGGTGGCGAGCAGGGCCGACGCGAGCAGCGCCTTGATCAGGGTCTTTTTCATTTCTGCGGTTCCGTTGCCGGCGCTTCCGCGCCGGGAGCTTCCTGGGAAGCGGCGCCGGCATTGCCCGGGCCGCTGAACATGTACTTGCCAACCATCTGGATCAGGTCCACGGCCGGCTGGGTGAAGACAATCTCGTCACCGGACTTGAGCACCTCCGGGTCACCACCCGGCTGCAGTCCGATATAGCTTTCGCCGAGCAAACCGCTGGTGAATATGCCGGCGGAGGTGTCGGCCGGCAGATCCTTGAACTTCGGGTCCAGCTTCAGGGTCACGATCGAATCGAAGCGGGTCGGGTCCAGGTCGATGTTGCCCACCTGGCCCACCACCACGCCGCCGATCTTCACCGGCGCCTGCTTGCGCAGCTGGCCGATCTGGGTGAAGCGCGCCTTGAGTTCATAGCCCTCGCTGCCGAAGCCCCAGCGCTGGTTGGTCGATGCCATCGCCAGCACCAGCAGCGAGGCCAGCG
>DGIP01000346.1:1854-2474 GCA_002386405.1 Stenotrophomonas maltophilia
AGCGAGGCCAGCGCCAGCAGCAGGAATGCGCCGACGGAAAATTCGAGTCTGGGACCGCGGATGGCCATGTTCATCTCACCGTATCTGATCAAAGGGGGGTGCGGGTCAGCGGAACATCATGGCCGACAGCACGAAGTTGAACATCAGCACCAGCAGCGAAGCGTTCACCACCGCGCGGGTGGTGGCCACCGACGTGCCCTCGATGGTCGGCTCGGCGTGGAAGCCCACGTACGACGCCACCAGCGCGGCGGTACCGCCGAAAATGGCCGACTTCAGCATTGCCACGCCGAAATCGTCCCAGAAGTCCACGCTGTTGCTCAGCGCCGACCAGAACACGCCGTTGTCCAGGCCCAGCACGTGCACGGCCTCGAAGTAGCTGGCGCTGATCGCCAGCGAGCAGAAGATGCCGGTGAGCAATGGCACGGTCAGCACCGCCGCCCAGAAGCGCGGCGCCACCACCTTGGCCACCGGATCGATCGCCATCAGCTCCAGCGCCTTGATCTGGTCGGTGGCGCGCATCAGCCCCAGCTCGGCGGCAATCGAGCTGCCGGCGCGGCCAATGAACAGCAGCGCGGTCAGCACCGGCGCCAGTTCGCGGTACAGCGACAGGCCCAGCAGGG
>DGIP01000346.1:2608-2942 GCA_002386405.1 Stenotrophomonas maltophilia
CAGCGACAGGCCCAGCAGGGTGGACAGCGCATCGGCCGCGCCGAACGTGGTCAGCGTGCGGTAGCCCTGCAGGGTCAGCACCAGGCCCACGAAGGCACCGCCGACGGCGATGATCGGCAGCGAACGCGCACCCACCTTGTAGATCTCGCGGGTCAGCTCGGCCAGGAAATCGGCGGTCGGCAGCGAACCACGGAGCACGGTCAGCGAGAACAGCCCAGCCCGGCCCAGTGAACGGGTGCTTTCAACGAACGGCATCAGGCCACCTTCGCGCGGGGCGCGGCATCGAACGGGATCGGGCCGTCCGGCTGCCCGTGCAGGAACTGGCGCAGCAGCG
>DGIP01000252.1:0-9921 GCA_002386405.1 Stenotrophomonas maltophilia
CACGCAGGGCGTGGCTCTACAATCTCCCCACCAAATTTCGGGAACCCCCATGTCCACCGCCCCCGTCGCCATCAACGTCAAACTCAACGCCCGGCTCCAGCCCGAGCACCGCCTGCAGCTGTTCGAAGACCCGCTCGAGGCGATGCTTGAAGCGGCAGGCATCGGCGAAATCATGGGCGGCGGCACCGCGCTGACCGACGAAGGCGAAGTGGAATACGGCGACCTGGAAATCCAGCTGCACGACCCGGCTGCGCTGCCGACCGTCATCGAACTGCTCGAACAGCTCGGCGCCCCGAAGGGCTCGCTGATCCAGCGCGAAGGCGAGGCCGATGTATCGTTCGGCATCACCGAAGGCCTGGGCCTGTACCTCAATGGCACCGACCTGCCCGACGAGGTCTACGAGCAGTGCGACTCGAACTACGTGTTCGACCAGATCGTCGAGCGCATCGACGGCCATGGCGAAGTCTGCAGCTGGTGGCAGGGCCCGAGCGAAACCGCGCTGTACCTGTACGGCGCCTCGTTCGAGACCCTGCGCGAGCGCATCGCCGAGCTGGTGGCAACCTACCCGCTGTGCCAGGGCGCGCGGGTGGTTCAGGTCGCCTGAGGCGAACGTCCGCTCACGGTTTCCCAATCCAGCCCGAACTTTGCCAGGTACTTGCGCAGGCGGTCGGCATCATTGGTGCTGGCCCGCTGGGTGCGTGACACCGCGAACAGCTCGCGCCCGGCGGCCGACAATGATCTTGCCCGGGCACAGACCCGTACCACGTCTTCGAGCTGGACCCGGTCGAAACGATCCAGTTCGTTGACCGCTTCGCCGAGCAGCGCATGCAGCGGCGAGAGCCCGCTGTCGTCGGTCCACTGCGCGCGCAGCCGCGCGATTTCCTCGTCCACGCCTTCGGTCTGGATGCGGCCGGCGTTGGCCAGCGTGGCCAGCCGCATCAGCGATGCGCCGAGGTCACGGAAGTTGCCACGCCATTCGGCCTCCGGGCTGGTGGCGAACGCCAGGTAGCGCGTGCGCGCTTCGACATTGAAGCGCACCCGCTCGTGCTGTTCACGTGACCAGCGCTCCAACTCGAACTCCAGGTTGGGTTCGATGTCCTCGCGCCGCTGGGCAAGGCCCGGCAGCCGGTACGTCCACAGGTTCAGGCGCGCCAGCAGGTCCTCGCGGAAGCGGCCGGCGAGCACGGCCTGCTGCAGGTCGCGGTTGGTACCGGCAATGAGCTGGAAGTCGCTCTCCACTTCGCGGTCGCTGCCGACCGGCAGGAACCGCTTCTCTTCCAGCGCACGCAGCAGCATCGCCTGTTCGTCCTGGCCCAGTTCGCCGATCTCATCCAGGAACAGCAGCCCCTGGTGGGCCGAGCGCAGCAGGCCGGCGCGATCACTGGACGCGCCGGTATAGGCGCCCTTGGTGTGCCCGAACAGCGTGCTCATCGCGCCGTCGCCGCGCAGGGTGGCGCAGTTCACCTCGACGAACCGGCCCGGCAGCTGGTGCTTGTGCTTCTTCAGCTCGAACACGCGCTTGGCCAGCTGGCTCTTGCCGGCGCCGGTCGGCCCCATCAGCAGCATCGGGGCGCGTGAGCGCGAGGCCACCGTTTCGATCTGTTCGATCATCCGGTTGAACGCGCTGTTGCGGGTGGCGATACCACCCTTCAGCAGGTCGCGGTCGTGCAGCTGCTGCTGGGCGAAACGCTGTGCGATGCGGTCATAGCGCGACAGGTCCAGGTCGATCAGCGCGTACGTCCCGGGGTCGCCCACCGCCTGTTTGCGCGGTGGCGAGGTCTGCAGCAGCCGGCCGGGAAAGTGCCGGCTTTCGGTCAGCAGGAACCAGCAGATCTGGCTGACGTGGGTGCCGGTGGTGATGTGGATGAAGTAGTCCTCCTCCTCCGGCGCGAACGGATAGCCGGCCAGCAGGTCATGCAGGCAGGCATACACGCCCTCGAACTCCCACGGGTCGGCCATGTAGATGTCATGCCGGCGCACCTCGGTGGACGGGGCCACGCGCTGCAGGTCCTCGGAGACCTGTTCTGCCAGCTTGGCGAAGCGGCGCTCATCCAGCAGCAGCTCGATCCGGTCCGGCACGAAGTCCTCGTGCATCCCCAAGGCCACCGTGGGCCGCCATTTCTGCCAGCGCGCCGGGCCGGTGCCGGCATCGAGCTGGGTGCCGAGCATGCCAAAGACTACCTGCCGCTTTTTCATTTATACGTCCGTATACATTGCGCGCGCCAACTATATCAATGTGGCGGTGCCGGTTCGCGCTCAAGAAGCCATGAAGTAAACAAAAACGCGATAAATCAAAAGCTTGGGCGCATCATGCGAAAGTTGGCACGGCCATTGCTCTATACCTGGCAAGACACGACGCGGGCTGTTCCCGCCCAGGACCTCACCTCATGGCCAACATCTCCCTGTTCTCCCGGATACGCAGCGCCGTGCTGCCGCCGGCAGACACGCGCAACGACGCCGGCGGCATTGCCTACCGCCGCGACCCGCGTGCGGCGCTGGCGTTGTACGCGGGCACCGGCTGCCTCAACAGCACCTTCTACAGCGATGCCCAGGCGCAGCTGCAGCAGGTGCTGGCGCTGAGTGCACAGGTCGAACCGCGTTTCGTGGCCCGCACCGCGGTGTACGCCCGCCAGGTGGCGCACATGAAGGACATGCCGGTGCTGCTGCTGGCCATGCTGAGCCTGCGTGACCCGGAGGCGTTCGCGGCGGCGTTCCCGAGGGTGGTGGACAACGGCCGCCAGCTGCGCACGTTCGTGCAGATCATGCGCAGCGGTCAGGTGGGGCGTCGGTCGCTGGGCTCGCTGCCCAAGCGCCTGGTGCGCCAGTGGTTGCAGCAGGCATCGGCGGAGACCGTGGTACGCGCCGCGATCGGCAACCAGCCGTCGCTGGCTGACATCATCCGCATGGTCCACCCGAAGCCGGCCGATGCCGAGCGTGAGGCGCTGTATGCCTGGGTGGTGGGGCGTCCGTACGAGCCGTCGCGGCTGCCGCCGCTGCTGCAGGCCTATGAGGCCTTCAAGCGCGCGCCGCTTGGCATGCCGCCGGACCTGCCGTTCCAGTACTACAGCACGCTGGAGCTGGATGTTGCCCAATGGTCGATGCTGGCCCGCAATGCCACGTGGCAGTCGTTGCGCATGAACCTCAACACGTTCGCCCGGCACGGGGTGTTCCAGGACGAGGCAATGGTGCAGGTGGTGGCCGCACGGCTGCGCGATCCCGCACAGGTCCGCCGCGCCCGGGTGTTGCCGTACCAGCTGATGATGGCCTACCGCGCCGCAGGCGGGCTGCCGCGGCCGATCCTGGACGCGTTGCAGGACGCCATGGAGATCGCCACGGCATCGGTACCGGTGCTGCCGGGCCGGGTGGTGGTGGCGGTGGACGTTTCCGGCTCGATGCAGGTGCCGGTGACCGGCTACCGCAAGGGCGCCTCCACCGCGGTCACCTGCGTGGACGTGGCGGCGTTGATTGCCGCGTGCGTGTTGCGCGGACAGCCCCAGGCACAGGTACTGCCGTTCGACACCGAGGTGCGGCCGATCCGGCTGAACCCGCGCGACAGCGTGATGACCCTGGCCCGCCAGCTGGCCATCAATGGCGGTGGCACGGCGGTCAGCGCGCCGCTGCGTTACCTCAATGCCCAGCGCGCGCAGGTGGATCTGCTGGTGCTGGTGTCGGACAACGAAAGCTGGCGCGACACCCGCCGCGACGGGGCGACGGAAACCATGCGCGAGTGGGCCACGCTGAAGCAGCGTTGCCCGCAGGCGCAGCTGGTCTGCATCGACCTGCAGCCGGTGGCCAGCAGCCAGACCGTGCAGCGCGAGGACGTGCTGCACATTGGTGGATTCAGTGATGCGGTGTTCGACCTGCTCGGGCAGGTCGCCATCGCGAAGGACGCAGGCTCGGGCTGGGTGCAGCGCATCCAGGACACGGTCTTGTAAGGCGACAGGACGTCGCCAGGGATTGCCCGGCTGGCAATGGGGCCAGCCGGGCAGGGCCCAGCGATCATCGCTTCAATGCCGGCAGTGCGAATGCCGGGGGAACTACAGCCTTTCACGCTCCAGGTCGCGGGTTCGAATCCCGCTCGTCGTGGCAACACGACGGTAGCTCAGGGGTAGAGCAGGACGTTCCCCCACTTTTGTCGCAGCGCCGGCACCCGCTTCACGCAGTGAATGCTGCTGGAACTACATGGATTGCCTTCGGGCCCGGGTTCGATCCCCGGAAAGTTCCCGCCCTTCTTGTCACTGCACCTTATTCTTGATGCAAAGGACGAACGCATGAACCACACCACTCACAATCACGATGTCATCCAGGAGCCGGGCGCGGTACCGATCCGCCTGTGGACGCGCGGCGTACCGCTGGAAGATGCCGCACGCGAGCAGCTGCAGAACATCGCGCGCCTGCCCTTCATCCACCGCTGGATCGCGGTGATGCCCGACGTGCACCTGGGCAAGGGCGCGACGGTGGGTTCGGTGGTGCCGACCATCGGCGCGATCGTGCCGGCCGCCGTTGGCGTGGACATCGGCTGCGGCATGATCGCTACCCGTACCACCCTCACTGCCAGCGACCTGCCCGACAACCTCGCGGGGCTGCGTACTGCCATCGAGCGCGCGGTGCCGCATGGCCGCAGCGTGGGTCGTGGGCGCGACAAAGGCAGCTGGGATACGCCGCCGGAACTGGCGGTCGAGGGCTGGTCGCAGCTGGTGCAGGACTTCGCCCTGATCTGCGAGCGCCACCCGAAGCTGAAGAACACCAACAACCTCAAGCACCTGGGTACGCTCGGTACCGGCAACCACTTCGTCGAAGTCTGCCTGGACCAGGACCAGCGCGTGTGGTTCATGCTGCACTCTGGTTCGCGTGGGGTGGGCAATGCCATTGGTACCTACTTCATCGAACTGGCCAAGCAGGAGATGCGTCGCTGGATGATCAACCTGCCTGACCAGGACCTTGCCTACCTGCCGGAAGGCAGCCAGCACTACGGCGACTATGTGTTCGCGGTGGACTGGGCGCAGCGCTTCGCACGCATGAACCGCGAGATCATGATGCGCAACGTGGTGGCGGCGGCGCGTACGGTGATCACCAAGCCGTTCGAGGCGGCGGCCGAGGCGGTCAACTGCCACCACAACTACGTCAGCCGCGAGCACCACTACGGCAAGGACGTGTTCGTGACCCGCAAGGGCGCGGTGAGCGCGCGCAAGGGGGAGCTGGGCATCATTCCGGGCAGCATGGGCGCCAAGAGCTTCATCGTGCGCGGCCTGGGCAACGGGGAAAGCTTCCACAGCTGCAGCCACGGCGCCGGGCGCGTGATGAGCCGCACCCAGGCGCGCAAGCTGATCAGCGTGGACGACCATGCCAAGGCGACCGCGCACGTGGAGTGCCGCAAGGATGCGGAGGTGGTGGATGAGTCGCCGGCGGCCTACAAGTCGATCGAGGCGGTGATGGAGGCGCAGCGTGACCTGGTGGAGATCGTGCATACCCTGCGCCAGGTGGTCTGCGTGAAGGGTTGAGTTACCGCAAGGACAAGGAAACGAACATGGACATGATCGAACTGGACGGAACCGAAGGCGGAGGCCAGCTGCTGCGGTCGGCACTCACGCTGGCCCTGTGCACCGGCACCGGCTTCAGCATGCAGAACATCCGCGGGCGCCGTCGCCGCCCGGGACTGATGCGCCAGCACCTCACCGCCGTGAACGCGGCGGCCGCAGTGGGCAGTGCCGCCGTGCACGGCGCGGAGCTTGGCGCGACCGCGCTGCGCTTCGAGCCGGGCACGGTGCAGGGTGGCGACTATCATTTCGCCACCGGCAGCGCAGGCTCGGCCACGCTGGTGCTGCAGACGGTGCTGCCTGCGCTCTGGCAGGCGGCGTCGCCATCGCGGCTGCGCCTGGAAGGCGGCACGCACAACCCACTGGCACCCAGCGCGGACTTCATTGCCGATGCCTACCTGCCGGCGTTGGCGAAGATGGGCGTGGCGGTGGATTTCACCCTGGGCCAGCACGGGTTCCACCCTGCCGGTGGCGGCATGCTGGAAGTACAGGTGACCCCGTGCCCGACGCTGAAGCACATCGCCTTCGACGCGCGCGGCGCGCTGGCGTCGGTGGAGGCCAAGGTGTTGATGTCCGGCCTGCCGGCCAGCATCGGCCAACGCGAACTGCAGGTACTGGCCGACCGCCTCGGTGTGGAAGCGCATCCGCGTCACGTCCATGTCGTGCGTCCGGCATTGGGGCCCGGCAATGTGGCGCTGGTGCAGGTCCGCCACGACACGCATGTGGAAGTCTTCAGCGGGCACGGCGAACGTGGGCTGTCGGCGGAGCAGGTCGGTGCGCGCCTGGCCGATGCGGTGCAGCACTACCTGCAGGGCGAAGGCTGCGTGGGCGAACACCTGTCCGACCAGCTGCTGCTGCCGATGGCGCTGGCCGGTGCTGGCAGCTTCACCACCCATGTGATCAGCGAGCACCTGGCCAGCAACGCACGCCTGATTGAAAAGTTCCTGCCGGTGGAGTTCGACTGGGCGCCGGCGGGGCAGGGCTGGCGGGTCCAGGTCAGCCGCTGATCCCGACCTTGGCCCGCGCCGGAAGCGGTCATCCCCGCCCCGGCGCGTCCGCTTCGTTCCCGGTGAAACGCGACTCATCCCGGATTTCACACGGTTCGTCGCGTGCTCCTTGTGGCGTCCCGGGCAGGCGCCCAGAGTCTGGCGCTGTCTGCTGGGAGCACACACATGAACAAGGGAATCCCGTACCTGATGGCTGCACTGGTCGCGCTGACGCTGTCGGCGGGCTGGGCGGCACCGGTACTGGCCCTGTTCGAGCATGTGGCCGCCTGCCTGGACGGCGGTGGCAGCCTGGACCTGCTGCGGATGCGCTGCGCGCCGCCAAGTGGCGCGCGTGACCTGCTGCTGCAGGGCTGGGGCTTCTGGGTGACCGCTGCGGCCGTCGCGGTGGTGGCTGCCCTCGCGACCCGGACGCGCCCACCGCGCCGGCGTTCGCCGCTGCTGCACTGAGCTTTGCAACCAGTCCGAGCGGTGGGAGAGCGGAACACTGTTAGTGTCCGAGCCCACTCCAGCACCGGCATGGGCCTTGATCAGCAACGCGATCCAGCGGACGTCTTCGCTCCCGTCCCTCGCCGGCATGCCCGACGACGCCCGCGCGCGCCGCGGGTCGCTACCCGTGTTGGCGTTGTCACATCTACAGAATGCGCCGACCCAGCTGCCGCAGATGCTCGACCTGGCCGACTGCACAACCCGGCCCTGGCACGGGCCCGGCAGCCAACCCGCCGTGATCGTCACACGCGGGGCCGAGCGCTGGCGGGTCAAGGCAACCGCCGACGCGCATTGCAGCGCCATGGAAGTCACGCTGGGCAAACTGTTCCAGCTCACCGGGCTGGTCGCTCCGGACACCGGGCTGGTGGCGGCTGTCGAGGGCCTGCCGACCGGTACCCAGCATGTCGGCTCACGCTTCGAGGCGGATTTCCAGGACCTGGGCGACTTCCTGGTCAGTGACGCGGCTGCGGCGCTGGTCGCGGCGGCCGATCCTTCAGCGCGCAGCGCCTACGAGGCGCTACGGGCCAGCCATGCGCAGGCCGTATCCGACAACGCCAAGCTGCCGAACAACGCCGGGGTTGAGTGGTGGGCACTGCGCGGCGAGGACGCCCAACAGCACGCCGCCAACGACCAGCGCCGGTTCAACGCACTGGACGCGATGAACCGCCTGTTGCCGGCGCCCCTGCGCTGCGAACAGCTGCGTCATTTCGTCGCCTCGCGCTGGCTGTGCAACTGGGACCAGCTCAACTACCGGCTGGAGAACTTCGGCTACACCCTCCGGGACGGGGTGCGGGTGGGCATGTCGCTGGATTTCGGCTCCTGCGGGCCGCTCGGCTTCCGCGACCTGCAGACGGGCGTAATGCTGCCCAAAGCGGCCAGCCGGGCGGTGGCCATCGCGCAGCGGCCGCCGTCGTTGTTCCCGATTCCGTTGGCATATATGGCCAACGTCGGTCATTTCGATGCGATGTGCGGCGATCCCGGGCCCCTTCAGGACGTCAACGCCTGGCCCTACGGGTTCCAGTCCGAGAGCATCGCCACCCTGTTCCGGCCACCGCTCGTTCTTGATCCTGCGGTGGCGGACGCGCTTGCCGAAATGGGCTACCGCCTGGAACTGCTGCCGGTGCCTGCGCTCATCGCCGTCATCCAGCGGCACTGGCCGGGGTTGCCTGGCGAGGCGGGGGCAGCGTGGCCCACGGCCGCCGAGCTGGCCGAACACCTGCTCCGCCGCCGCGACGCCCTGCTGGCGCGGTTCGATCCGGTGCAGATCGCCGACTGGGTGCAGGCCGATCCCGACCGCGCGGCGAAGGTCCGGTACCAGGTCATCAAGGCCGCGCAGGCCCTGTCTGGCGCCGCCGCCGACCCGCTGGATTGATCCGCCTCAAGGCATGCTCTCCACGCCGGGTGTGCAATGGTGTCCCCACTGCCTTTGCCAAGGAGCGTGCCATGTACAAGCGGATCCTGATTGCCACCGATGGCTCCGAGCTGTCCGAAAAGGGCCTGCTCAAGGGGCTGGAACTGGCCCGCGACCTCAACGCCGAAATCGATATCGTCACTGTCTCCGAGCCCTGGGCCGTCGGCATGTATGACGCCATGGGCTGGAGCGTGGGCTACATGAACAGCCCCGAGTACAAAGCCGACCGCGAAGAGACCGCAGAGAAAGTGCTGGCGCCTGCCAAGGCCGCCTGCGAGGCGCAGGGCCTGCGCGCCACCACAGTGCACGTGCTGGACCGCTATGCCGCCGACGGCATCATCGACACGGCCATGGAGCGCAACAGCGACCTGATCGTGATGACCTCGCACGGCCGCCGCGGCGTGACCCGGGTGCTGCTCGGCAGCCAGACCGCCGAAGTGCTCGCACGCAGCACCGTGCCGGTGCTGGTCATCCGGTGATCTACGGGCGCAGCTTCAACGCCATCGACTCGTCCAGGCTGCCGTCGGGCTGCACCACCACGTAGCGTTCCCCGGCCCGGTCGAACAGCACCGGGATCGGGTCGCGGAACAGCGGGCGGCGCACGAAGCGCAGCGACCAGCCGAAATGCTCCAGGGTGTCCACGGCCTGGCGCTGCTCGTCATTCAGCCCCGCACGCAGGGCGGCGGGGTCGATGGGCTTGCGTCGTTCAGGAGTCGTCATCGGGTACGGCAGGGCCTGCTCACCAGCTGTAGAGCTTCCAGTACACCGGCGAGGTGCCATCCTTGCTCCGGTCCACGCCGCTGTGCTGGCTGCCTTCGTACATGTAGTACGGCGCGCCACGCGACGGGGTGACCTTGACCATGCGCAGCTGGCCACTGACCCGGTATTCCTCGATCACATCGCCGTTGTCCATGACCCGCTTGGCGATATCGGCCCCCTTCACATCGACCGGGGGCACGCCCGCACCACCGGTGGTCGCACAACCAGCCAACACGAGCAGGCCAGCCAGCAGCAGAGTTTTCATGGGCCATGGTTCCTGGGTCGGGGGAGTCTCGATTATGCCCGATGACCGGTGATGCCGGTGCCGGGAATGGCCCCGGCGGGGCGCGTAGAATCGTCGCATGAGCCGATTAGTCCTGATTGACGGGTCCAGTTACCTGTATCGCGCGTTCCACGCGCTTCCGCCGCTGACCAACGCTGCCGGTGAGCCCACCGGCGCGCTGTTCGGCGTGGTCAACATGCTGCGCGCCACCCTGAAGGAGCGACCCGAGTACGTGGCCTTCGTGGTCGACGCGCCGGGCAAGACCTTCCGTGATGACCTGTACGCCGACTACAAGGCCAACCGGCCGCCGATGCCCGACGACCTGCGCCCGCAGATCGAGCCGATGTGCCAGATCGTCGAGGCGCTGGGCCTGACCATCCTGCGCATTCCCGGCGTGGAAGCCGACGATGTGATCGGCACGCTGGCGCTGCTGCTGCC
>DGIP01000252.1:10169-10352 GCA_002386405.1 Stenotrophomonas maltophilia
CCACCGCGACGGGATGACGGTCACCATCTCCACCGGTGACAAGGACTTCGCCCAGCTGGTCCGCCCGGGCATCGAGCTGGTCAACACCATGACCGGCAGCCGCATGGATTCGGATGCCACGGTAATGGACAAGTTCGGCGTGCGCGCCGACCAGATCGTCGACCTGCTGGCGCTGATGGGCGA
>DGIP01000004.1 GCA_002386405.1 Stenotrophomonas maltophilia
GGCGGCCATCGCGCGCCCGCCGCCGAAGCTGGATGCGGCCCAGCAGCGCCGCGCGCTGCAGTTCTGTGAGGTGGAGGCGGAGTGCGGGGCGGCGTCGGCAGACTGAGCCGCTTCAGGTTATTCCCGAACAATGGTTATACTATTCCCAAATAATGATTAATTGGGAGGCTGGCATGTTGAAGACAGTACAACTCGCCACCGCGCGTGAACTTGCCGCTGCCGGCAGTGTTTTCGACACCCTGTTGGTGGGACAGGCTGGCGGATATGCCGTCATCTTCAAGCTTGGAATTGGAGAACGTGCGCTGGCTACCAAGGCTGGGGCCACGCGTCTGTTTGCCGGACTTGATGCCGCCGTACGAGTGCTTCGCAGAGAGCTGGGCATCAATCGGTACCAGGTAGACGCGAGCGGCTTTTCCGAGCGCGAGGAACCGCGTCGGCGACCAGATCGGACTGCAGCGCTGAAGCAAAGCCATGAGGACGCAGCCTATGCCGAGTTTCTGCGCGAAGGCGCGGCAAAGGCGCTGGCTGACACCCGGGCGCCGCTTTCAAGCGCGGACGCGAAGGCGCACATGAACGACATCAAAGCCAGGCATCTGGCCCAGCTCGATGAAATGATGAGGCGGAAGGACCGGAAAAGGTGAGCGTACTGTGGACGCCTGCGGCACTGGAGGACCGCCAGCGACTTCTTGATGCAGCATTTGTCCGCGCGATGGAGCACGAAGATCCTGTGATCTACCGCGCTGCATTGGAAGCGGACGCGAACATGGAGCAGGAAGCTGATGCCTTGGACGGCGTGGCAACCTGGCGACCAGGGCCTCTAAAGGGAACGCGCCTCTACGTATGCAGAAGCACCCGCCATGTTCTCGTATACACGCGCGAAGGAAACGACGTGCGGATCATCTCGTTGGCGCCCGCTGCTTCCGACTGGAAGCGTTCAACCTGAGGCGGGCCGTCGACGCCGCTCAAGCCACCACAGCAGGCCGGCGACGGCGATGAAGGCGAGCAGCCAGGGCCAGCGGGGGCCGGGGACCTTGCCGGGCGTTCCGCTTGTGGCGGCGTTCGTTTCAGCCAGGCGGTCGGCGGTGGCCGTACGCAGCTGCTGGCGGTACAGCGGTTGCGCGCTGGCCGGGTCGAATACGTAGAACGCCTGCACGGTGTCGCCGTGTTGGAGCTGGTGCCAGCCGGGCTGCTGCGGCCAGTAGCCGGCGCACTGCTGGCTGCCACTGGCCGGGTCGACCTGCAGGGCGACCGTGTGGCCTTCTGCATCGCGGACACGCGTGCCGCGCGGCACCTCGCACACGGTCATGCGCTCGCCCGACCATGGGGTGGCCGACTGCAGGCGAACGGCAGGCGCCCCCGGCAGCGCACGCGCCACCTTGGCCAGCACGCCCGACCACAGCTCTGCGTAGCGGTCGTCGCGGCCGGAGAGGACCAGCCGGTAGCTGTCGGTCACCGGGAGCAGGGCAATGCGGCCGCGACTGACGCTGCGCCAGCCGCCGACAGCATTGCCCTTCGCGTCGACCAGCAACGCATCCGCACCGGTCACCCCCGCATCAAACCGCTCCAGCGCGGGCGGCGCGGCGCCGTGCGATGTGGCGTCGGCTTCGTCTGTCCACGCGGTGCTGTCGGTGGACGGCCGTTGCGGGCCACGACGTGCCTGCAGCAGCGCCGCTTCCGGATCGGCCGGCAGCTGCAGCGGTGTTGCACGGGTGCCGCCGCTCACCGGCATGCCCCAGTTGCGCAATGCCTGGCGGGTGGCATCGTTGAGCGGACCGCTGCTGCGTACCACCACGCCCAGGCCATCGCGCAGTGCCTGCTGCACCAGCGTGCGTTGCGCCGCGCCCAGGGCCGCCAAGCTGCGTTCGTCCAGCACCAGCACGTCGGTGGCGGCCAGTCGGCCCGCGCTCAGGGCCACCGGCGCATCGCCCAGCATGACGCCGCCACCGGCGCTGGCCTGGGCCTGCACGGCCAGGCCGGTATCGGTGGCCCAGCGGCGCAGGTACTTCAGTTCCGGGCCGGGTGCGCCGGCAAGGATCAGCACGCGCGGTGGGGTTGCCGCCACGGTCTGCAGCGGCACCGGGAGGCTGTCCACGGCGTGCTGCTGGGCGTCGAGCAGGCGCAGGGTGAATTCGCTGCGGCCGGCGGCGCGCGCGCTGCCGTGCAGGCGCACGTTGCCCTGCGCGTCAAGCGGCGCGCGGTCGACCACCACGCCGGCCGGGTCGAGCAGTTCGGCGCGCGCGCCGTCGACACCGCCGGCACGTGCGGCAACCTCGAACAGCGCGCCGGGTGCGGTGACCGCCGGCGGCTGAAGATCCAGCCAGCCGCGGGGCGCGGCAGGGGATTGCAGCGTTACACGCAGCGGCAATCCGGTATCGCGATCACGCGCGGACAGTCCATCGCCGACCAGCAGCAGCGCGGTGCTGCCCGGATGCTGGCGCAGCGCGGTGGCCAGGTCGGGGGCACGCATGGTGTCTGCACTGGCCATTGCTTCCGGCAGCGCGATGACGGTTGCGCCGGCGGGCACGGTGCCTGCCGATGCGGCGTTGGCGGTCAGTACGGTCAGTTGGCCCGCTTCCACGCTGCGCTGTGGGGGTACGAGGGTGAAGTAGAGCAACAGGGCGGACAGGGCCTGCAATGCGAGCAATGCAGTGCGTCTGGGGGAAGGCAGCCACGCAGGGCGTGGCTCTACGCGGAGGATGCGTACGCTGCCTGCGAGGGTGATCAGGGCCAAGGAAATCGCGATCCATGCTGCCATGCTCATCGCGTGCCCTCCAGGGCATCCAGGTAGCGCTGCGCCATCGGGTCCGGTGCGCTGCGGCGTTCCAGCTGCGGCAACGGTCGCTGCAACGCGCGCCACAGCTGTGCGCGCAACGTGGTGCGGCAGGGGACGCAGTCTGGTGCGAGACGCAGTTCCTCGACCGCCGCAGCGAGGCTGAGCGGATCCGACAGCCGCGATTGATGGCGGCCCAGCCACTGGCTCAGCGCGTCGAGGTCCGGTGTGCTGCGGGTGTCGGCCAACTGTTGCCAGACCGCCACGATGGCCGGATCCGGTGCGTCCACGGGGGTGATGGTGGAGGCGCGGCTGCCGAGATCGGCGCGGTCGCCGGTCATGCGGCGGCTTTCGTCGATCGGCGGCAGCTCGGGTCCGACCCGGGCCAGATAGATGCGCTCGGCCTGCTGCACCTGTTTGATGAAACCCAGCGCCTTGTACGCGAACGGCAGGGCGCGCTCGGGGCGGCCCTGGCGCAGTTCGCCTTCCGACGACCACATCTGGTCCAGTGCCGCCTTCAGGATCGCGCGGGTCTGCGGATCCAGCAGCGTGGCCGCTTCGGCATGGTCGTGGGTGTGGCCGTATTCGGAGAGCACGTCGGTGGCGGCGCCGAATACCGGGGCGCTGTCAGCCTGGGGCGTGCCGTGGTCATGATCGTCATGGCCGCCCTGCGCACTGGCGGTGTCGTGTGCGTGATCCTCATCGTGTTCCGCAGCGGGCGTATCGCTGGTGGGCAGGCTGTCGCTGGTCGGCGGTGGCTTGGCACCGCCTTCGCTTTCCTCGCCCAGGAACTGCCCATAACGCAGGCGCAGGATGCGCTGGTCCACGCCGATCGCGTCGGAACGCTTCACGAATTCCTCGGCCGGCAGCTGGCGGCGCAGTTTGATCAGTGCTTCGGCGTCGATGATGATCTGGCGCTGGCTGCGGAAGTACGCCGGCAGGGTCTTCTTGACCATGCCTTCCAGGTCCGTGCCCAGCACCTGCTCTTCGCTGGGCAGGCGCAGGATCAGGCTGGTGCTTTGCGCCGTCTGCGCGGTGGGGGTGCGGTTGTCGCGCACCTGCAGCTGCGCGATCACATCGTTGCCCGGCCCCGCGCCGAGTGCGGCCAGGTCCAGCGTGCGCGTGAAGCGGCGCTGGGTGGCCGGGCCTGTGCCGGCCAGCGCGATGCGCTGCTCGCGGAAGGTGATGTTCTCCCCGCTGCCCTGGGCCAGGGTCAGGTGCAGTTCGGCGTTGGCCGCCACGCCGAAGTCGTCGCTGGCCTCGAACTGCAGGGTCCATTGGCGCTGGCCGGGCGTGGCCAGGACCAGGGTGCGGTCAGGCGCGATCACGCGCACGCTGGGCGGTCGGTCGGGCACCACATCCAGGCGGTACAGCCGCGGCGTGGTCAGCGCCGGCTCGGTCACGATGCGGTACAGCGTGGGCTTGGCCGCCTTCCACTGCGCCACCCACGCCTCGCCATCGCGGCGCAGCGCGATGCGGGTGCCGTCGTGCAGCTGCAGTGCGGCCAGCGCGGGCTGTGCGCTGAAGCGCAGCGACCAGTCCAGCGCGCTGCCCTGCACGACCTTGGCATCGAGCGCGGTCTGGGTGCGCAGGGCCTGGCCGGTGTAGGCCGGTGCCTGGATCTGCAGCCGGGAGGACTGCAGGCTGGGCGGCTGTGCAGCGCTGGCTGCAGGCGTGGCACGGTCGGGAAGGTTCGGCAGCGGCGTGCCCGGTGCAGGCCAGCCTACGGCCAGCACGGCCACCAGCATTCCGCCACACCACGCCACGGCCAGCCAGCGCTTCGGCCAGGCCGCGCGCAGCTCCGGCGGCGCGGCCTGCAGCGCGGCGGTGATGCGCGCGTGCTGGCGTTGCTGCAGGGGATTGAGTGCGGCGGTATCGGCGAACAACAGGTCGGCGCTGTCCTGCGCGATGGCATGCGTGTCCAGCTGGCGTACCAGCCAGTGCCGGTCCAGCCGTCGCGCGCGCCAGGTGGCCGTACCCGCGACGACCAGCAGGGTGGCCAGCAGCACGATGGAGCCGAGGTTGATCCCCGCCACCCGCGCCGCGATGGCGGTGAGGGCCAGCGCCAGCGGCACCAGCAGCAATGCGGTGATCCACCACCGCCGGCGACGCGCGCGCTGCCATGCCTGGTGAACGCGGTTCATGCGCCCGCCCCGCGTCGCGGTGCCGTGGCCATCCAGCGCTCCAGGGCGAACAGCAGCACGATCAGCACCAGCAGCCATGCCGCCAGGTCACGCGGCTGCGTCTGCGGCGGGGTGGCACCGGTCAGCGGCGCCTGCGCAGGCGCCAGTTGCGGCGGCGGCAACGGATGTAGCTGCTCCAGCAGGCGGCGCGGGAAGGACGGTTCACGCAGGGTCGGCAGTGCATCGGCTGACAGCGCGGCCGTGAAACGCAGCACCTGTCCACGACCGAGCGCATGCCGCATGACCGCCGCCTTGCCGCCGGCATCCTGCAGCACCGTCGTACCCGTACCGGTGGCGGCCTTGGTCGACACAGCCAACACGCTGCCGCCGGCCTGCACCCAGGCCTGCCAGGCGGCCGGCAGGGGTGAATCGGCGAGCCACACGCCGACCTGACCTTGTTCGGGCACGGCATCCGTGGCGAGCGCGGCCGACAGCGGCTGCCCGCTCCACGCGCGCTGCAGGGCATCGCGCACAACCAGCCGATT
>DGIP01000141.1:0-412 GCA_002386405.1 Stenotrophomonas maltophilia
CCACGCCGTTGCCGGCGCCCCCCGGGTTGCGCGTCCAGCGCGGCCAGGCCCCTCCGCAGGGCTGATCCCGCCCGCGTCCGCGTCGCTGCACCTGCACGACCGTCGCTGAGCGCACCGCTGCTGCCTGCCCCGCAGGCTCCTGACGATTTCAAGATTCCGCTGCGGCCGCCGGCCACGGCGTTCCCGCGTTCGCCCCCTTTTCGAGGTACTTCCCATGGCCCAGCGCCATCGTCGTCGCACGTCCCTGTCCCGCTGCTCGTTGAGCGTTGCCCTGCTGGGCGCGCTCAGCGGCCCCGCCTTCGCCGCCGGCGATGTCGCGGGCGACCCCAAGACCCTGGACCAGGTGGTGGTCACCGCCTCGGGCTTCGAACAGAAGATCACCGACGCCCCGGCCAGCATCAGCGTGGTCAGC
>DGIP01000141.1:651-837 GCA_002386405.1 Stenotrophomonas maltophilia
GCCAGCATCAGCGTGGTCAGCCGCGAGGAACTGGCCAAGCGCCCGTATACCAGCCTGGTGGATGCGCTGCGCGACGTGGAAGGCATCGACGTGGGCATGGAAACCACCGACAAGAACGGCCGCGCCACCATTTCCATGCGCGGCATGCCGTCCGAATACACGCTGGTGCTGATCGACGGCCGCCGC
>DGIP01000141.1:1052-9325 GCA_002386405.1 Stenotrophomonas maltophilia
GTGCTGATCGACGGCCGCCGCCAGAGCAACGTGGGCCAGCTGTACCCGAACAACTTCGGCGGCGGCCAGTTCGCCTACCTGCCGCCGCTGGATGCGATCGAGCGCATCGAAGTGGTGCGCGGCCCGATGTCCACGCTGTACGGCTCCGACGCCATGGGTGGCGTCATCAACATCATCACCCGGCGCAACCAGGACAGCTGGCACGGCTCGGTCACCCAGGGCTTCACCGTGCAGCAGGACGACCAGTTCGGCGATGCGCGCACCACCGATGTATACCTCACCGGCCCGCTGGTGAAGGACCGCGTGGCGCTGGCCGTGCGCGGCAGCTACTACGATGCCAAGGCGTCGAACCCGGAATGGGACGACCTGCCGCTGCCCGACGGCACCCTGTGGGCGCGCAGCATCGGCTTCGGCGGCGGCGGCAAGGCGGTGGCCAACACCAACTGGAACACCGGCGTGCGCCTGGGCTTCACGATCAATGACGACCATGACCTGTCGCTGGATTACGACGTGTCGCGGCAGAAGTATGACAACAGCCAAGGCCAGACCGGCACGCTGGACAGCCTGGCCAGCCTGTGGCGCGTGGGCAATGCCACCATTCCGAATCCGAACGGCACCGGCACCCTCACCCGCCGCGTGGTGCAGCCGCGCGTGGGCTACACCGCCTACCAGCGCTACGAGCGCGACCAGCTGGCACTGAGCCACCAAGGGCGCTATTCGTTCGGCACCTGGCAGACCACGCTGACCCACACCAAGAGCAACAACCTGGGCCGCTCGCTGCCGCTGACCCTGGACGAACGCGCCGACCTGCAGACGCTGTGGAACGATGTCTGCCTGCGCACCGGCGCGGCCAGCAACTGTGCCGCCGGCCGCACCAATGCACTGACCGCCTTGAACCCCACCGAGCTGGCGCGCCTGGAGGCCTTCCTGCCACGCCCACTGCGCACCATGGAGCTGGAAGGCTACGTGCTGGACACCATGCTGGACATGAGCTTCGACGCGCACAAGCTGACCGTGGGCGGCCAGTACACCGACACCGACATGGTGGACGGGGTGTTCGGCATGGATGGCGCCGGGTACCGCGACAACGTCAAGCAGAAGCACCGCATGTGGTCGGTGTTCGCCGAAGACAACTGGGCGCTGACCGATGCACTGACCGCCACGGTGGGCGTGCGCTACGACGACCACAACATCTTCGGCAGCCACGTCAGCCCGCGCGCCTACCTGGTGTGGAACGCCAGCGATGCGTGGACCTTCAAGGGCGGGGTGAGCACCGGCTACAAGACCCCGCGCCCGGACCAGCTGTTCCCCGGCGTGACCGGCTTCGGCGGCCAGGGCGTGCTGCCGCTGGTGGGGTCGCCCAACCTGCAGCCGGAAACCAGCACCAACTATGAAATCGCCAGCTACTACGAAGGCGAGCGCTGGGGCTTCAACCTCACCGGGTTCTTCAACAAGTTCGACGACAAGATCGCCAGTGGTGGCACCTTCCCGAACTGCGAAGTGGCCCCGGCCGGCAGCGGCTACTGCGTGGATGTCGGCCCGGGCTGGGCGGCGCTGGGCTACAGCACCTTCAGCCAGAGCGTGAACATCGATACCGCTGAAACGCGGGGCGTGGAAGCGGCCGCGCACGTGGACCTGCTGGACAGCCTGCAGCTGCGTGGCAACTACACCTATACGAAGTCCGAGCAGACCAGCGGCGTGGACAAGGGCAAGCCGGTGGGCGGCACCACCACGCCGGCCAGGCACATGGCCAATGCGAGCCTGAACTGGCAGGTCAGCGAGGCGGTGAGCCTGTCGCTGATCGGTGAGGGGCGGTATGACCGCTATCGCGACACGCTGGTTTCCAACGTGGGTGGGGTGAGCTCGTCGCAGGTGCGGTATTACGACGACTACACGATCTTCCACCTGGGCGGCAGCTGGAACATCAACCCGTGGCTGACCGTGAACGCACGGGTGAACAACCTGTTCGACAAGGATTTCGTCTCGCAGTCGTGCGTGTTGATCAGCGACAGCGAATACAACTGCGTGGACGATTACGCGACCAAGGACCAGCGGCGGAGCTACTGGATTTCGTTGAACGCGAAGTTCTGACGCCCGCCCGCCGCCCGACCAACGGTCGGGCGCTACCGGACGGGCGCGCGACCAACAATTGCGAACCATTCTCATCAATGGTGTAATTCGGTATTCGCTCTCTCTTCCGTGACCGTGGCCGCCCCTTCGCCCTCCTCTGCCGTGCAGCAACAGCAAAGCCGTGGCTTCTGGCTGCGCACCCTGCACCAGTGGCACTGGATCAGTTCGGCGGTGTGCCTGATCGGCATGCTGCTGTTCGCCGCCACGGGAATCACGCTGAACCATGCGGCGAAGATCGAGGCCACGCCGCAGGTGGTCAACCGCCAGCTGGAGCTGCCGGCCGAGCTGCTGGGCCAGCTGGGCGACCGCACCGACGGCAACGCACCGGTGCCCCGCCCGGCCGTGCGCTGGCTGGACCGCGAACTGGGCATTTCCATCGGCCGTCGCCCGGCGGAATGGTCGGCCGAGGAAATCTATCTCTCCATGCCCAGCCCCGGCGGCGACGCCTGGTTGAGCATCGACCGCGAAAGCGGCGCGGTGGAATACGAAGCCACCTCGCGCGGCTGGGTGTCCTACTTCAACGACCTGCACAAGGGCCGCAATGCCGGCCCGGCCTGGGGCTGGTTCCTGGATGTGTTCGCCGTGGCCTGCCTGGTGTTCTGCATCACCGGCCTGTTCCTGCTGCACCTGCATGCCCGCCAGCGCCGCATGACCTGGCCGCTGGTCGGGCTGGGCCTGATGGTGCCGCTGCTGATCGCCCTGATCCTGATCCACTGACTTCCTTCGCCCTTCCCCTTCCCGGAGCCGCACCCATGCGCGTCACCCTCACCATCGCCCTGAGCGGCCTGCTGGCCACCTCGCCGGCCTATGCCACCACCCTGGACATCAACGTCGAGGTGCCCAAGCTCAACGTGGCCGAGTACCACCGCCCGTATGTGGCGGTGTGGCTGGAGGGGGCCGACCAGAAGGTCGCCGCCAACCTGGCGGTCTGGTACCAGCAGACCGGCAACAGCGAAGGCCACGGCACCAAGTGGCTGCCCGACCTGCGCCAGTGGTGGCGCAAGAGCGGCCGCGAGCTGAAGGTGCCGGTGGACGGCGTGACCGGGCCGACCAAGCCGGCCGGCACCCACGCGCTGTCGTTCACCGACAAGCAGCCGGCATTGAAGGCGCTGGCGCCGGGCAATTACACGCTGGTGGTGGAAGCGGTACGCGAAGTCGGCGGCCGCGAGCTGGTCAAGATTCCCTTCACCTGGCCGGCCACCGCGCCGCAGGCCGGCAAGGCCCAGGGCAGCACCGAGCTGGGCCTGGTCACGCTGTCGTCCAAGCCCTGATGTTCCACTGCCCTCCCCGTCGAGGGCACCCTTAACCTGTACCTGGAGTTGTTGATGAAGCGCTCGCTCGTCCTAGCCGCCGCCCTGGCCGCCGCACTTCCGTTCTCCGCCCTGGCCCACAAGGCCTGGCTGCAGCCCTCGCAGACCGTGATCGCCGGTGACCATCCGTGGATCACCGTCGATGCGGCGGTGTCCAACGACCTGTTCTACTTCAACCACGTGCCGCTGCGCCTGGAAAGCCTGGTCATCACCGCACCGGACGGCACCACCGTGCAGCCGCAGAACGCCTCCACCGGCAAGTTCCGCAGCGTGTTCGATGTCGAGCTGACCCAGCAGGGCACCTACCGCCTGGCCTCGGTCAACAACGGCCTGTCGGCCAGCTGGGAAGAAGACGGCAAGCCCAAGCGCTGGCGCGGCACCGTGGCGACCTTCGCCACCGAAGTGCCGAAGAAGGCCAAAAAGCTCCAAGTGAGCCAGTCGGTCAACCGCATCGAAACCTTCGTCACCAATGGCACCCCGAACGCCACCGCACTCGCACCGACCAGGTCGGGCATCGAGCTGGTCGCCGTGGGCCACCCCAACGACCTGGCCGCCGGCGAAGAAGCGACGTTCCGCGTGCTGGTCGACGGCAAGCCGCGCGCCGGCCTGGCCTTCGAGATCACCCGTGGCGGTACGCGTTACCGCAACGCGCAGGAAGAGATCAAGGTGACCAGCGACAAGAAGGGCGAGTTCTCCGTCACCTGGCCCGAAGCCGGCATGTACTGGCTGGAAACCAGCAGCGAGGACAAGAAGACCACGCTCAAGCAGGCCAAGACGCGCCGCCTGAACTACGTCGCCACGCTGGAAGTGCTGCCGCTGTAACCATGTCCAGCCTGCACGACATCGCCAGCCTCGGTGGCCACACCATGGGCACCACCTGGCAGGTCAAACTGACCACCGCGCCCGGCCGCGACCTGCACCCGCTGCATGCGGGCATCCAGGCGCAGCTGGATGCGGTGGTGGCGCAGATGAGCACCTGGGAAGCGGCCAGCGACATCACCGCGTTCAACCGCGCAGCGGCCGGCACATCGCTGCCGCTGCCCGGCCTGTTCGCCGAGGTGATCGATTGCGCGCTCGATATCGCCCGGCGCAGCGAAGGGGCGTTCGACCCCACGGTCGGCCCGCTGGTCGCCCTGTGGGGGTTCGGTGCGCACGCACACGCGCAACGCGTTCCCGATGCGGCCCTGCTGGCCGCCACGCGGGCACGCTGCGGTTGGCAGCGGCTGCACTGGCAGGACGGCCGCCTGCTGCAGCCGGGCGGACTGGAACTGGATCTTTCGGCCATCGCCAAGGGCTTCGCGGTGGACCTGGTGAGCCGCTGGCTGCGCGGCCAGGGGATCGATGCGGCACTGGTGGAAGTAGGCGGTGAGCTGCACGGCCAGGGCCGCAAGCCCGATGGGCAGCCGTGGCGCGTGCTGGTGGAAGCCGGCCCTGAAGAAGAAGCCGCACTCGCGCATCCACCGCGCGTGCTGGCGCTCGACAACCTGGCCGTGGCCACGTCGGGCGACCGCTGGCATCAATACACCCAGGACGGTGCGCAGTTCAGCCACACGCTGGACCCGCGCGTGGGCGCACCGGTGGGAAGCGCGGCCGCAGCAGTGACGGTGGTCGCGCGCGATGCCATGCAGGCCGATGGCTGGGCCACCGCATTGACCGTGATGGGTGTTGCGCCCGGGCTTGCGTTCGCCAATGCGCAGGGACTGGCGGCACGCTTCATCACGCGGGGCGCGCAGGGCGTCGAGGAACACCTGAGCACGGCGTTTGCCGCGCTGCTCACCGAACAGGACGCCGCTGCATGAAAGGCGGCCCGTCGCGCGCGGTAGTGGGCAATGTGCTGGTGATGGCGCTGCTGGCCGTGCTGGCGTGGTGGCTGCTGCGCCTGCACCTGCAGGAAGACTGGTGGCTGGGCGCGCCGCTGGCCTCGCACTGGCGCTGGGCGGCAGGCAGCCTCGCCGCCTACGCAGCGCTGTGCGCACTGCTGTGGTGGCGCGGCCGAACCCGCGACGATGCCGGCAGCGCCGCCGGCGAAGCACCGACGCTGCTGGTCTGGGCCAGCCAGACCGGGTTCGCCCAGCAGCTGTGCGAGCGCAGCGCCGAGGTCTTGCGCGCGGCCGGCGTGCCGGTGCGCGTGCGCGGCCTGCACCAGGTGGACGCCGCAGTGCTGCAGCAGACCACCCGGGTGCTGCTGATCGCCAGCACCACCGGCGAAGGCGATCCGCCCGACCACACCCTGCCCTTCCTGCGCCGGGTGATGCCGCAGGATCTGGCACTGCCGCAGCTGCACTACGGCGTGCTGGCCTTGGGCGACCGCAGCTACGGGCACTTCTGCGCGTTCGGCCACCAGCTCGATGCGTGGCTGCGCCAGCACGGCGCGCATCCGCTGTTCGATACGGTGGAAGTGGACAACGCCGACCCGGCCGCGCTGCGCCACTGGCAGCAGTTGCTGGGCCAGCTGGGCGGGAACGCCACCGAGCTGCCCGACTGGGCGCCGGCGCAGTACCAGCCCTGGCAGCTGCACGCGCGCCGCCAGGAAAATCCCGGCAGCCCGGGCGCGGCGACGTGGCGGGTGAGCCTGGTGCCGGCCGATGGCGTTCTGCCGGCGTGGCAGGCCGGCGATGTGGCGGAAGTTGGGCCGCAGCACAGCCCGGCCGAGGTCGATGCCTGGCTGGCCACGCACGCACGCGATGGCGCGGCCGTGGTCGAGGGGAAGCCGCTGCACGATTGGCTGGCGCGCTCGCACCTGCCGGTGTTGCCCGATGCGGTGCCGGCCGATGACGCGGCGCTCGTGGCCGCGCTCAAGCCGCTTCCGCACCGTGAGTATTCCATTGCCAGCATGCCGGCCGAAGGCGAGGTGCTGTTGCTGCTGCGCCGGTTGCTGCGCCCGGATGGCACGCCGGGGCTGGGCAGCGGCTGGCTGTGCGATCACGCGGCGCTGGGCGGGCGCATCGACCTGCGCTTCCGCAGCAATCCGAACTTCCACGCACCGGCGCTTGACGCACCGCTGATCCTGATCGGCAATGGCACCGGCATTGCCGGGCTGCGCGCGCACCTGCGGGCACGGGCCGAGCGTGGTGCGTGGCGCAACTGGCTGCTGTTCGGCGAACGCACCGCCGCGCATGATTTCTACTTCAAGGACGACCTGCAGCGCTGGCAGGGTGACGGCATGATCGCGCGGCTGGATACCGTGTTCAGCCGCGATGGCGGCGAGCACCGTTACGTGCAGGACCGCCTGCTCGCGCAGCTGGACACATTGCGCCAGTGGGTCCGCGACGGCGCCACGATCCTGGTCTGCGGCAGCCTGCAGGGCATGGCCCCGGCGGTGGATGCGGTGATCGAACAGGCACTGGGCCGCGAAGGAAAAGAAGCCCTGATCGTCGCCGGCCGCTATCGCCGCGACGTTTATTGACCGCGCTGGTCCAGGCGGATCGCCAGCAGCTCACCGCCACCACGCAATGCGTAGCGCCGGCGCGGTCCTGCCGCCAGCCACGCGGTATCGCCCTGCTGCAGCGGCGGCAGGTCCGGCTCGCCCTCGAACCCGGCCTGCCCCGCCAACAGATGGATCGCCCACGCCGTTCCCGGCTCGGTGAAGAAGAACATGTTGCCCACCAGCGGGCGGTGCAGCAGTTCGGCATCGAGCTGGTCACGCCGCCACATCAGGTTGAAATCGTGGGTGAGCCCATCCACCAGCTCGCCATGGATCTCCGCCTCGCCGGCAAAGCGCAGCCGATCGTGCGGCGGCAGCAACGTATGCAGCGCGCCATCGGCAAAGCGCAGGCGCAGGCCTTCGCCGCGCAGCAGCACCAGTTCGCGGTCGATGCCGGGGAACGACGAGAACGCCGCATCCTGCTCGATCTCGGCAATCGACAACCGTACCTGCCACGCATCGGTGTCCGGCACGCGCAGGATTTCCCGCGTCCAGCCAAGACCATTCCGCCAGCGTTCGCGGCGGTATTCAAAGCTCGGAATGACGCGCGTGGCAGCGCTCAGTGCGGTGGCGGTCGACATGACGCCATTGTGCCTCAGCCGGGCTTGCCGCCGCAGTCCGCTTCCAGCAGCTGCGAGCGCGCCAGCCACTCTTTGTCCGGGTAGTAGGCGAACACCATCGCGCCGCCGCGCAGGCTGTCGATCAGCGGCCGCGCCACGGTCAGGCGCACGGCCGGGCAGCCCAGGCTGCGGCCGAGCCGGCCCTGCAGCCGGGCGATGGTCGGGTTCACGTACGGCGCACCGTGGATGACGATGGCGCGGTCGCGCGCCTTGTCGTTGAAGCCCGGTTCCAGTCCCTCCAGGCGCAGCGAATAGCCGTTGCCGCCCATGTAGGTTTCCTTGGCGGTGAACGCGCCCAGGCTGGACATGAAACTGCCATCGCGGTTGGAGAAGCGTTCGGTGGCGTTGCCGCCGCTGTTGCGGCCATGCGCGACCCATTCCTCGAACAGCAGCTTCTGGTGGGCCAGGTCGAACACCCACATGCGCTGTTCGGTGGACGGACGCGAGTAATCGATCACGCTCAAGCGGCCCGGATCCACGCCCAGCTCCGGCCGCCGCAGGGCGCAGGTCATCGCGTTGGCGGCCAGCTGCAGCACCTTGCGGTCCGCATTGGGCGCCGCGCGCGCCAGCATGTCGGCCAGCTGGGCCGGCGGCAGCGTGCGGGGTGGCGGCGTGGTTGCCGCACGAGCGCTGCCGGCCGACGCGGTCAGCGCCAGCCCGCACAGGGCAACGGTGGCAATCGAAACGGGAATGGAACGCATCAACGCGGTACCGGCAGGGCCATCGCTACAAGGTGGCCCCGCCCGCGTCGGATTCCAAGACCGGCTGCAGGTTCTGTTCATCCGCCAC
>DGIP01000195.1 GCA_002386405.1 Stenotrophomonas maltophilia
GCAACTCGCGATGCCCGGGAGGACGCCGATGCGGCCCGCGCCGCTGGCCAGCGCACCGCCGACAGCATCGACCGTAACGGCCAATGGGTGGCCGGTAAGCTGCAGAATGGGTATGCCACGGCCGGCGCCTATGTCGACCAGGGCTATGACTTTGCGGCGCACCACATCAAGAACACCACGGCACAGGCGCCGGCGGTGTTTGCCTCGGTCGGCGGGGCAGTGGCGGGTCTTCGCGGCGCCGCCGCCACCTACGTACCCACGGCGCTGACGCCGCAGAACATCGGCAACATCATCGAGACCAAGCGCTTGGTCGAGAACATCGGCCCGGCGTTTGGTGAGGCCGTGCAGCGCCACGGGATGAAGGAAACCGTCATTCCCAGCCTGGACGCCGAGCTCATCAAACAGGAGGCGCAGGCCCGCGCGCTGCTGGAACAGCACGAACGCATCCAGCACCCGGCGGAGAAGCACGCGGCCGTCGCCGCCGAGCCCGCCACGCTGGTGGTCGGCATCAACGATCCCGGCCACAGGCAGTACCACATGTTCCAGGGGGCGCAGTCCGGCGTCCATGGCATCGATGCCGCCCATAACCGCTTGCCCGACCTGCAGAGCGACCAGCTGGCCGGTGCGCTGGCGGCCAAGGCCACCCAGGAAGGCCTGGAGCGCATCGAGCGGGTGGTACTGAGCGAGGACCGCACCCGCGTGTTCGCGGTCGATACCCAGGACCTCACCTCCGTGCACCGCCACCTGGCGCAGGTGGACGTGGTGGCCGGCCGGCAGCAGCCGCTCAGCGTGAGCACCGAGCAGGTGGCCGAGGTCAACCGCCAGCAGGAGCGCACCGCCGCCGCCCCGGCGCTGGTGGCCGACCTGGGTGCCGAACAGCGCGAGCAGGAGCAGCAGGCCGCGCGCCGCATGGGCTGACGCCTCCGGCCCTGTTGGCGGCTGAACCGCCAGCAGGGCCGGGTGTGGACCGGGCACGGGCGGGTTCCATCCAGTGCCGCCAATGCGGTACAGTCCCCGGGTGTCCATTCTGACGACCCCGCATACCCTTTCTTCCGCTCGCCGTTGGTGGCGATGGTGGCCTGTTGCCGTCGTCCGTCCCGCCACCGCCGTTTCCCGGAAGGAAAGTCGTCTTGATCACGCTCGAGCAGTTCCAGCAGCAGGCCGCTGAAGGCCACACCCGCATCCCCGTCGTCCGCGAAGTGCTGTCCGACCTGGACACGCCGCTTTCGGTCTATCTGAAGCTCGCTGACGGCCCGCATACCTATCTGTTTGAATCGGTCGAAGGCGGCGAACGCTTCGGGCGCTATTCCATCATCGGCCTGCCGGCCCGCCGCGTGTACGCCTTCCACGGCCACACCCTGACCGTCAGCGAAGCGGGCCAGGTGGTGGAAACCCGCGAGGTGGCCGACCCGTTCACCGAAGTGGAGGCGCTGCGCAGTGCCCACTCGGTGCCCAAACTGGCCGGCCTGCCGGGCTTCACCGGCGGCCTGGTGGGCTGGTTCGGGTTCGAATGCATCGGCTACATCGAACCGCGCCTGGCGCCGCCGCGCGGCCGCGATGAGCTGGGCACGCCGGACATCCTGCTGCTGCATTCGGAAGAGCTGGCGGTGTTCGACAACCTCAAGGGCCGCCTGTACCTGATCGTGCACGCCGACCCGGGCCAACCCGGCGCGTGGGACGAGGCACAGGCGCGGCTGGACGGCCTGGTTGCCAAGCTGCGCGCCCCCGGCGCGGGCTACCCGGTGCCGATCACCCGCGACGTGCTGGACGAGAACGACTTCGTGTCCGGCTTCACCCGCGAAGGCTTCATTGCCGCCGTGGACAAGTCCAAGGAATACATCCGCGCCGGCGACATCTTCCAGGTGGTGCTCAGCCAGCGCCTCAGCGTGCCGTTCAAGGCGCGCCCGGTGGATGTGTACCGCGCGCTGCGCGCGCTGAACCCCTCGCCGTACATGTACTTCCTCGACACCGGCGATGTGCAGGTGGTCGGCTCCTCGCCGGAAATCCTGGTGCGCCTGCAGGACGGCGAGGTCACCGTGCGCCCCATCGCCGGTACCCGCCCGCGCGGCGCCACGGTGGAAGAAGACAACGCGCTGGAAGCCGAACTGCTGGCCGATCCGAAGGAACGCGCCGAGCACCTGATGCTGATCGACCTGGGCCGCAACGACGCCGGCCGCGTTTCCAGGGCCGGCACGGTGGAAGTGGGCGAACAGTTCGTGATCGAACGCTACAGCCACGTCATGCACATCGTCAGCGAAGTGACCGGGCAGCTGCAGCCGGGCCTGAGCTACGCCGATGTGCTGCGCGCCACGTTCCCGGCCGGTACGGTCAGCGGCGCGCCGAAGATCCGCGCGCTGGAAGTGATCCGCGAACTGGAGCCGATCAAGCGCAATGTCTACGCCGGCAGCATCGGCTACATCGGCTGGCACGGCGATGCCGACACCGCCATCGCCATCCGCACCGCGGTGATCAAGGACGGTCGCCTGCACGTGCAGGCCGGCGCCGGCATTGTCTATGACTCCGACCCGGGCAAGGAATGGGACGAGACCATGAACAAGGGCCGTGCGCTGTTCCGCGCCGTGGCCCAGGCCGCCAAGGGCCTGTGACGTTTTCGTGCCGTGGCCAGGGCCACGGCGTTCGCTGCATCCCTCACCGACAAGGATCAACCGCATGAAGCTGCTGCACGCACTGCTGCTGTCGTCGACGCTGGCCATGGCGGCCCCGGATGCAGGGGCGCAGGCCAATACCGTGCCCTCCGAGCCGCACCTGCTGGTCAAGGGCAACGCCAGCCGCACCGTACTGCCGGACCGCTTCGTGGTGAAGATCGCGCTGGAGTCGGTGGACATGCAGACCGACATCGCCCGCAAGCGCGTGCAGGCCAACAGCGAGCGGGTGATGCAGCTGTTTACCCAGCATGGCGCCATCGCCGATACGGTGCGCGCCGACAACCTCAGCATCGCGCCGTCCACGCGTTACGACGACGACAAGGACGTGTTCGAAGGCACGGCGGTAAGCCGTGACCTAGAAGCGGCGTTTCCGACACCCGTTGCGTTGCAGGCCTTCCTGGGCAGCCTGAAAGCCAGTCGCGAAGTACAGGTGAGCACCGCCACGCCGACCTACTCCGGCGCAGCCCGCCTGCGTGCCGAGCTCAAGGCGGAAGCGGCGGCACAGACGCGTGCGTCGGCCAAGGGGCTCGCCGATGCCTATGGCGCGCGGATCACCGGGCTGTACAGCATTTCCGACGTGGCACCGAGCTTCGCCTACGGTGTCCAGGCAGGCACGTGGCCCACCGCGCCCGGCGCACCGGACCGTGAGGACTATGCCGAAGGCCGCTCGCTGGATCGAGTGCAGGTCACGGGCGGCCGCGCCGCCGCGCCCGCCGCGGTGGGCGAACTGCTCGCCGCCGCCCCCATCACGTACACCGAAAACGTGTACGCCATTTTCCTCATCAAAGACGGATCCTGATCATGTTGTTGATGCTCGACAACTACGACAGCTTTACCTACAACCTCGTGCAGTACCTGCAGACGCTGGGTGCCGATGTGAAGGTGGTGCGCAACGACGCCCTGAGCGTTGACGAGATCGCCGCGCTCGCCCCCGAACGCATCGTGATCTCGCCCGGCCCGTGCACGCCCAACGAAGCGGGCGTGTCGCTGGAGCTGATCCGGCGGCTGGGCCCGACCACCCCGATCCTGGGCGTGTGCCTGGGCCACCAGGGCATCGGCCAGGTGTACGGCGGCGATGTCATCCGCGCCGGCACCATCATGCACGGCAAGACGTCGCCGATCCGCCACCTCGGCAAGGGCGTGTTCGCCGGCCTGCCGGACCGCTACCAGGCCACCCGCTACCACTCGCTGGTGGTGGACAAGACCACGCTGCCCGACTGCCTGGAAGTGACCGCCTGGACCGAGAATGCCGACGGCACGATCGAAGAGATCATGGGCCTGCGCCACCGCGAACACCCGGTGGAAGGCGTGCAGTTCCACCCCGAATCGATCCTCACCGAGCACGGCCACGCCCTGCTGAAGAACTTCCTGCAAAGGAACCCCGCATGACCTTCTCCCCTCAGGAAGCCCTGCAGCGCACCATCGAGCACCGCGAAATCTTCTTCGACGAGATGGTCGACCTGATGCGCCAGGTGATGCGCGGTGAAGTATCGCCGGTGATGACCGCCGCGATCCTCACCGGCCTGCGGGTCAAGAAGGAAACCGTGGGCGAGATCGCCGGTGCGGCCACCGTGATGCGCGAGCTGGCGCTGGCGGTGCCGGTGGAGGACAAGACCCACCTGATCGACATCGTCGGTACCGGTGGTGATGGCTCGCACACCTTCAACATCTCCACCTGCGCGATGTTCGTGGTGGCTGCGGCCGGTGCCAAGGTGGCCAAGCACGGCAACCGCAGCGTGTCGTCCAAGTCCGGCAGCGCCGATGCGGTGGAAGCGCTGGGCGCGGTCATCGAGCTGCGCCCGGAGCAGGTGGCCCGCGCGATCAGCGAAACCGGTATCGGCTTCATGTTCGCGCCGATGCACCACCCGGCGATGAAGGTCGTTGCGCCGGTGCGCCGCGAGATGGGCGTGCGCACCATCTTCAACATCCTCGGCCCGCTGACCAATCCGGTGGGCGCCACCAACGTGCTGATGGGCGTGTTCCATCCCGACCTGGTCGGCATCCAGGCGCGCGTGCTGCGCGAGCTGGGCGCCGAGCGCGCCATGGTGGTGTGGGGCCGCGACAACATGGATGAGATCTCGCTCGGCGCCGGCACCCTGGTCGGCGAGCTGCGCGATGGCAAGGTGCGCGAATACGAGATCCACCCGGAAGACTTCGGCATTGCGATGTCCGCCAGCCGCAACCTCAAGGTCAGCGACCCGGAGGAATCGATCGCGATGCTGCGCGGGGTGCTCGACAACCAGCCCGGTCCGGCGCTGGATATCGTGGCGCTCAATGCCGGCGCGGCGCTGTACGTGGCCGGCGTGGCCAGCAGCATCGCCGACGGCCTGGCCCGCGCTCGCGCGGCCATTGCCGACGGCGGCGCGCGCCAGCGCATGCAGGAATATGTGGAGGCCACCCGGCGACTGGCCGATAATGGCCGGCCTGAAGGACCCTGAACGACATGAGCGACAAGAGCGACATCCTCGAGACCATCCTGGCCCGCAAGGCCGTTGAAGTGGCCGAGCGCCGTGCACGGGTTCCCCTGGAAGTGCTGCAGGCACGCCTGGCGGGTGCACCGCCGGTGCGCGGCTTCGCCGATGCGCTGCGCGCCTCGATCGCCGCCGGCAACCCGGCGGTGATCGCCGAGGTGAAGAAGGCCAGCCCGTCCAAGGGCGTGATCCGCCCGGACTTCCACCCGGCCGATATCGCGGTGAGCTACGAATTCGGTGGCGCCAGCTGCCTGTCGGTGCTGACCGACGTGGATTTCTTCCAGGGCGACGACGCCTACCTGCAGCAGGCCCGCGAGGCCTGCACGCTGCCGGTGCTGCGCAAGGACTTCGTGATCGATGCGTACCAGGTGTACGAAGCACGCGTGCTGGGCGCGGACTGCATCCTGCTGATCGTGGCCGCGCTGGAAGACCGCCAGCTGGCGGAGCTGTCCGACCTGGCCATGCAGCTGGGCATGGACGTGCTGGTGGAAGTGCATGACATCGACGAACTCGAACGCGCCATCCAGGTGCCGGTGCCGCTGATCGGCATCAACAACCGCAACCTGCGCACCTTCGAGGTGTCGCTGCAGACCACCCTGGACATGCGCCAGGCCGTGCCGCGCGACCGCCTGCTGGTGACCGAGAGCGGCATCCTGGGCGCCGACGACGTGAGCCTGATGCGCAACGCCGGCGTGCATGCGTTCCTGGTGGGTGAGGCCTTCATGCGGGTCGAAGAACCCGGCGAGGGCCTGCGTCAGCTATTCTTCAGCGCATGACCGTGATCTATCCGACTCCGCGCGACGACGCGCCGCTGGTGGTTTTCGACTTCGACCACACCCTGTACGACGGCGATTCCGGCAGCCATCTGTTTGCCTCGCTGATCAAGCGCAACCCGCTGCGGCTGCTGGCCGCGCTGCTGGTCACCCCGATCGCCGGGCCGCTGGTGGCGATGCTGCCCACGCGGCGCACCGGCATTTCGGTGTACGTCTGGATCGCCACCTTCGGGCTGCATCGTGCGCGCGAGTTCAACCGGGTGATCGACGCCTACGTGCTGAAGCACGAGGCGCAGCTGCGCGCCAAGCTGCTGCCGCAGGCGCTGGAGGTATTCGCCGCGCACCGCGCGCAGGGCGACCGCGTGGTGGTGGCGACCGGCGCACCGCCGGAGCTGGCCCGCGCGATCCTGGCGTTTGTTGCCCACCAGGGCGTGCCGGTGATCGGCAGTGAAGTGGGCCCGCGTTTCGGTGCGGTGGGCGCTACCCGCCACTGCCACAACGAAGAAAAGATGCGCATGCTGCGCGAGCGCGGCTATGGCGACATCGACGTGGCCTACTCGGACAGCACCGCCGACCTGCCGCTGCTGTTGGCGGCCAAGGATCCGGTGGTGGTGAACCCGAAGCACTCCAAGGTGGCGTTCTTCCGCCAGGTGCTCAAGCCCGGCACCCGCATCCTCAACTGGGGCTGCGTGGACCGCGGCGGCGACCGGTAAGGCCGTATCGACCAACGGTCGATACCTGCCGATCAAGCGGTAGCGCACGACCGTTGGTCGTGCGAC
>DGIP01000140.1 GCA_002386405.1 Stenotrophomonas maltophilia
TCCGATCTCCTGCGTGGCTGCACGCGGTATCACCGACGCCGGTACCGCGCTCCCAACCAGACTCCAATCGCCTGCACCGGCAACGACACCAACAACGTCACCACGAACCAGAACGGGTAATCGCTGCCCAGATCCCACGCGGCATACACCGACGCGGCGGCAATCAATACCCACACCACCCCGCCATGTACGTACGGCCACATCGGCGCATAGCGAGCAGCGAACGCCGTAGCGGCAACGCCACCCAGGATCGTCCAGCCCAGGTCCCACGCCAGCCGCACCTCGCCCTCGCCCAACCCCAGCCAGGGCGCGATCCATCCGCCGGCACCGCTCACCATGCCCAGCACGAACAGCGCCACGACGACGCAGAGCACCGAGAGCACGACGGTCTTGGCGGTGGACAGTGCGGACATCGCGCTCACCCCACCAGCGCCGCCGAAGCCCGCGCCAGTTCCTCGATCCCCGCCCAATCGCGCGCCTGCAGCAGCGCCCGCGTGGTCAACCACGAACCGCCCACGCACAGTACATTGGGCAGGTGCAGGAAATCGCGCGCGGTCTGCGCGCTGATCCCGCCGGTCGGGCAGAACCGCACATCGCCGAACGGGCCGTTCCACGCCGACAGCATCGCCGTGCCACCGGCCTGTACGGCCGGGAAGAACTTGAACGTATCCAGCCCGTGCTCCAGCCCCAGCATCAGCTCGGAAGACGTAGCCACACCCGGAAGGAACGGCAGATCGGTATCGCGCGCGGCGGCGTACAAGCGTTCGGTTGCACCGGGTGCCACCGCGAAGCGCCCCCCCACGGCCTTCACCCGCTCCATCTGCGCGGCGGTCAGCACGGTGCCCGCACCCACCACTGCATCCGGCACGGCGTCCACCATCGCCTGGATCGCGTCCATCGCAATGGCGGTGCGCAGGGTCACCTCGATCACCGGCAGCCCGCCGTTGAACAGCGCCTGGGCGACGTGCACCGCCTCGTCCACGCTTTCAGGGGTGTACACCGGAATCACCGGGGCCAGTTTCAGGACTGCGCGTACGCGCGGATCAGCGCCGGACATCGAATCGCTCCTCGCCCGTCAGGGCCAGTACGTCAGCTTCACTGACGGGGTTGAAATCACCGGGGATGGAATGCTTCAGGCTGGCCGCGGCCAGGCCGAAACGCACGATCTGCTCCGGTTCGAAGCCCTGCATCATGCCATGCAGGATGCCGGCGGCGAATGCATCGCCGCCGCCGATGCGGTCGACGATGCCGATCATCTCGCGGATAGGCGCCACCGCGCGGGTGCCATCGCGGCCCAGCAGCATCGCGCCCAGCCGGTGGTGATCCACGCTGACCGGCGCGCGCTGCGTGCAGGCCATCCACTGCAGGCGCGGGAAGGCGGCGAACGCCTGCGCGGCGGCGGCGTCCACGCGGTCGGCCAGCTCCGGCTGCTCGAACTGCCCACCCAGCACCACGCCAATATCGCGGTAGTCGGCGAACGCTACCGTGGCGCAGCCGAACAGATCGCGCAGGATGCGCGGTGCATCGCCTTCCCAGCGCGCCCACAGTGACGGGCGGAAGTTGCCATCGAAGGAGACCTTGACCCCGCGCTCGCACGCCGCGCGCGCTGCGACCAGGGTCGCCTCGGCCATCGCCGGGTTCAGCGCCGGGCTCACCCCGGACAGGTGCAGCCACTGCGCGCCGCGCAGCAGCGCATCCCAGTCGTAGTCGGCCGCCGTACCCTGCGCGAATGCCGAATCCACCCGGTCGTAGACCACTTCGCTGGCGCGCTGCACCGCCCCGGTGGTGAGGAAGTACAGTCCCATGCGGCCGGGACGGGTCTGCACAGCGGAGGTGTCCACCCCATGCTTGCGCAGTTCCCCGGCCACGAACTGGCCCAGCGGGTTGGCCGGCAGCGTGCTGACCATCTGCACGGTGTGCCCGAAGTGGGCCAGCGAAACCCCCACGTTGGCCTCCGCGCCGCCCGCATGCACCGCCAGCTGCGGCGTCTGCAGCAGCAGCTCACGGCCCGGCGCGCTCATGCGCAGCAACAACTCCCCGAAACAGACAACACGACTCATGGCGATGGATCCCTTCGTGGTGGGCATGACCTGCGGGTCAGGGCCCGGACAGTAATGGCTAGCGGTGTCATTCTAGCGGTGCGGCGGCCATCGTCCACCCGCCCGGTTTGTCGGAACCTATGTCCCGCAAGCGTCTACGAGACATTGAAAGTCTGTTGCGGTGCAAGATGCCCGATCCCCAACGGACTGTTAACGTCCGCCCTGACCAGCGGTGTCATTGCACTGACATGTCGCCGGATAGCTGTTTCATGTAGCACCTTGGGAGAGGGAAAACATGCAATATCGAAACATCCATAAAAAGACACCGGTTACCTTGCTCGCCCTGTCCATCGGCCTGGCGCTGAGCGGTACCACCCTGGCGCAGGATCCGGCCCCGACCGCGGCCACCGACCTGGATACCGTCACCGTCACCGGCTACCGTGCCAGCGTCGAGAAGGCGCTGGACATCAAGCGCAGCGAATCGGGCGTGGTCGACGCCATCGTTGCCGAGGATATCGGCAAGTTCCCCGACCTGAACCTGGCCGAGTCGCTGCAGCGCGTGCCCGGCGTGGTCATCACCCGCGAAGCCGGCGAAGGCCGCAACATCTCGGTGCGCGGCCTGGGCCCGGATTTCACCCGTGTGCGCATCAACGGGATGGAAGCGCTGACCACGGTGGGCGCCGGCGACCAGAGCGGCGGTACCAACCGCGGCCGCGGCTTCGACTTCAACGTGTTCGCCTCGGACCTGTTCTCGCAGCTGATCGTGCGCAAGACCGCCTCGGCCGATGTGGAAGAAGGTTCGCTGGGCGCCACGGTCGACCTGCGCACCGCGCGCCCGTTCGACTATGACGGCTACACCTTCGCCGCCAGCGGCCAGGCCAGCTACAACGCCATGGCCCAGAAGGCCGACCCGCGCGTCGCCGCGCTGATCTCCAACACCTGGGCCGACGGCACCTTCGGCGGCCTGTTGTCGGTGGCCTACTCCGAGCGCCAGGCGCTGGAAGAAGGCTCCAACACCGGCCGCTGGGCCAACGGCCCGAGCAACGGCAACTTCAGCGCGGCCTCGCCGTTCACCGAAGCGCGCTCGGCCGATGTGTACCACCCGCGCTTCCCGCGCTACGTGCAGATGGAACACGAGCAGAAGCGCCTGGGCGTGACCGGCACCCTGCAGTGGAAGCCCACCGACGCCACCGAAATCTCGCTGGACGCGCTGTATTCGAAGATCGACGCTGAGCGTGACGAGCACTACATCGAGGCGATCTCCTTCAGCCGCGGCACCAGCAGCAACCCGCGCCTGGTCGGCAAGCCGAACATGATCGTCAAGAACGGCGTGATCGAGAACAACGCGCTGGTCTACGGCGAGTTCGACAACGTCGATATCCGCAGCGAAAACCGCCACGACGAGTGGAGCACGGAATTCAAGCAGATCGCGTTGAACGGCCAGCACCGCTTTGGCGATGACTTCACCTTGTCCGGCAAGGTCGGCATCTCGCGCTCCAAGCACGAGAACCCGATCCAGACCACGATCATCATGGACAAGTACGATGTCGATGGTTACAGCTACGATTACCGCGGCAACAGCCGCTTCCCGACGCTGAACTACGGCATAGACCCGACCGACCCGAACGGCTGGGAACTGGCTGAAATCCGCCTGCGCCCGCAGTACGTGGACAATGACTTCGACACCGGCCAGGTCGATTTCAACTGGAACATCAGCCCCGGTTTCCGCCTGAAGGGCGGCATCCTGGCCAAGAACTACACCTTCAGCACGGTGGAACTGCGCCGCGCCAGCGAACTGGCCGTGCCCAACTTCCCCAATGGCACCAAGATCGTGCCAGTGGACATGACCGACCAGGCCGGCCTGAAGGGCATCACCGGCAGCCCGGACCAGTGGGTGGTGCCGGACCTCAACGCCTTCGTCAACCAGTTCGACATCTACAGCAACTCCGGTATCTACGCCGTGGCCCCGCGCGCCAACAACGTGCGCAGCGTGGACGAGGAAGACCGTGGGGGCTACCTGATGGGCGAGTTCTCCACCGACCTGGGCAGCATCCCGCTCTCCGGCAACTTCGGCGTGCGCTATGTAAAGACCAAGCAGAGCTCCACCGGCCTTTCCACGCTGGCCACCGGTACGGTGTCCACCACGGTGGACCGCAGCTACGACGACACCCTGCCCTCCTTCAACCTCGTTGCTGAAGTGGCGCCGGACTTCCTGATCCGCCTGGGTGCGGCCAAGGTGATGAGCCGCCCGGGCCTGGGCAGCCTGACCCCGGGTGCCACGGTGGCCGTGGCCGGCGGTGCACGCACCATCTCCAGCGGCAACCCGAACCTGGACCCGATCCGCGCCACCAACGTGGACCTGGGCTTCGAGTGGTACTTCAGCGAAGGTGCCATGGCCGGTATCGGCCTGTTCTACAAGGACATCGAAAGCTTCGTGCAGACCACCCGCGAAGTGGCGCCGTACAGCGCCAGCGGCCTGCCGGATTCGCTGCTGATCGGCACCGGTGCCTCGCCGGCCGACGACTTCACCTACACCAAGCCGGTCAACACCCCCGGTGGCGAACTGCACGGTGTGGAAGCGAACTACACCCAGCCCTTCACCTTCCTGCCGGGCAACTGGTCCAACCTGGGCATCCAGTTGAACTACACCTGGGTGGAATCGCAGATCCAGTACATCAACTCCAGCGGCCAGCCGGTGATGAAGGCCGACCTGACCGGCCTGTCCAAGTCGAGCTGGAACGCCACGCTGTTCTACGAAGGCAAGGTGTTCTCCGGCCGCGTGTCGGCCACCAACCGCGACGATTACCTGACCCAGGTGCCCGGCACCGAAGCAGGCTTCAACGTGGACGGTACCCACGGCATGACCGGCACCACCTTCATCGACGCCTCGATCCGCTACGCGATCAGCGACAAGCTGGAGCTGAGCCTGGAAGGCATGAACCTGACCAACGAAGCCAGCGACGAGTGGGTGTACTCGCCGGCCACCGGTCGCCTGCCGCTGCAGTACACCGAAACCGGCCGGCAGTTCATGCTGGGCGCGCGCTACAAGTTCTGATCCATCGCAACCGGCAGCGGCGTGGGCAACCACGCCGCTGCTGCGGCGCAAGATGCCGCACCGCGTCCCCTTTGCTAGTTTCTGACGGCCTTGCGTTGGCATTGCGGCCGTGGCGTCTCGCTGTGGAAAGGAAAGGTCACATGCTGCTTTGTGTTGAGGGTGGAATTCCGCGGGCCGGGCAACGGCCGGCGCTACCGAAGGCGATTGCGCTGGCGCTGATGTTGATGGCCGGTGCTTCGTCCGCACAGGCTGCACCGCAGCTGCTGTTCCATGTATCGGCCGACAAGGGCTTTACCGCCGACACCGCGCACGGCGATGCCATTCCGAACTTCCAGGACAAGGTCAAACGCGTGCCCGATGGCGCGCACGGTGCGGCCATCCAGTGGGAAGACGATGGCGTGCTGTCCTGGAACGCCCCCGGCAACATCCAGGCCCAGCGCGGCACCCTCGGTTTCTATTGGCGCCCGCGCTACGCGGTGGGTGAAGCGCCGTTCGTGATCTTCCGGGTCGGCTATGCCGACCACAGCAGCTGGGACATGGCCTGGCTGCGCATCGACTGGAACGGCCACGGCTTCGATGCCTTCGTGACCGATGCCAACCTGGCGCGCACCCGCGTGTCGTTCAAGCTCGACCAGAATCCCTCGCCCCAGCAGTGGCAGCACATCGCCTTCGGCTGGGATGAGAACCACGGCGTGCGCCTGTACGTGGACGGCAAGGAGGTCGCCCGCCAGGAGACCACCGCCGACTACGATGCCGCCCTGGACCAGCTCGGCCTCGCCGGCCGGGTGATGGCGCCCTACCAGGTACAGAGCCGCTACAACTTCCTGCGCGGCAGCGATGTCGACGAGATCCGGGTGTACGACCAGCTGCTGGATTCCGCCGGCATGGCCGCGCTGGCCGCCAACAAGGCCCCGACCACTGCCGTCGCCGATACCGCCGCGATGCGCGCCTGGAACCACCGCTTCGGCTGGGAAAGCGCCGCGCCGCCTGCGTTGACCAGCCCGACCACCCGCATCCGCAAGATCGAGTTCGCCGACAGCAAAGACCACAAACAGTGGATGTGGAAGGCCACCGACGGCATCGCCGAGACCACCTGGCCCGGCGTGTACAACCGTTCGCGCCTGCCCGGCCGCAATGATTACTTCCAGCTGCCGGACTGGAACACCTACGTGGAAGGCGGCCAGCAGCTCGACCTGACCCTGCCGGCAGGCGAGACCGTCAACCGCATCGAAGTGCGCGGTGCGGCATTCGGCTCGCTCAGCCACAGCAACGGCGACGGTGCTGCAACGACCCTGCTGCAGCGCCCGCAGGGCGTGGTGCGCAGCGTGGACGACATCCCGGCGCAGACCGGTGGCGTGCTGCACTTCCGCAACACCGCGCAGGAAACCCCCATCCAGGAGATCTGGGCTTACCAGGTCAGCGATGCGGCCGAGCCGGAAGGCACGGTCAAGCAGCGCTACCGGGTGGACAGCCAGGCGCTGCCCGATTACCTCAACATCACTACGCTGCGCGAGTACATCGATGGCCGCTACCCGGCCGCCGAGCGCAGCACGGTGATGGCGCTGCCCAAGGGCGCGGGCTCGCGCCGCCGCGGCGCGGATACGCTGCCGGCCAACCCGCTGCCGATCGTGCACGTGCTGGTGCCCTCCGGCGTGGGCGATGCCCCCGCCGCGCAGCCGCTGATCCGCAGCTGGGCGCACAGCTGGGAAAACATGTACGACGGGCTGGACGGCGTGGCCATCGACCTGCCGGCGCTCGATCTGCCAGCCGCGCGCGATGGACTGATTCCGCTCAACATCCGCATCAAGGACCCGATCTGGCCGGCGCGCGACATGATCGATGTGTCGGTGTCGGTGAAGCCCAACGAGAAGCGCACGCTGTGGCTGGACCTGCGCGACCGCATCCTCACCGCCGACAGCCTGTGGATCAGCGTCGCCTCGGGCGCGCCGGGCTTCAATGCGGCCTCGCTGGATGGCGCGGAGATCCGCATGGTGTACAAGGCGCGTGCGGAAGCGAAGAAAGAACACGTGGCCGACCGCTTCAACCAGGCCCGCGACAACTGGGGCTTCCTGGTCGAAGAGCACACCACCTCCAAGCGCCAGCGCCTGTATGCGCGCGTGTACGCGGATCTGAGCGACCTGCTGCGGGTCGACCCGGACCACGAACTGGGCCGGCTGTACTGGAACTACATCAGCTACAACAGCCAGGGCAAACCGCCGTTCACCCAGCCCGAAGCGCCCAAGGGCGTGCCGCTCTGGGCGTTCCGCCAGACCGAAGACCTGAAGTACGTGCGCCGCTTCGTGGACTGGTGGATCGACAACCGCCAGATCGCCTACGGCGATTTCGGCGGCGGCATTTCCGACGATACCGACCTCACCCAGCAGTGGCCGGGCCTGGCGCTGATGGGTGTGGAGCCGGATCGGCTCAACAGCTCGCTCACCGCGCTGTCCGACGCGGTGTACCGCAACGGCATGTTCTCCAACGGGCTGAGCACCATCGAAACCGATGAGCTGCATGCCTACGAGGAAGGCATCAACGCCAACAGCGCCATGCTGTACCTCAACTGGGGCGACCCGCTCACGGTAGAGCGCCTGATGGAAACGGTGAAGGCATTCGACGCGCGCATCATCCTGCCCAACCCGCAGGGCCACCTGCTGTTCTCCAGCAACTGGTTCGGCGGCAACAAGGTCTACCGCGAACCGAACTGGCAGTGGCAGAAGCCGTATTCGTTCCCGGCGCTGCACCCTGCGTTCCTGATGGGCCAGTACAACGCCGACCCGACCGGCCGCAAGCTGGTCACCGGGCTGGCCGACAGCTACCTGGCCCACGCCTACACCGACGACAAGGGCCGCTGGGCGCTGCCCAACGAGATCAACTGGGCCACGGGCAAGGTGCGCGGCGGCGAGCTCAACAACGGCTCGGGCGGTGGCGATGTGATGCACACCTTCTGGGCGGCGTGGCGCTGGAGCGGCGACGACAAGTACCTGAAGGCGCTGGATTACCGCGTGGAGCGCGGTGGCCCGGGCGCGCTGGCCAACCTGGGCGAGAACTACGTGGAGGTGCTGGGCAAGGCGGCCGCGTGGAACCCGACGCTGGTGGCCGATGCCGATGCAGGCAACACCGGCTTCTCCAGCCTGATGGCGTGGCAGGCCACCGGCGACAAGAAGTACCTGGAAGCGCTGCACGCCGATGGCATCCAGGCCAAGGCGCAGCGCGAGTACATGAACACCGAAGGCCACTGGTGGTCGGACCGGGTGGAAGCACCGAGCGAGTTCCTGCAGCGGGCGCGGCTGGGCGGGATCGCGCTCAAGCGCAACCAGAGCTGGCCGGGGCATACGGTGAGCTGGCGCTTCGCCCAGCCCGATGCGGCCGAACAGGTGGCGCTGCTGGTGCATGCACCGTCCACGGAGCGCTTCAAGGTGATTGCGTACAACACCGGCAAGCGCGCGGTGGATGCGCAGATGAGCACGTGGAACGTCACTGCCGGGACCTGGCGGATGACCAGCGGGGTCGACCGGGAGGGGGATGACCGGATCGATGGCAAGGCAGACGTGCGCGAGGTAACGCTGGAGCGCAGTGCATCCGTGCCACTGCGGTTCGCGCCCGGGCAGGCGCAGGTGGTGGAGTTCGAGCTGATCCAGCCGGGCACGCCGGTGGAGCAGCGGCCGGACCTGGGAGTGGGCCGCGGCGATGTGCGCGTAGATGGCCGCCAGGTGCACGTGACCGTGCACAGCCTGGGGCATGTGGGCACGCCGTTGGGGACGGCGGTGCTCGAGGATGCGGGCGGGCGCGAGCTGGCGCGGATCGAGATTCCAGCGATGGCAGCGCCCACCGACCTGATGCCGAAGACCACCACGGTGGGATTGCCGCTGCCTGCGGGTAACCGCAGCGGGTTGAAGGTGCGGGTGATGCTGGCCGATGGCGGCGCCGAAGTGACCCAGCTCAACAACGTGGTGGCGGTCGAGTAACCGCGAACGGCGTGGCTCCGGTTTGGGTCATGCCGTTTCCGCGCTGCTACACGCCATCGGCGGTCGATAGGATGCGACCCTACCGATGCATGCCCGACGCTGCTGGGGACCGTCGCGGCCCCGGTAGGGTCGCATCCCAATCGACTGCCGGTATCGACCGAACGTGCGATGGCGGCATGACCTGAAACAAACGCCGCTAAAACGTCACAGACCCCTCAACACACGTCACGCACGCACCCCCGATCCACAACGCCTCTCCCGCCCGTTCCACCTGGACGCGCCCGGCGCGACCCAACACCGTGCCCTGGCTGATCACATACCGGTCAGGCGCGGCACCGTCGCGCAACAACCACCGCGCGATGCCCGCATTGAGGCTCCCGGTCACCGGATCCTCCGGCGCGGCCTCGCCCGCAATGAACGCGCGCGACTCAAACTGCGCATCCACTGCGTCGCCTTCGCCACACGCGGCGAACACGCCCACCATCAACCCATCCAACGCGGCGTAGTCCGGCCGCACCGCCAACACGGCCGCGCGGCTGCGCAACCGCAACGCCAACCACGGCGGGCCGTTATCCACCCACTGCGCATCGACCAGGTCATCGACGGCCACCCCCAATCCCGCCCGCACCCGCTCGCATAACGCCGGGTCCAACGGCCCCTCCCGCCGCAACGGCGGCGCCTCGAACGCCAGCCCGGCCGCATCGCGGCGGATCCGCACCAACCCGATCCCGCACTCCTGCACGATTTCCCCGCCTTGCGGCCCGCCGCCATTGGCCAGCCACGCATGGCAGCTGCCCAACGTGGGATGTCCGGCAAACGGCAGCTCCCCCAGCGTGGTGAAGATCCGCACGCGGTAATCGGCACGCGGGTCGCTCGGCTTCGATACGAACGTGGTCTCGCTCAGGTTGGTCCAGCGCGCAAAGGCGGCCATGCGCGCATCGCTCATCCCATCGGCATCAAGCACCACGGCCAGTGGATTGCCCAGCAGCGGATCGGTACTGAAGACATTGACCTGGAGGAAGGGGTGGGAAGTCACGGGCTGCGGTTCCTTGGCGGGATGTGGCGACATGCAGGCATCTTGGCGGTGAACCCCGCATCAAATCTAGGAGCATCTTCAACGCACCACCCCAATGGCCGCAGATAGCATCGAGTCGCCATCGCCACGCCGATGCATAGCGCCTTACTTCTTGGGGATACACCTATGAACACCAACCTTGCCGCCATCGAGGAGGCGGTGCGATCCGAGGCACGTCCGCGTCCACAGCCCGAGGTTTTCGGGGTATCGCACGGTTGGCGGGTGCGGGAGTACCAGGACGGCGGTGTGGACCACGTTGAAGTGCGCGATGGCACCGGGCGCGTCCAGCTGGTCATCGCGTATGCGGCCGGCGTCTTCTGGGCGTTGCACGTAGGCTTTCCTACGGCGCGGGTGTCGTTGCCGAACTGGCGGTTGAAGCTGCCCGAAGACGCCAGGTCCACAAAGGTCTACGCCGGCACCAGTTTCTCCCTGACCCGCTTCAGCAAAGGCGACGAAGCCGTCTGGTGCATCCAACCC
>DGIP01000281.1 GCA_002386405.1 Stenotrophomonas maltophilia
GGCGGGCAGCCCCTGTAGGGACTGTCAAAAACATGGATGTTTTTGCCAAGCCCCCAAGGATGGGTTTACGGCGTGTCCCGTAAGGGGCTGCCCGACTGCCTCCCAGCACGTAGTACGGGAAACGCTGCCGTTGCCGTTGCTTTAGTCCAACGCAGCGCGCAACGCGGCCACAATCGCGGCATCCGTCTGCGTCCAGTCGTTGTCCAGGCCACGCAGGTCGGCGTTGCGATAACGCATGCCCGAGGCGCGGACCGCCTTGGCCGATGCATGCAGTTCGCGGCACCCGGTCGCTGTGGCGATGCTGGCGATGTTGCCCGGCCCGATACCTGCACCGGCCATCACCGACAGGCGATCGCCTGCCTGCGCGACCAGCCTGGCCAGCATGTCACTGCCCGCTTCCGCGCTGGCCTTGCCACCGGAACTCAGCACCCGCTGGCAGCCCAGTGCGATCACCTGCTCCAACGCCGCCGGCAGGTCGCGTGCGGCGTCGAAGGCGCGGTGGAAGGTGATGCCCATGGGGCCGGCGGCCGCGATCAGCTCGCGGCACAGCGTGGTGTCGATGTCGCCGTCCGCGTTCAGCGCGCCGATCACCACGCCGTCGCACCCCAGCTGGCGGCACTGCGCGATGTCACGCAGCATGATGTCGGCTTCCTGGGTGTCGTAACGGAAGTCGCCCGGGCGCGGGCGGATCAGCACGAACAGCGGAATCCGCAAGCGGTCCCTCGCCAACGCGATGCTGCCGTGGGAGGGCATGGTGCCACCCTCGGCCAGGTTGTCGAAGAGCTCGATGCGGTCGGCACCGCCCTGCTGCGCCGCCAGGGCCGATGCAACGGAGTTCGACGCGATCTCGAGGGTGCGCCGCTGCATGCTCAGGCCTGCTCGCTGGTGTACACCGAGGCTGAATCGCGCAGGTCGTCCTGGCGGTCCTTGTCGCATACTGCGTAGACAAAACCGCGATGCAACGCGTACGCGCCGACCTCGCCATTGCGGTCCAGGGCCAGGAAACAGACCTGCAGCGTCTTGCTGGCTTCGGGGCGCTTGCGTACCACCCGTGCGATGGCTTCGCGGCAGGCTTCTGCCGGCGAGCGGCCTTGGCGCATCAGTTCCACCACCAGGAACGACGCCGCGTTGCGGATCATTTCCTCGCCCACGCCCGATGCGGTTGCCGCGCCTACCTCATTGTCCACGTACAGGCCGGCACCGATGATCGGGCTGTCACCTACCCGCCCATGCAGCTTCCACGCCATGCCGCTGGTGGTGCAGGCACCGGCCAGCTGGCCCTGCGTGTCCATGGCGAGGATGCCCAGCGTGTCATGGTTGCTGCTGTCGCCCCGCCGCGTGCGCCGTTCGGCGTTGATCTCGGGGGTGTACCGTGCGGTCTTCAACCATTCGCGCCAGGCCTTTTCGGCGGCCGGCGTGAGCAGTTTTTCGCGCTTGAAGCCCTGCTGCACCGCGAACTGCTGGGCGCCCTCGCCCACCAGCATCACGTGCGGGGTCTGCTCCATCACTTTGCGGGCAACCGATACCGGGTGCAGGATCTCGCTCAGCGCCGCCACCGAACCACAACGGCCGTCGCCGGCCATGATGCTGGCATCCAGGCTCAGCACGCCATCACGGTCGGGGTTGCCGCAGCGCCCCACCGTGGGATTGCACAGCTCGCTTTCCGCCCAGCGCGCCCCGGTTTCCACCGCGTCCAGCGCACTGCCGCCGGTGGACAATACCTTCCACGCGGCTTGGTTGGCCCCTACGCCGAAATCCCAGGTGGAGACCACGCGCGCGCGTCCGCTGGCCTGGGCCTGCACGCGCGGAAATGCCATGACACCTGCGGCCAATGCACCGGCCTGGAGGAATTGCCTGCGATCAGTCACTCGTTGCTCTCCCTACGCCATGCTCATGCGGCCGCGCAGCGGTGTTCGGCATGCCAGACGGCTGCGCCGACCACGCCGAGTTCGCCGTGCTCTACCCGCCATACCGGCACCTGCTCCAGCACCCGGCGCATCACGCCTTTTGCCAGGAAACGGGTGCGGAAGTGGCCATCGTCCAGGAAGCGCGCCACGTGGCTGGAGATGCCGCCGGCCAGGTACACCGAGCGCGCCCCGAAGGTCACCGCCAGGTCACCGGCCAGGCTGCCCAGCCAACCGCAGAATACGTCCATCGTCTCCACCGCCAGCGCGTCTTCGCCCGCATGCGCGGCGGCGATCAACGCTTCCGGCGTGGTCCACTGCGGTTCCACCCCGCGAATGCCGCACAGGCACGGGTACAGGTTCATCAGGCCGCTGCCGGACAGGATGCGCTCGTTGTCCACGTGCTCCCAGCGCGCCAGCATCTGCTGCAGTACCTGCAGTTCCAGCGCGTTGCCCGCGCCGAGCGCGGCGTGGCCGGCCTCGCTGGCAAGCACGGCGCGTGCGTCGGCTTCGAAGCGCAGGGCACCGCCCAGGCCCGTGCCCGGGCCCAGCACCAAGGCCGGCCAGCGGCTGCCGTCGGCCGGTTCGCCATTCAATGCCACCAGGGTTTCCGGTGCCACGTGCGGAATCGCATAGGCAACGGCTTCGAAATCGTTGATCAGGTCCAGCGTGGCGAGCCCGGCGTCGCGGCGGGTGGCCGCCACGGAGACCGGCCACGGCAGGTTGGTGTTGACCAGGTGGTCGCCTTCCAGCAACCCGGCAATGGCCACCACGGCGGTGGCCGGCGCCAGGTGCTGCGAGGCGCGGAACGCGGCGAGGATGGCGGCCAGGCTGGTGAACTCGGCGCAGGCGTAACGGCGCAGGTTGCGGATGCGCGGCGCCTGGCCGGGCACCACGTCGGCCAGCGCCAGGCGC
>DGIP01000142.1:0-8242 GCA_002386405.1 Stenotrophomonas maltophilia
GCCCTGGCGCAGCGCCAGGTAGCCCGCGGACGGCACGCGCACCTGGTCGAAGGTGCCGGTCAGGCGCAGCAGCGGCTGGCGCACGTAGATCACGGCCGGGCCCGTGGTGCCCAGCTGCACCGGAACCGCAAGGCCCAGGCGCTGGCCACCGGCGTCGCGCACCACGCGCGCCACCACGGTATCGCCGGCAATGGCGGCTTCCAGCAGGCCCAGGCGGGCGTACCCGAAGGCCTTGGGATCGGCGTAGGCCTGGTCCAGGTCGGCAGTGAGCACCTGCACGTCTTCCGTGCCCGGCCAGCCTTCACGCACGGCCAGCGCGGTGGCATCGGCATCGCCGGCGGCCAGCGCGGTACTGACCCGCTCGCTCTTCACCAGGGTGCCCAGCTGGGTGCTCTGCCCCTTGAGGGCGGCGTCCACGCCCTGCACGATCTGGTCGCGGGACTGTTCCAGCGTCTGCCCTACCGAGGCCTGCCGCCATTGCCGCACCCCGCTCCAGGCAAACCATGCCGCCAGCAGGGTCAGCAACCCCACCAACAACAGCCCGTTACGCTTGCTTGTCAATCGTGGCTGTCCTTCCGCCGTTGCCTTGCTCATTGATGTTCCCCCTGTCAGCGCACCCCGGTATGGCCGAATCCACCCGTTCCCCTGGCGCTGTCGGTGAAAGTATCCACTACCTGCAGGCCCACGCGTGCAATCGGCAGCACAACCAACTGTGCAATACGGTCACCCGGTTGCAGCGTGAAGGCCTCGCGGCCGCGGTTCCAGGCGCTGATCAGCAGCGGGCCCTGGTAATCGGCATCGATCAGGCCGGTGCCGTTGCCCAGCACGATGCCGTGGCGGTGGCCCAGCCCGGAGCGCGGCAGCACGACCGCGCACAGGTTCGGATCTTCGATATGGATGGCGATACCGCTGGGAATCAGCGCCGTATCCCCCGGTTGCAGGGTGAGCTCGGTTTCCAGCGCGGCGCGCAGGTCCATGCCGGCGCTGGCTTCGGTGGCATAGGCTGGCAGGGGCCAGCTATCGCCGAAGCGGGGATCGAGCAGCTTCACCTGCAGCGCGTGCAGGGACGGGGCTTGGGTCATGCGTGCAACCTCTGGGCAATCAGGGACAACAGTTGTTCGGCCAGCAGCGCCTTGGTGGTACCGGGGAACACCTGCTCCCCACCCTGCCAATAGGCGGTTGCTGCATTCTCATCGCTTTCGAAGCCGCCGTTTGTGATGCCCACCTGATTGGCGATGACCAGGTCCAGCCGCTTGTCGACCAGCTTGCCGCGCGCGTACTTCTCCACATCGTGGGTTTCGGCGGCAAAGCCGACCACCAGCTTCAGCGCGTTGGTCTGCTGGGCCACCTCGGCCAGGATGTCCTGGGTGCGCACCAGCTCCAGCGTGAGGGTCTGGGTGCCGGCGGTCTTCTTCAGCTTCTGCGGGGCCACCTGGCGGGGGGTGTAATCGGAGACGGCGGCGGCGCCTATATAGATGTCGGCCGGCAGCGCATCCAGCACGGCGCTGCGCATCTGCGCGGCCGAGCGCACGTCCACCCGCTGCACCCCGGCCGGGGTGGCCAGGTGCACCGGGCCACTGACCAGCACCACCTGCGCGCCCTGGCGCACGGCGGCGGCGGCCAGCGCGTAGCCCATCTTGCCGCTGCTGCGGTTGCCCACGTAGCGCACCGGGTCCAGGTCTTCATAGGTGGGGCCGGCGCTGATCACCACGCGCAGGCCTTTCAGCTCCTGGCTGGCTTCGGGCGCGTCGGCCGGGCCCTGCAGGGCGGCCAGCGCGGCCACGATGGCGTGCGGTTCGGTCAGCCGGCCGGGGCCGGATTCGCCTTCGGCCAGCGGGCCGTCTTCCGGGCCGACCACCTGCGCGCCGCGTTCGCGCAGCAGGCTGATGTTGGCCTGGGTGGCCGGGTGCAGCCACATGCGGTGGTTCATGGCCGGGCACACGGTGAGCGGCGCGGTGGTGGCCAGGCACAGGGTGGTGACCAGGTCATCGGCATGGCCGTTGGCCAGCCGGGCCAGCAGATCGGCCGTGGCCGGGGCGACGATGATGCGGTCGGCCCAGCGGGCCAGCTCGATATGGCCCATGGCCTGTTCGGCCGCGCTATCCCACAGGGTGGTGCGGGTGGGCTGGCCGGACAGGGCCTGGAAGCTCAGCGGGGTGGCGAACTGCTGGGCCCCGGGTCATGGCAACCTGCACCTGGGCCCCGCCGTCGCGCAGGCGGCGCACCAGTTCCAGCGACTTGTAGGCCGCGATGCCGCCACCCACGCACAACAACAGCTTCTGGCCTGCCAGCGGGCGCGCCTGCGCCGGGGAAGCCTGGGGGGAGTCAGCCACCTGCGAATTTCCTGTCGAACCGAGGCGATTAGCTTACCCGATGGGGTGTGCGGGGCTGATGCCCCAGGGGCATAAGGAGTGGGTTTTTGGTCATTAAGGCGGGAGGTTGTCGCTCTCAGCGGCGGCCGGGCTACCCCACGCCATCGTTTCACCCCGCCCTGCCTGGGTTCCATCGGCAGCAGGGGTGATTCGTCGCAGCGCGGATGCAGACGACAGGGGATCAGCCCAGTATGGCGCGGACGAGATCCATCCACCCGCAAGGAACGCGCCATGACACCTGCACTCCCCAGACTATTCTCTGCCTCCTTCCTGCTGATGGCGTCGGCCGGGGCCGCCCCGCTGCCTGCGCCGAGCGATGCATGCAGCCTTGCCCACCAGCCGCTGACCGGCACGCTGGTTCAGATGCCCTTCGAGAGCGTCGATGGACGCATCTATGTGCAGGCGCGCGTCAACGGTCGTGAACCCTATCGGTTCGCCGTGGATACCGGCGCCAGCGGCATCGGGCGCGCCGACATGCGCCTGGTGTCGGCGCTAGGTCTATCGCTGCACGGGGAGACCACCACGTCGGACGGCGTCTCCAAGGCCCGGGTTGAAACGGCGCGAATCGAAGCGCTGCAACTGGGTGAGTTGGTACATCGCGACGTGGAAGTGATCGCCCGCGACTACAATGCGCGCAATGCGCCAGAAGCTGCGTTCGACGGGATTCTCGCGCGCGACTTCTTTGCCGACGGCCTGCTGCGGATCGACTATCCGAACAGGATGCTGACTTTCTCGCGGACAGAGCAGCTGGGCGCATCCTCAGCCAATGCGCTGCCCTATACGCGCGCCTTCCGCATACCGGTAACGGTAGATGGGCACCCCTTCGTTGCCCAGCTGGATACTGGCGCCAACGTCGGCTTCGTATTGCCGCAGACTGTATTCGAGAAGGTATCCGACCAGCCCCTCGGCGAGTCGGTCCGCTCGCAGCTGACCAATGGACAGCTGGAAAGCTGGCGCGCCGTGGTGAACGGACCGATCCGGGTAGGACAGGTGAGCCATGCCCAGATCGAGGTGCGCGTATCGCCGAAGTATCCCGAGCTTCTGGTAGGTGCCCATGCACTACAGGACGCGGTGGTGATGATCGACTCGCGCAGCCAGGTACTAGCGGTATGCCGTTGAGCGAAAGGCCGCCCGTAGGGCGGCACGCTGACCCGCCAAAAGGGTGACCCCCTTGGCGTAGGGTACAAGGGGGGACAGCGGACGACTTGACAACTTGTCCAGTCCGCGACGCGATGGGATTGCTAGCATTCATTGCAATGAATCAATGAATGCGAACGACCTGTGCCGAACTCGACGTCCCCTGTTGTGCTGGATTCCCACGCTTCCTGCGACGATGCCTTCGCTGACATCGAGCGACACGTTCGGGCGGGCGTGCACCCCGACCGCATCCGGTTGCGCCATAACGAGCGCGCCCTCTACTGGGTGTGCAACAACAGCATGCTGGACCATGACGGTCCGGACGAGGCCACGATTGCGCGGCGCATCGAGGCGCACCTGGCGCTGATCTCCCTGCTGCTGGCGGCGGGGGCAGACCCCAACAAAGCGGCCGGCCGTGGTGCCACGCCCCTTTCGATTACCTGCCGGGACTTCATCTTCAGCCCGGCCGTGTGGGCGGTGGAGAAACTGCGGCGGCTCCTCGCCGCCGGCGCGAACCCGCGCCTGACCAAGGATTCGCCGATCTGCACCGTAATTGGCCTGCGCGAGATGCGCGGCGAAGTATGGAACTCCGCGTTTGATGCGGATGCGGATCCGGCGGAGATGGGCTACATCTTCGACGCAGTCGACGCGCTGCTGCAGGCCGGTGCCAGCATTGAAGCCATGGACCACCGGCAGATGTACACACCGGTGTTGATCGGCGCGTACCTGGGCAGTGTGCCGCTGCTGCGGTTCCTGGCAGAGCGCGGCGCCAACGTGCACGTGGTCAATCCCGCCGGTTCCACTGCGCTGATGTATGCGGCCGGCGACGTGGACGGATTGAAAGCCAGCCGCGGCGGCATCTCCACCACATGGCACCGGATGGGCGACCCGGTGGCCGTTGCCCGGCTGTTGATCGAATGGGGTCTGGACCCGGCCGCTGCCAACGAGCGCGGCCGCACGCCGCTCACGCTGGGGTTGAACTCCGGCAATGTTGACGTGGCGGCGGTGGTAGCCGAAGCGCTTGCCGATCAGGGCAAGCTGCTGAAAGCGGATGTACGACGCTTCAAGGGCACGGAGTTCGAGGCCCAGGTAGCGGCACTGGCCACCAGCAGCCGCACCAGCAAGCCTTCCAGGAAGCAGGCCAAGCCGGAAGGGGCCGCGCAGGCCGCGTCGTGGGACCGCGCGCGCCAGGAGATGAACCACCCTGATGCATGGCAGCGCCCTGCGTGGTTCTGCGCCTATAACAAGGCACTGTTCGAACACCTGGCCAGCGGCAGCCACCCGGCCATTCCGGTAAACCTGCTGTACGCCGATTACACCGACGCGCTACGCACGCTGCGCCTGTCGAAGACCAAAGACTGGATCAGCCGCAGCGGCGTGGTGACGGTGCAGCCGGACATCGTGACCTGGGGGAGCCTGCGTGTCAGCTGTTCGCAGCTTGAAGGGGATGACCTGGTCTGTAGAGAGGAGGTCGTCATGCCGATGTCGCCGGAGCAACAGCCCGGCATCGAGGCCGTGGCGGAGGCGTTAGGGGGCATGACGTCCCGCTATTTCAAGTTGCCCGCCTGATCCTTCCAGCGGGCTGGAAGCATTGATCGAAGCCGGCGACCTGCTTGAACTGAGACGCCACTGCGAGCCTGTTGTCGCTGCCTACCCGCTCAACTACGCCAGTACCGACATCGGGTGTATTCGATCCATAGATACTTCCAAAACTGAGACGAGCTATTCAACTTCAGCCGTTTTCCGGCCATAGACTTCGCACCCTCAAGGTTCAACGCAGAATCGACGCGGGAGCAGGAGATGCAGACAGTCAAGAGCAAATGGCTTGCGTACACCGTCCTCATCGGACTGTTCCCTATCTTCTCCAGGTTCCTTGTCTGGTTGGTGACCAAGGAAGGAAGCATCGAGCCCTTTGCGCCGCAGGACTTCATCGCATTTGGACTCGTTCTGCTCATTTCCAATATCAATGAGATGGAACACCTTGTCGCAGCTGACCGGTCGTGGAAGACAGCGCAGAACGGAATATCGGCCTGCTTGATCGCCGTTCATGGCGTTCTTCTCTGCCTGACCTTGATTGGAGGCGACGCGGTTGACCGGCAGGCAATCATGTACTGCGTGGCGATCATCGCCCTCGCGTCGCTTGGCTTCAGCTACACGCTGTTCACTCGCATTTCAAAGATTGGCCTGACTCGCCAGGAGAACGCTACATGACAGAAATCCTCGTCGCCTCAACCGTAGTGATTGCCCTCGTTGCCCTCGGCTTTGCTGCGTGGAGCTTGGTACAGACGCACAAAGAAGTTCAGCGGCGGAAAGCACGCAATCCTGAGGACTAAGCCACACGGCTGCTGTTTCCCACACAGCTGCGCGGCGGTTCCCTATGCCTGCTCGCTGCGTCTCACCTGACACTGGCCGAATGGCAATCAAACATTGGCACGAGCACGATCGTCCGCGAGAAAAGTTGCTCAGGCTGGGCCCCGAGGCCCTCTCCGATTCGGAGCTGTTGGCCCTGTTCATCGGCAGCGGCTGTAACGGGCTGGATGCCGTGCAGTGTGCACGCCGCCTGCTCGAAGACCATGGCCCGCTGCGCAGGCTCATGGACATGGATGCCAGCAAGCTGAGGAAGCTGCCTGCCCTCGGCCCGGCGCGCGCCTGCAAGCTGGTTGCCGCACTGGAGCTGGCCAGCCGCCATCTGCTGGCCGACCTGGAGCGCGGCGACTGCATCTGCGATCCCGGCTCGGCCGGGCGCTACTTCAAACTGCGGTTGCGCGCGCGACCGCAGGAGGTGTTCGCCGCGCTGTTCATGGACACCCGTAACCGCACCCTGGCGTATGAAGAGCTGTTCACCGGCACCATCGACACGGCCACCGTTTACCCACGGGAGGTGGTGAGGCGAGCGTTGCTGCACAACGCGGCGGCCGTCATCGTCAGCCACAACCACCCGTCCGGCCGGGCCGAGCCATCACCCTCCGACCGGGAGATCACCTATCAGCTCTTTGAAGCCCTGGCGCTGGTCGGGGTCCGGCTGGTGGACCATGTCGTGGTGGGCGACGGCCCGCCGGTCTCCATGGCCGAACGGGGCTGGCTCAAGCGCGACCCGTTCGCCCGCACCTGAACGGCCCGGTCATCCCATTTCCCCTGCCCCCAAGGCCTCCCGCCCCACCCCACGCCCTGCTTCCCACCCCCGCTGTGCCCCGGTTCAATGGATCGGGGCGGCTTCTGGGCTAAAATTGCCGATTCCGCCGCTCCAGTCTCAAAGCAGGCCCTGTGAAAAATCTCCTCCGCGCCCTGATCAGCCAAGGCATCGAAGCCTTGCGCGCCAACGGCACTCTGCCGGCCGATACCCTGACCCCGGAATTCGTGGTGGAACGCCCGAAGACCCGTGAACACGGTGATTTCGCCACCAATGCCGCCATGCTGCTGGCCAAGCCGGCGCGCAGCAACCCGCGCGCCCTGGCCCAGGCGCTGCTGGATGCGCTGCCCAAGAGCGACGATGTGCTGCGCGTGGAAATCGCCGGCCCGGGCTTCATCAATTTCCACCTGGCCCCCAGCGCATACCAGCGTGAAGCGGCCAGCGTGCTCAAGGAAGGCGCCGATTACGGCCACAACCTGAGCGGCAACGGCCGTACCGTGGGCGTGGAGTACGTGTCGGCCAACCCGACCGGCCCGCTGCACGTGGGCCACGGCCGCGCGGCCGCCATCGGCGACTGCCTGGCCCGCCTGCTGGATGTGAACGGCTGGAACGCCAGGCGCGAGTTCTACTACAACGACGCCGGCGTGCAGATCGAGAACCTGGCCCTGTCCACCCAGGCGCGCGCCAAGGGCATCAAGCCCGACGACGCCGGCTGGCCGGAAGGCGGCTACCGCGGTGACTACATCGAAGACGTGGCCAAGGCCTACCTGGCCGGTGCCACCGTGGAGCTGGAAGGCCATTCGGTGGTGGGCGAGCGCGACCCGGACAACGTGGATGCGATCCGCCGCTTCGCCGTGGCCTACCTGCGCAACGAGCAGAACCAGGACCTGGCCGCGTTCGGGGTGGATTTCGACATCTACTTCCTGGAGAGCTCGCTCTACAAGGATGGCAAGGTCGAAGAGACCGTGGCCCAGCTCAAGGCGGCCGGCCACACCTATGAGGAAGGCGGCGCCCTGTGGCTGCGCTCCACCGACTTCGGTGACGACAAGGACCGCGTGATGCGCAAGTCCGACGGCACCTACACCTACTTCCTGCCGGACGTGGCCTACCACCTGAGCAAGTGGCAGCGCGGCTATGAGCGCGCGATCACCGAGCTGGGCGCGGACCACCACGGTTCGCTCGCGCGCGTGCGCGCCGGCCTGCAGGCGCTGGACGTGGGCATTCCCAAGGGCTGGCCGGAATACGTGCTGCACCAGATGGTGACGGTGATGCGCGGCGGCGAGGAAGTGAAGCTGGGCAAGCGCGCCGGCGGCTACCTGACCCTGCGCGACCTGATCGAAGAGACCGGCCGCGACGCCGTGCGCTGGTTCCTGATCGCGCGCAAGCCCGATTCGCAGCTGACCTTCGATATCGACCTGGCCCGCCAGCAAAGCAATGACAACCCGGTGTTCTACGTGCAGTATGCGCACGCCCGCGTGTGCAGCCTGCTGCGCCAGGCACAGGAGAAGGGTCTGTCGTACACCCCGGCCGAAGGCCTGACCGGGCTGGCATCGCTGAACGACGAACCCTCGCTGTGGCTGATGGTGATCGCGCGCTCATAGCC
>DGIP01000142.1:8413-9091 GCA_002386405.1 Stenotrophomonas maltophilia
CCCTCGCTGTGGCTGATGGTGGAAATGTCGCGCTTCCCGGAAGTGGTGGAAGCGGCCGGCATTGCCCTGGAACCGCACCTGATCGCGCAGTACCTGCGTGAATTGGCGCACGCCTTCCACACGTGGTATCACGGCACGCAGGTGCTGGTGGCTGACGATGCCGAGCGCAATGCCAAGCTGACGCTGGCCTGCGCGGCACGCCAGGTGCTGGCCAATGGTCTGAACGTCCTGGGCGTTTCCGCCCCGGAAAAAATGTAAGCAGTGGAGAAGTAGTAAATGGCAGCACGACGCGGCAAGACCCAGGCGCGACGCAACACCAGCCAAGGCACGCCGGGATGGGTGTGGCTGGTGGCCGGTGTGGCGATTGCGGCCGTGGTGTTCCTGGCGGCACCGAACCTGTTCAAGAACGATGGCGACGGCTTCCTGCGGGTAGGCCCGCAGCCGGACCCGAACGCGCAGCCGGCCCCGGTCAGCGACGCCGATACCGACGTGGGCGCTGAACTGCCCAAGCCGGGCGCTGCCACCAAGCCTGCCGAACCGGCCAAGCCGGCCGCCACGCAGTACGACTTCTACACCCTGCTTCCGGGCAAGGAAGTGGAAATGTCGGATGCGGAGCTGGCCGCCAGCGCGCGCGCCGAAGACCAGCGCCGGGCCAAGGCCGAAGCGCAGCGCGCGCAG
>DGIP01000163.1 GCA_002386405.1 Stenotrophomonas maltophilia
TTCCGATCTGGGCGGCGGGCGTTTTTCCAGGGGTCATTCACTACGGGACTGCTCCAGCTTGCGGTGTCGCCAGAAATCGGCGTTCTTGATGCCCAGGGCATCGGGGTCGAAAGTCGGGTCCAGGCCGAGCTTCTTCTGGCGCTCGTAATCGCGCAGGGCGATCAGGGCCGGTTTCTGCACGATCAGGATCGCGATGATGTTCAACCACGCCATCAGGCCCACGCCAATGTCACCCAGCGCCCAGGCCAGTTTGGCATTGTGCATGGCGCCGAACACCACCATGCCGATGATGCCCAGGCGCAGCGCCAGCACGGTGAGCGGGCGCTTGCGGTTGTGATTGATGTAGGTGAGGTTGGTTTCGGCCATGTAGTAATAGGCCATGATGGTGGTGAAGGCGAAGAAGAAGATCGCCATGGCCACGAAGCCCGAGCCCCAGCCCGGCAGTACGGTTTCCACCGCCGCCTGGGCGTAGCCCGCGCCTTCGGCCACGCCCGCCAGCCCGGCAAACACCGGTTCGGCCCCAGCCACCGGGGAATACACGTTGTAGGTACCCGCCGCCAGGATCAGGAACGCGGTGGAGGTGCACACCATCATGGTGTCGAAATACACGGCGAAGGCCTGCACGTAACCCTGCTTGGCCGGGTGCGAGACTTCCGAGGCGGCCGCTGCGTGCGGGCCGGTACCTTGGCCGGCTTCGTTGGCGTAGATACCGCGCTTGACACCCCACTCCACCGCCAGGCCCATCATCGCGCCGAACGCGGCGTGGGCACCGAAGGCACTGCTGAACACGGTGCGGAACATGTCCGGCACGCGGTCATAGTTGAGGATCATGATGGTGATGGCCATCAGGATGAAGCCGGCGGCCATGAACGGCACCACCACTTCGGCGAAATTGGCGATGCGCTTGACGCCGCCGAAGATCACCACGCCCAGCAGCAGCGCCACCACGATGCCGATGCCCAGCTTGAGCGCCTGCACCGATTCCATGCCCATGAACTGGCCATCCAGCGGTCCACACAGGGCGCCGCCACGGCAGGCGTTGATGATGCTGTCGGCAATCGCGTTGGCCTGCACGCCCGGCATCAGGAAGCCGGCAGCGACGATCGTGGCCATGGCGAAGGCCATCGCGTACCACTTCAGGCCCATGGCCTTCTCGATGTAGTACGCCGGGCCGCCACGGTAGCGCCCTTCTGCATCCTTGGTCTTGTAGATCTGCGCCAGGGTGCACTCGATGTACGAGGTGGAGGCACCCAGGAATCCCATCACCCACATCCAGAAGATCGCACCGGGGCCGCCGAAGGCGATCGCCGTGGCGACACCGGCGATGTTGCCGATGCCCATGCGGCCGGCCATGGACATGGCCAGGGCCTGGAAGGAGGAGACGCCGGCGTCGGACTTTTCGCCCTGCACGGTAAGCCGGCACATTTCGAAGAAGCCGCGCAGCTGCATGAAGCGGGTGCGCGCACTGAAGTACAGGCCGGCTGCCAGGCACAGGAAGATCAGTGCCTTGCTCCAGATGATGCCATTGATGAAATCAACTACTGCTTCCACGCGCTCTCTCCAGTCGGCGGAAAATGAAGGACGTCCCGTCGGCTGGAAGGGACCGGGTCGATTCTCCACGATCGGGCGCCAGCCCGATAGGGCCGATGTTTTGAGTCGGTCGCCGCGCCACGACCAACGGTCGTGGCCTACCGGCGTGCGGGGTCCTCGACGCCGGTACGTCCCGACCGGCGTGTGGGGCCCTCGACGCCGGTAGGTCCCGACCGTTGGTCGGGACGAGGCCGGCCGTCAGGGCATCCGTTCACGCACGCGGGCAAACCGCCGCAGATCGTGCAGCTGGCCGCGCTTGAACACCGCCGCGCGGGCCGTGCCCTCTTCACTGAACCCGTTGCCGAGCAGCACCCGGGCCGAGCCTTCGTTGAAATCCAGCACTTCGGCCTGCAGCCTGAACAGGTGCAGCTCGTCCATCTCCCAGGGGGCGAACTGGCCCACCACGCGGGTCATCCAGCCCTGCCCCCAGTACGCGCGGCCCAGCCAGTAGCCCAGCTCGGCGGTGTGCCCGCGCTCGGCCACGCCCGGTTGGGCGCCGATGCTGCCGCAGGCGGCGCCGTCGATCTCGATGGCCAGGTTCAGCGTTTCCGGGGCCAGGATCCGGCCGCCGAGGAAGGCCTCGCCGTCGTCCCGGGTGTACGGGAACGGGAAGCGGTCGCGCAGCCCGCGCGAGACCGCCTCATCGTTGGCATGCCGCAGCAGCGCCTCCAGATCGTCGCTGCGCCAAGGGCGCAGCACGAATCCGGGGCCTTCCAGCCGCAGCGGCCGGTCAGGCATGGCCACCGACCGAAGGCGTTTCAGCTTCCTGCTTCTCCAGCTCACGGGCCACTGCTTCCGGCGAACGCGTGTACGGCGCCAGCAGCGAATAGAACGCCGGGACAACGAACAGCGACAGGAAGGTGGAAACGGTGACGCCGAAGATCACCACGATGCCGATGGTGCCGCGGCTGGCCGAGCCGGGGCCACCGGCCACCACCAGCGGGATCGCACCGACCACGGTGGCGATGGAGGTCATCAGGATCGGGCGCAGGCGCACCATGGCCGATTCGACAATGGCGCGGTGCACATCGCGCCCTTCATCGCGCAGCTGGTTGGCGAACTCGACGATCAGGATGCCGTTCTTCGCGGCCAGGCCGACCAGCATGACGATGCCGATCTGGCTGAACAGGTTGATGGTGCCCCCGCTGACATACAGGCCCAGCAGCGCGCCAAGCACGCCCAGCGGCACGGTGAGCATGATCACCAGCGGGTGGATGAAGCTTTCGAACTGCGCGGCCAGCACCAGGTACACCACCAGCAGGGCCATGGCGAAGGTGAGCAGCACCGCGCTGCCGGCGTTCTGGTATTCGCGAGATTCGCCCTTCCAGTCGATCTGCGCGTGCTGCGGCAGTTCTTCGCGTGCGGTCTGCTGGGCCCAGGCGATGGCCTCGCCGAGCGGGTAGCCCGGGGCGAGACCGGCGCTGATGGTGATCGCGCGCAGGCGGTTGAAGCGGTTGAGGTTGCCCGCCTCGGCCACTTCGCTGAGCGTGACCAGGTTGGACAGCGGCACCAGCTCACCATTGGTGGCGCGCACGCGGATGGCGGCGAGGTCGTCGGGCGAGGCGCGGCCTTCGCGGCCGGCCTGGACCAGCACGTCGTATTCCTCGCCGTTGTCGACGAAGGTGGTGACGCGGCGCGAGCCCATCATGGTTTCCAGCGCCGAACCAATCGCGGTGACGGATACGCCGAGGTCGGCCGCACGCTGGCGGTCGATGTTCACCCGCATCTGCGGGCGGGTTTCCTTGTAATCCGAATCCGGGCCGACCAGGCCGGGGTTGTCGGCCATGCGCTCGAGCATGCGGTCGCGCCACTGCGCGATTTCCGCGTATTCGGGCCCGCCCAGCACGATCTGGAACGGCTGGCCGCCACTCCGCACCAGTCCGCCACCGACCTGGGTGCGCACGCGCACGCCACGGATGCCATCGAGGTCTTTCTGCAGTTCGGCCGCCACTTCCGGGGTGGCGGTGGCGCGCTCGCGCCACGGCTGCAGGAACACGCTGATGCGGCCGGTGTGCATTTCCTCGCTTGCCCCGAATCCACCGGGCACGCGCGGGTTGGCGCGCACGATCGGCTTGTCGGCGCCGACGTAGCCGGCCACGATCTTCTCCACTTCCTGCACCTGGCCCACGGTGTAGTCGTAGCCGGCGCCTTCCGGGCCGTCGATCATGATCTGGAACGAGCCACGATCTTCGGCCGGGGCCAGTTCGGAGGGCAGCAGTTTCAGCAGCAGCGCGCTGGCGGCCAGCGACAGCAGCATCACCGCGACATAGATCCAGATCTTGCCGACGTGCTGGTCGAGCACGCGGCCGTAGGCGGCCGAGACGCGGTCCAGGTTGCGGTTGATCAGCCCGTGCAGGCCGCGCGGCGGCTGGCCGGTGTGCGGCTTGAGCAGCTTGGAGGCCATCATCGGGGTGAGCGTCAGCGATACGAACGCCGAGAGCGCCACGGCGGCGGCCAGGGCCACGGCCAGTTCGCGGAACAGGCGGCCGGTGTTGCCTTCCAGGAAACCGACCGGCAGGAACACGGCGACCAGCACGGCGGTGGTGGCGATGACCGCGAAGGCCACCTGTGCGGTGCCGCGCTTGGAAGCCACCAGCGGTGGCTCGCCCAGGTCGATGCGGCGCTGCACGTTTTCGACCACGACGATGGCATCGTCCACCACCAGGCCGATACACAGCACCAGTGCGAGCAGGGTCAGCAGGTTGATCGAGAAGCCGAACGCATACAGGGCGATGAAGGCGGCCACCAGGCAGACCGGCACGGTCACCGCTGGAATCAACGCGGCGCGGAAACTGCCCAGGAACAGCCAGATCACCGCCAGCACCAGCAGCATGGCTTCCACCAGCGTGGCGTACACGCGGTCCACGGCGGCTTCAATGAAGGTGGTGTTGTCGAAGGCCACGAAGATGTGGGTGCCTTCGGGCAGGGTCAGCCCGACCCGTTCGGCTTCGGCGCGCGCGGTGCGCGCCACGTCCAGCGAGTTGGCGGTGGAGGTCTTGACGATGCCCAGGCCAATGCCGGGTTCGCCGTTGCTGCGGTAATACGCCCGGCGTTCGGAGGAGGCCAGTTCGATCTTGGCCACGTCGCCCATGCGCACCACGTACCCATCGGCGCCCTTGCCGAGCGGGATGGTGGCGAAGTCTTCGGGCTTTACGTAGTTGCGCTCCACGCGCAGGGTGAAATCGCGGTCGGCCGATTCGATGCGGCCGGCCGGCAGTTCTACGTTCTCGTTGCGCAGCGCGGTTTCGACATCGCCCACGGTCAGGCCGCGCGCGGCGAGCTGGTCGCGGTCGAGCCAGATGCGCATGGCATAGCGCTGGCGCCCGCCGATGCGGACCTGGGCCACGCCATCGAGGCTGGAGAAGCGGTCGACCACGTAGCGGTCGGCGTAGTCGCTCAGCTCCAGGGTGTTCATGCTGGAGGAGGTCATGTTGAACCAGATGATCGGGTCGGCGTCGCTCTCGACCTTGGCGATTTCCGGCGGGCGGGCCTCTTCGGGCATGCGGTCGGCGACGCGGCTGACGGCGTCGCGCACGTCGTTGGCGGCCGCTTCGATATCGCGGTTGGAGGTGAATTCGATGCTGACCTGGGCGCGGCCGTTGGAGCTGCGCGCGTTGATGGTGTCGATGCCTTCGATGCCGGCCAGGGCATCTTCCAGCACTTGGGTGATGCGGCTTTCGATGACGGCCGCCGAGGCGCCGGTGTAATCGACCGAGACCGAGACGATCGGCGGGTCGATCGCGGGCAGCTCGCGCAGGGTCAGGCGGGTGAACGACATGATGCCCAGCACGACCAGCAGCAGGCTCATCACCACGGCGAACACCGGCCGTTGGATGGAGATGTTGGAGAGCTTCATCCGGCGTTGCCCACGGGCGCAGCGGCAGCGGTCGCGCCGGTCGGGGCG
>DGIP01000231.1 GCA_002386405.1 Stenotrophomonas maltophilia
GCTCTGCGCAGCGCTGGAGGGACTTGGTGTACTGCTGCAGCCCCTTGAGCTGGTGCGCGATGCGATGGCCGATGGCCGCCTTGTGGAAATCCTGCCTGGCTATGAGGCCCCGCCTCGGCCGCTGCACATCGTCTACGCGCCAGATCGTCGGGTAACGCCGAAGCTGCGCAGCTTCCTGGATTTCGCCGTCGCTCAGTTCAGCTGAGCGCTGCGCTCAGTCCAGTGCGCCGCGCTTGGCGTACTCGATCAGAGCATCGACGACATGGCGAACCCGAGGTGCCAAGGCAGCCTCCTGCAGCCAGAGCAGATGGATGTCCACCCAGTCGTCCGAATAAGCCTCCAGCACGGGGATCAGCCGCCCCTCCTCGATCCTCTGTCGTACCAGTGCCGACGGCATCTGGCAGAGCCCGAACCCGGCCACTGCTGTCTCCACGACGGATTCCCCATCGCTCAATCGATGCGTGGCAGGCGGCACGATCGGGAAGGTGCGCCCGTCCTCGGTCAGAATCCAGCGTTGCGGCGGACCATCCGACGTACCGACGATGCACCGGTGCCGGTTGAGATCAGCGGGCGTCGCCGGGGTACCGTGCCGCTCCAGGTAGCTTGGCGCGGCGCAGACGATGCGGCGTTGCCGGGCGAGCCTGCGCGCCACCAGGTGGCTGCTGTCCTGCAATTGCCCGAAGCGGATGACCAGATCGGCCTGGTCCAGCATCGGGTCCACCGTGGCATCGTTGAAGCTCATGGTGAGGGCCAGCTCCGGGTGGGGCGCGGCGATCTCAAGCAGGATGGGCAGCAGCACCTTGCGACCGAATGCCATTGGCATGTCTACGTGGACACGGCCCCTGAGAACGTTGTCCTGCGGTGTGATCAACGACTCTGCAGTGGCGATCTCGCCCAGCGCCGCGGTGCACGCCTTGTAGAAGGTCTGCCCGTCAAAGGTCAGCCGAAGACGCCGTGTGGTCCGGTGGATGAGTTTCACACCCAGCCGCGCCTCCAGCCGGTTGACGCTCTTGCCGACCGCAGATTTGGTCACGCCCAGCCGTTCCGCTGCGATCGTGAAGCTGCCGGCCTCCACCACGGCGACGAACGCAGCAACGCCTGCGAGTGAGTCGTGTGCCATCGGTCGATCCTGTGCCAATGAAGATAGTTGAATCTACGTCCACTATCCGTGTCCTGTAAACGCGTTTATCTCCTCCGTGGCGACAAATATGCTTCATCCGGGACGCAAATGCCGTTCCACCTACCCACAGCCCCCGGAGACCTCCATGGCCAGCAGTATCTATCTCATGTTCGAGCTGGCGGTGAAGCCCGGCCAGTTCGCCCCCTTTCGCGCCATGGTGGCCGAGGCGGTAGCCGCCGCCCGCACCGAGCCCAACACGCTGGCATACGAATACAGCGCCAACGAGGACGGTTCAGTCGTCCACATCTTCGAGCACTACCGGGATTCGGCCTCCATCGTGTCGCACGTGGACGAGACCTTTGCACCATTCGGCGAACGCTTCGCCTCCATGGTCGACGTCCAACGCCTCACGGTCTACGGCAACCCGGACCAGAATGCCAAGGCCCGGCTTGATCCGTTCGGGGCCACGTACATCGTGCCGTTCGACGGATTCTTCCGCTGACGGCCGAACCTGGCACCGCCCCACCCGCGGGGGCGGCGGTGCCCAATGCCAGGCCGCGTTCATCGAACGTGGCCAGTTACCATCCAACGAGAGGAATGCATCATGCCCGTCGTACGCGTCAGCTGGTTTGAAGGGAAAGACGCCACCGCCAAAAAGGCCGTGGCCGCCGAGATCACCGAAAGCATCGTCAAGAACACCGGGACCGATCCCAACTACATCTACGTGATCTTCGAAGATGTCGCTCCGTCCAACTGGGCAGGCGCAGGCAAGTTGTTCGGGGACGGCGCCCCGACCTCGGAGTGAGCAACGCGGGGGATACCGGTACCGGTGTCCCCCTCTCCTGCATCGAAGGCTGCCTGGCCGATGCTATTGAAGGAACCTGCGCAGCACATCGTTGAGCGCGGCAGCGGATTCGATATTGAGCAGATGCCTTCCGGGCAGTGACACATGCGTGCCGGAACCGGCAGATGCAACTGCTTCCAGATCAGAAGGCGGGCACACCGGATCATCGTCGCCGGATACCGCCAGCAGAGGGACTGTGTTCCGCGTGATCGCCGTCCGTAGATCGGCGTCGGCCAACGCAGCGCAGCACCCTGCATATCCCTCAACGGACGCGGCCACGAACTGGTCGAGAACAGCATCGACCTGCCCGGCATGGTCGGCTCGGAAGCGGTCACCGAACCAGCGTTCCGCCGTCGCGTCACGCAATGGCTGCAGGCCATTGGCGCGCACATCCGCCATCCGCGTCTGCCAGCCCTGCCCCGTGCCGATCTTCGACGCGGTGGCGCATACGACCACACGGGTGATCCGCTCTGGATGATTCAACGCGACCCATTGCGCGACCAGACCGCCGATGGAAAGGCCGCAGTAGTTCGTCACCTCAATAGACAACGCATCCAGCAAGGCAACGGCATCTCCACCGAGATCGGCCAGTGTGTAAGGCGCTGGTGGCGCGCCCGAAGCACCGTGTCCGCGCCGGTCATAACGCAGCACCCGGAAACTGTCTGAAAGTTCCTTCGCCTGGGCATCCCACATGTGCAGGTCCGTGCCCAGCGAATTGCAGAACATCAGCCACGGGCCCCGGTGTCCGTCAATGCGGTAATGAAGACGATGGGTTGGCAGGTCGATGAATGGCACGATCAAACCCTCTCGATGGCGAGGGCCAGGCCCATTCCGACGCCGATACAGAGCGTTGCCAACCCCAGCCGACCACCGCTGACCTGCAGCTGGTGACTCAGGCTGAGAGCCAGACGAGCGCCACTCATCCCCAACGGGTGACCGAGCGCGATCGCGCCACCATTCGGATTCACGTGGGGCGCATCGTCCGGCAGGCCAAGCGCGCGCATCGTCGCCAATGCCTGGCTGGCGAAGGCCTCGTTGAGCTCGATCGCATCAAAATCCTTGATGGTCAGGCCGAGGCGGTGCATCAATTTCTGGCTGGCCGCGATGGGGCCAATTCCCATGACACGAGGCTCGACCCCAGCCGATGCCATGCCCAGAATCCGAGCGCGTGGCACGAGGCCATGCGTTTCGATGGCAGCCTCATCTGCGATCAGCAGCGCCGCAGCACCGTCATTGATGCCCGACGCATTGCCTGCAGTCACGGTCCCGTCCTTGAACAAAGGCCGCAATGCCGAAAGCGAGGCAAGGGTGGAATCGGCACGCGGGTGCTCATCCTGGATTACCTCGACGGTGCCGCGCTTCCCGTTGTCAACGCTTACGGGGATGATTTCGTCAGCAAAGAATCCACAGGCCTGGGCTGCCTGTACGCGTTGCTGGCTGCGCAGTGCGAAGGCGTCCTGATCATCGCGGGAGATGTTGTAGTCGGATGCAACGTTCTCGCCTGTACGGGGCATGGTCTCGACGCCGTAGAGCGCTTCCAGACGGGGGTTGATGAACCGCCACCCCATCGTGGTGTCCTCCAATGCCTGATCGCGTCCGAACGCCGCGCCTGCCTTGCCCATGACAAAGGGCGCGCGGCTCATGGACTCGACGCCACCGGCGATGGCGAGCGACATCTCGCCGCAGTGGATGGCTCTAGCCGCCTGACCGACAGCCTCCAATCCCGAGGCGCACAGGCGATTCAGAGTAACGCCGGGCACGCTCACCGGCAGCCCCGCAAGCAGGGCGCTCATCCGCGCGACATTGCGGTTGTCTTCGCCGGCCTGGTTGGCGCACCCCAGCAGGACTTCATCGACAGCCGCTGGATCCAAACCGGGATGCCGCGCCAGCAACGCCTGGATAGGGAGTGCGCCAAGGTCATCCGCCCTTACCCGGGCAAGGCTGCCGCCGTAGCGGCCGATGGGCGTCCGCACTCCATCACAGATGAATGCACCGGTCATTTCATTTCTCCCGCAGGATCATCCGCGAACGACAGACCCGTCAACGCGGCGAGCTCTTCGATTCCCAGGCCCGGCACCAACTCGACGATGCGTGCGCCGTCCGGACCCACGTCGATCACACCGTGGTCGGTGTAGACACGGGACACGCAGCCGATACCGGTCAAGGGGTAGCTGCAGGATGACACCAGCTTGCTTTCTCCTTTGCGGGTAAGCAGCTCCATCATCACGAACACCTGCTTGGCGCCAATCGCCAGATCCATCGCCCCACCAACGGCCGGGATCGCTCCCGGCGCTCCGGTGCTCCAGTTGGCAAGATCTCCCGCGGTCGACACCTGGAATGCGCCCAGCACGCAGATGTCTAGATGGCCGCCACGCATCATCGCGAACGAATCGGCATGGTGGAAGTAGCAACCGCCTTCCAGCAGGGTCACCGGTTGCTTGCCGGCATTGATGAGTTCAGGGTCTTCATCACCAGGCGCAGGCGCCGGGCCCATCCCGAGCAACCCGTTCTCAGACTGGAGAAAGATCTCCTTGTCAGCAGGAAGATAGTTGGCCACGGTGGTGGGAAGGCCGATCCCCAGGTTCACGTACGCGCCCTCAGGAATATCCCGCGCTACACGCTGGGCCATCTGGTCGCGAGTCAGGAGCATTGCCATTACTTGCCTCCGGTTGCGACGACGCGCTGCACGAAAATACCCGGGGTCACGACGGCTTCTGGATCCAGCTTCCCCAGATCAACCACCTGTCCCACCTGCGCAATGGTCGTTGAGGCGGCCATCGCCATGATCGGGCCGAAGTTGCGTGCGGTCTTGCTGTACACCAGATTGCCCCAGCGATCGCCCCGGGCCGCCTTGATCAGCGTGAAATCGGCGCGGATCGGGTACTCGAGTACGTAGTGACGTCCGTCGATCTCCCGTGTCTCCTTTCCCTTCGCCAGTTCTGTTCCGTAACCGGTTGGGGTGAAGATTGCGCCAAGCCCAGAGCCCGCAGCGTGGATGCGGGCAGCCAGGTTGCCCTGGGGCACCAGCTCGAGCTCGATCTCGCCAGCGTGATACGCCGCATCGAAGTGCTGCGAATCCGACTGTCGGGGGAACGAGCACACGATCTTTCGAACACGGCGCTTGGCGATCAAGGCGGCAAGCCCACTATCACCGTTGCCGGCATTGTTGTTGACGATCGTCAGTTCGCGCGCCCCCTGCTCGATGAGAGCGTCTATCAGCTCGTCTGGCATTCCGGCAGTACCGAATCCACCGATCATCACCGTGGCACCATCGTGAATGTCAGCTACGGCAGCACGGCAGTCGGCGACTGTCTTGTCGATCATGCGTACGTCTCCGACGATGGCGTGTCAACGACGGCGTGGTTGCTGGGCATTGTCATCTCGCATCCAAGTAGTGGGTCAGGCAGCCGCGCGCTTGCGCTGAACGACCTGATCGTCCTCACCATCGACCAGGGCGGTGAGGTGGAAGTCGAAGCTGATTTCCGCGAACGGTTCATCCAGGCCGGCGGCTTTGATGGCTTCCGCATCGCTGTGTTCGATGATCTCCGGAACCAGGCCATCGCGGGTCGCGTAGGCAAAGTCGTCGTTGACCAGCGGGTCGCCGGCGATGTTGATCTGAGTGGTCAGCTTGCGATGGTCATCTGCGCCAATGAAGAAGTGGATGTGGGCCGGTCGCTGGCCATGACGCCCCAACGCAAACAGCAACTTTTCGGTCGGGCTGCCCGGCGGCACGCCGTACCCTTTTGGCACGATGCTCTGGAAGCGGTAACGTCCATTGGCGTCGGCAATAATCGTCCGGCGCATGTTGAAGGGTGCCTGCATACCCGTCGGATCGAAATGCGAGTAGAAGCCGCGGGTATCGCAGTGCCAAACCTCCACGCTCGCACCTGGGACAGGCTTGCCGTCTGAGCCGAAAACCGTGCCGTGCATGATCAGGCGCTGGCCGTCGGTATCGCGACCATCGTCGAGGCGGGCGAAGCCCTGCTCAACGGGAGCACCGGCGACATACAGCGGCCCTTCGATGGTCCGCGGGGTCTCGTTCTCGATGCCGCGTGCCGCGTCCTGAGCGTCCATCCGCAGGTCGAGGAAGTGGTCAAGGCCAAGCCCGGGCGAAATCAGGCCCGCCTGTCCCGCGGCACCAAGCTCGTTGAACCAGGCGATACCTGCCCAGTACTCGTCCGGGGTGATGTCCAGGTCGTCGATGGCTTTGAACAGGTCGGACATCAGGCGGTGGATGATCTGCTTGGTCCGCAGATCGCCTTCGTTGTTCTCAAGACCGCTCAGCGTCTTCAGGAACTGCTGGACATTGGGCTGGTCGAAAATGGTGATGTTCATGGGTGTCTCCTTGGGTCGCGAAGGCTGCCTGGACGCGTTCCCTCCCGGGGAGCGCACCAATACGGTGTGGGTTGCCGGTCAGGTGTCGTCCTCGCGGATCGACGAAGGATGGCGGCAAAGTGGAGTGACAGAGATGGTCATGTACGGGAACAGCGGCAGCCCGATCAGGATGGCGTGCAGCTCTTCGTTGCCGGACACGTCGAACACGCTGTAATTGGCGTACTCACCGGCAATGCGCCAGATGTGGCGCCACTTGCCCTCATCCTGCAGGCGCTGCGAGTAGGCGCGCTCGCGCGCCTTGATCTCGTCAGCCACCTCTACCGGCAGGTCGGCAGGGATGCGCACATCCATTCGTACATGGAAAAGCATTGTTCAGACTCCTGTGCAGCGTCAGCCGACGCTGGTGGTTCGGTGCAAACCGTTGCGGCGGAAGAACGCCAACCTGTCTTCGTCCAGGCTGATGCCAAGCCCTGGACCGGACGGAACGGACAGCTCGAAGTCCCGGTATGCCAGCGGCGTAGCGAGGATCTCCTCGGTAAGAAGCAGCGGCCCGAACAGCTCCGTACCCCATTGGAGGTTTGGGAAGGTCGAAAATACCTGGGCACTGGCGACCGTACCGATGGCGCCTTCCAGCATCGTGCCGCCATACAGGCCGATACCCGCAGCGTCTGCGATCGCGGCGACGCGCTGGGCGGCGAAGAGGCCGCCGCTCTGCTCGATCTTCACAGCGAAGACGTCAGCACCATGCACCCGCGCGATCTCGAACGCTGACTCAGGGCCAGTCAGGGATTCGTCGGCCATCAGGGCAACAGGGAACCTCCGCACCAGTCGCGCCAGCGCTGAGGAGGACGCGACGGGCTGCTCGACCAGCTCGCAGCCAGCGTCCGCCAGTGCTGCCATGCCGCGAGCCGCGTCGGTCTCGCTCCAGGCCATGTTGACGTCTACGCGTACCGCAGCACGGTCGCCCAGGGCGCGCTTGATCGCCGCCACGTGGGCGATGTCCTCAGCCAGCGGGCGGGCGCCAATTTTCAGCTTGAAGATGTTGTGTCGGCGCAGGGATAGCATCGATTCTGCTTCTGCGATATCCCGGTCCGTGTTCCCCGAGGCCAATGTCCAGGCAACCGGCAGGCTATCGCGCCGGCGGCCCCCCATCAGTTCAGAGACCGGCAGGCCCACGCGCTTTCCTTGGGCATCAAGAAGCGCAGTCTCCACCGCACTCTTGGCGAACCTGTTCTCCTTGACCATCTTGCCAACGCGGGCCATGAGTTGCTGGACGCGCGTTACGTCCTGGCCCTTCATCACGGGTGCGAAGTAGGTATCGATGGCCAGCTTTATGCTTTCCGGGCTTTCGCCACCGTAGGCAAGCCCGCCAATGGTGGTTCCCTCGCCGATCCCTACGATCCCGTCGCTGCAGTGGATGCGGACCAGCATCAGGGTCTGACCATCCATTGTGGCCACCGACAGCTTGTGCGGGCGGATGGTGGGCAGGTCTACCAGCATCGTTTCGATGCGTTCAATCTGGACGGCCGGAAGAACGCTGGGGGGAGGTGCGGTGTTCATGGGCTCTTTTATCCCGCGCTCCCACCGCTGGAATCCAACACTTTTTGGGTGTACAACGATACCTTGCGGGTATAGTGACGCCGATAAGTTTGATTTTTAAGGATTGGTGCGGCGCACAATACCGTTACAGTATTTAGATGGCCGCGACTAAAGTATGGACCTGAGACAGCTTCGCTACTTCTGTGCCGTCGCCAGAGAGCGCAATTTCACCCGCGCCGCCGAGGTGCTCCACATCGCCCAACCGCCGCTCAGCCGCCAGATTCAGCTATTGGAGGAGGAGCTCGGCGTTCAACTCATCTCGCGCGACAGCCGCCCTTTACGTCTGACTGAAGCTGGGCGCCTGTTCCAGGAGCAGGCACTTCAGATCCTGGGCCGAGTGGAACAGATGCAAGCTGCCACCCGCCGGGTCGGCCTGAATGAGAGAAGCGTACTCATGATCGGATTCGTGGCGTCCACTCTCTACAGCGGGCTGCCACTGCTGGTCCGTAAGCTCCGCAGCCACTCCCCTGAGCTCGATATCCAGCTGGTGGATATGACCTCGGTACAACAAGTGGAGGCTCTGAAGGCTGGCAGGATAGATATCGGTTTCGGCCGTATCAGGCACAGCGATCCCGCAGTAGCCGGTACGCTTCTTAGAGAGGAGCGGCTTGCGCTGGCCATCCCCAGGGACACGCCCTTGGCGAGCGAGGCAGGAGAAGTGACAGTGTCCGTACTCAGTGGGCGCCCGCTCATCGTCTATCCCAAGGAATCAAGACCCGGGTTTGCAGACCAGGTGCTGAGCCTGCTCCACGACCATGATGTCGTCGTAAGCGAGGTCATCGAGGCTCGTGACCTGCAGACGGCACTTGGACTTGTTGCGGCGGAGAGCGGCGTATGCGTCATTCCTAGTGCTTCGCGCCAGTCACGGTCAGACCTGCACTACCGCCTGATCGCTGGCGAAAGGGCGACCTCCCCGGTCATTCTGAACTATCGGATCAACGACGGTTCTCGCTACATCCCCGTCGTCAAGGACCTGATTCGCGAAATGTTCGCGGAAAGTCCCCCCTGGATGGATTAGGCGGGGGTCGTAATTCCAACTGTGAAAACGAGGTGACCGCCTTCAGCTAGACTCGACCAGTCCATGGCTCCTACCTACTACTTTCTGGATACCGAGTGGGCCGATGCCGATGGCCACGACTTGGTGAGCTTGGCACTTGTCGACGAGAGTGGCGAGCGCAGCCTCTATGCCGAGCGAGCCCATTTATCGCCCAAACCGACTGAATTCGTACAGCGTTGCGTCTATCCGCTGCTTGAGCGAGGAGCTGCCACCCCGGACACTGGCGGCGAGTCATCTCAGCAAGGCTGCTCTCGGAAATCTTCTCCGAACTCGCACTTAACAGCATGCAGAACGCGCGCAGGGTCGGCGCTCAGCATCGCGGCCGGTGTTGCACCGCAGAGTTGCGCATGCGGTGACAAGAACCACTCGGCCTCGCCCCAGCCGGTACTGCGGCGCAGGCCATCCGACTCGCGCTGGAAAGGACCAAAGTCGCGTAACACTGCTAGGATCTCGGCTAAGTGCTCAACAGGCCGACCATCGGGGCGGAACTGCCAGGTTGGGTAGCGGTAACTAAGGGGGGATTGCGTGGTGTACACGCCCAGCAGCTTCCCCTGACGTCGCAACTCACTTGCGCGGTGGCAGCCTCTGCCGGGCTCTGAGTCCAGCCTGGCAGTAACCTGTACTGCGCTAAGCCACTTTGCGGCGAGTGTTTCGCGCTGTGCTGCGGCGTCACGCAGGATCTGTTGTGTGGGCGCGGGGCGGATCATGCGAGCGTGGACTGCGCTAACGATTGTTCATGCATGACTACGCCTCCCCACTCCGGGCTACGGGGCGCACGTCATCGTCCACAACGCCTGTGCGATCAAGCAAACGATGGAGTACGAGGTTGAGACCATCATCGTCTAGTGGGTAAGGAGATCCGAACAACGGGACCTGGACCCAAAGGTGCTCCTGCCCGGGATGGACATAGGGGCCATGATCATCGAGCAGTAGTGCCTCGCCCAAATTTGGCGAGGCAAGGCGTAGATCCTTCGTCTTTCCTGACCACCTGATGTAAGGCAGTCCAACGAACCAAGCCGGGGCACTGCCTTCGCGCGCCAGCAGCGCGGCGATGCTGCGAAAGCGATCTTCGGGGACTGTTGTGAACATCGCCAGCTGATCAAACAGCGCGTGGATCTCCTCAAGGAACCAGTAGAGCCCGGGCCTGGGGATCTGGCTGATTGCATTTGAGATAAGCGTTCCCTCAAGATCAAGGGCCAAGATGGTCGGCTTCATATGCTGCCTCTGTCTTTGGTGCATGCGCTCAACCTTGCTCTCTTGGCCGATCGCTGTCTATCGCGTGAGCCTACTGGTACGCATGGGGTCTTCTCTCGGTGCGGGCGCGGCGCATACAACCCACAGGTGTACCGCAGGAACCACAAGTTTGAGGGCATCGTTGCTATCCCCATCCGGACGTCGAGGTTGCTGCGTTCTGGCCACGACCGTGGCGTTGTTTCGAGTGGCTCGCGCAACTCAGCTGCAGCTGACTGCCGACGATTTGGTGTACAGCAGACGACAGCGATTACCTTTGTCTGTCCGGAAGTGCAAAGACCATGACATCTCCGTGGAATGAGGCATAGTCTGGTGCCGGTGGATCTGCCTATCCAGGTCTCTATACCGCAAAGAATTTGACGCCGTCACGCTGAGCTATGGAGATACCAGAGTTGCGCCTTTTTCCGCGCACAACGGAAGAAATTAGCCCTCATGAGCACATTTGCGCGCAAAGGAGTCACATGCCAATCCAGTCTCCTGAAGAAATTGCCGAGACCCTAGGAAAGCGAATAAGGGCCCGCCGCCTTCTGGCCAACGTTTCGCAAGTCGCGTTGGCGGACAAAGCAGGGATTTCTCGTAGAGCATTGGTGCAGCTTGAGAGCGGGCAAGGATCAACGGTCCACACGCTGATCTCCATCCTCAAAGCACTGGGCTTGGAGCAGCAGCTGGCCCTACTTGTACCAGCGCCGACCGTTAGCCCAATGGCTATGCTAAAGGCTAAACGGTTGCGCAGCCGGGCGAGCTAGGGCGGAGAGCGGCGCTTGGTAGCCTCCGACGCCGCAAGGGTCGCCATCTCTTACCTGTCCAATTCTGCAGAGGCTCGACCCTGTCGCGAGATCGTTATCGAATTTAGTGCACAGTTATTCGGTAGCGTACAGCTCCTGGCGAGGCGGTGCCACGTCAATCATTGCGATATTTCTGCGACAAGAATTCCTGTCGTGCATACCACCGCAAAACCAGCGGCCCAGGATCTTGACAGTAGCGGAACGCAGGCACCATACGCTCAATCTTTCACGGGCTTCGACTGATCTCGACTTGGCTTCGGCAGTGGGGCGTTCAGCATGAGCATGGTCACCCCCTTGCGCTCAGCGTTGAGAGCCCACGTTACAAACTGCTCCTTGAGCAGCATGTTCTCACTTTTTAGCCGCTGAACAGATCTTTGCAGCCGCTCCACCTGCTCCAAAGCAGCGCGCACCTTCTCGTCTCTCGGAATGGCCTGCTCGCCCGCCCAAGTACCTCTCAAAGCCTCCTTCCGCAGCGTAAAGGCGTTCGCGATCTCTGGATACGCACTTAGCGTAAACCTGGAATATGCAATGCCCGTCGTCCTCTGCACTGCTGCGATAAGCAGGTCCCATGTCAGCCTCCCCTTCCAGCCGTCAATAGCATCGAGGACGCTACCCACGAGATCGTTTGTGAGGTCAGGAGCACGTTTCTTCTTCATTTGGCTAGCTTCAAATTCTTGGACCTGGACAAGCTACGTTGAACTTCACTGCGGTCTACGATCAGTGCTGCATTGACGATATTCAGCCGAATTCGTGCACCAGCGAAAACTGAATTGTCCTCCAATATGGCAAGCAGCGAATCAATTCTCTCCAGCGTCAGTTCCTGATGCTTCACCCATGTGTCTGCGCCATACTCCTCTTCTTCAAGTGCAAGCTTGGCAGCCACCAGAAGCGACTCGGTCTCTTTCTTCAATGCACGCAGGTTCCGCTCCTTCTGCTCCTCCCCCTTCACGCACTCCTGCTCCTCGCAATTGATGCAATCGCGATGCATCAGACATGGCTCGCTTGCGAAATCATGCATGCACCAGCCAAACGCGGTTGTGTGGGCGGCTGAGGCACCCGCCTCGGAGAATCGGCTTCGCAGGATGATGTGCTTGGGCGGCTTGTCCACCAGATTGGCCATGAAGCCAGATGCTATGGCTTGACTCACTGGAGCTTGGACTTCGTCAGAGGTCATGTGGTCGTATGCGCGGTTCTGCGCTACGTCCTTGCGGCCGGAGAAGATCGCAATCTCGACGTCACTCATACCTCCCATCTGAGCAAGCATATTCAAGTAGTGCCGAAGCGAATGCGTGTTCATGTTGATTGGGGTGCCGTCATCCTCGGCGTATCCGAATCGCGTGAAGATGGACGGCTGGCCATCATGCGTAGTAAGCGCGTTTGCGATCGCCCCGTAGCCCACGCAACTGAACATACACGTATAGGTACCCCTGTGGGCATGAAGCTCATTGACAAGCACAACACCGATCGAGTCCCGACATAGCAGGTTAGGCGCACCAGGTACAAATGGAAATGTGCGAGGAAGCATCGCGATCACTGCCTCCTCTACATCTGAAAAACGAAAGCCCATCCGCCTTCCCCCCATCTGAACTGGTTCAAGCTTCTTCGCGCTCCTCGCCCAATGAAATGCAGAACGGAAAGCACTCTCGTCACCCCAAAGTATCAGCGCAATCTGAGCCGGAGTCAGAACCTCTACCCCTCTAAGATGAGCTACGTCATCATCTAGAAACAGCACGCCCGGATTCTTCGTGTACCACGCAGCAACTCGGTTCGCCGCATGCGTTGCAATCAGAAGCTTCCTCAGAGCTTCTCTCGCGATAGATGCCATCTGCGTGGGCAGCCACTTGGTGGTGTCCTTCGCTCCCTTCGATCCCGGCCACCGGAGGCCCAGCTTTCCCTGAAAGCGCCCCGAGCCCTCAACTATGCAATTGCGCTCCAGTCGCAGCGCTTCGTTGATCCGTTCCGGCGCGCAGCTCAGAAGGGCCGAATAGCTCGAAACAAGGACGTCCAGAGGCTTGACCGCTTCTTGGAATATGCCACCGAGCCCGCGCAGCGCGGCAGCGGATGGCAGCTTGTCCTGTCGCGCCTGCATGGCCTGCTCGGATATTCGGGAACCGAGCTCTTTCGGCTTCACCAGGGTGCAGGTCCAATTCTGCGTCAGGCTGATGAAGTTCTTTTCCCTCATGAACTTCGCAATGAGCTCCAGCTGCCCACCGACCCTATATGCTACCGAGGGCGAAACCCATTTCAAAGCAAGCTCAACTGCACTATCCAGAACACCGATGTCAACTGCGGTCGGCCTAGACGCCTTGCTCCCCTGCCGCAAAGCGGCTTCTAGAAAGCGAAGAGCAGAGACGCGGACGCTCTGCGAGACCACCGGCCGACAATCGTGAAGATAAATCAGAGTCGCTTTCGCAAAATCCAGAAATGGCTGTGGCATCGCCTGGTCGCTTCGCCCGTCCCGCACAGATTCATACGTGCTGAAGACTGCTCTGTGTACAGAATTGCGGCCCTTAAGACTGCCCACACTCCAGACATCGCTATCGAACTGACTGCTTGCTCCTAGTACCTCACTTTGGCGGCAAAGCGCGATGAACAGCTTGACGTTCTCGCGCGGCTCAAGCTCGTCCCTCGGCGTAAAGTGGAGTACATTTTTTGTCATGCATCCGCCCCGCCGTCCCGTTGCTTCCGCACGTACGCACAGTCTGCGACAACCTCCCGGATTGCCATGATCGCCAGATCGTTGATCGCCGCCATTCTAGGATCTTCTGACCATTGAGCACGCTCTTGCTCGAGGCGGGCGAGGACCAATTCGTGCGGACCATCAAGCCAGGGTTCAAAGCGGAAGCATGTGTAACAGGCAACCGGTTTATTCAGCGCACACCCCCGCCCACCGGCAGAGCAACTTGCTAACGGTTTACTGGATACGCGGAAATCAATGATTCGGCTGCCTGCTTTACCCGCCTGTGTAGCTTGTTCTTCAGCATCAATCATGCGGCCACGGAAGGCTCGGGCCAGCGGAGCGAGCTGCTCCCCCATAGCATGGTCAATGTTGTCCACGATGCCCGGAGATGCCTCAAAGTACACGTCTACGTTCTGAAGGTCGGCATGACCCAACCTATCAGCGATCTCAGCCTTACTTGCCCCCTCTTCGGCTAAGCGCGTGCCGTAGGTGTAGCGAAACCTCCTCGGATTGATCGGGATCTTCTCGAAATCCAGCCTGGAGGTAAGCGGAGCGATAGAGCTAAGAATTTGGCTGAAAATTTTACTCAATGTTTCGCGCGTGCAGTGACCAAAGAACGGGTCACCTTCAGCCCGCTGATCCCGACGAGGCCGACGCCGCATTACCTCTTCCTGAAGAAAGAGCGCCGAATCAACATCGCAACCGACACGACTCTCGGTGAGATCAAGCACCAAGCGCGCAGTCGAATGGCTAATGGGGAATACCGTGAATGACTCGCGAGAGTGATCGAGGCCATTCTTTACTTGAGGCAGTTTCAGCAGATATGAGCCATTGACGCAGGTGAAATCCTTCACCTTCAAGGATGCGAGCTGGGAGATCCGACCACCTGTAGCGAACAGGAGTCGTGTTAAAACGAGTACCCAGAGGGGAATCTTTCCCTGCCCGTAGGCAGCATCTACTGATCTGTAAAGAGCAATGTACTCTTCATCTGAGTACGGGCCCTCTACCGGACAGCTTTGTCTTACTGCGCGGCCTTTAGCATTTCCTGGCTTGCGCCTCTCTCGAAGATAGTCGGCGCAGTCGGCATGAACACCCGGCAACCCCAGCTTGACCCACTTTTGAATCAGCACATTCAGCCAACCTACGCGCCATGCCTCATCTTCGGCCAACCGGACCCTATAGCAAGACAAGTCTTCGACGCCAATTCCTTCGACGGCCGACTCAAGTTCGGTAACGCGGAGAAAATGGAGGAATCCACTGAAGAGGTTCAGGGCGTATGTGGGGGCATTGCTTTTTACGAAAATGTGCAGCGTGTACTTTAAAGATTCCACGAACTGACTGTCATGCATCGAAAGACGACTAAAGTCCATTCGGATTGAGAACACCCCATCAACCCACTGCCACGCGTCCTCTCGTGGATTGAACACCAGGCCACTCCGAGTCAGCGCCCTTGAAGGGAGCCTCGTGAGTGACATCGCCCTAGCGAGATTACCGCTTGCCATTGATCTTTCTCTCCAAGTCCTCTTGAATCTTCAACGACAGCTGCTGTGCCTTCCTATCCGTGTGCCGCCGGGTGTATGTTGCCGCCGTCTTCGAGTTGTCGCTCCAACCTTGCTGGCAGTTCCGGGCCCTCTGCTCCGCAATCTCCGACAGGCCGATGGCATCTGCCTGCTCAGAGAATCGCTCGTTCCATGTGTGTCGCATCACATGGCTCGTTATCTTCACCGAGAGATCCGGGCAAGCGGCCCTGATCTGCCGGAAAATCTTGTCGATACTCTTCTGCGATAGCGCATCGCCCTCATCAGATACGATCAGCTGAGGGTGCCTTCGCGCCAACTTGATTTCGCGGCGCTCTTTCACATACGCAAGTAGTACTCGCATGATCGACGGTGAGACCTCAAGGGTCCGATCACTGGTCTTCGTATTTGGCTGACTGAGCCTTGCGTCTTCCGGCGCATCAGCGCGTCTTATGATGTCGATCTTTGGCTGATCCGCGTGTATGTCTCTAAGCTGCAAGCCGAGCAGCTCACTTCGGCGAATCCCAATTGCCAAGAGGAGAACAACGATGAGCCAGTTTCGCCGACGGGTGAATCCACGCACCCACGGATTGGTGGGTGACTCCGGGTGAACGACCACGAGAACTCGATCCTGCTCCTCCATACTCAAGCCCACACGTGCGCCCAACTTGGCCCGCTTAGTGATGCGCGGAATGTGCTCGCGAAAGCCTCCGAGTGCATGAAGGGTTTCCGCCCTTAGCTCGTCGCGCTGCACTCGCGGCAAAGTTGCCCCAACGTAACTAGAGATGTATGACAGGAAGCTCGCTATGTAGCGTAAGCGCGAGGCACGGGCCTGAACGTCGATCACACGTTTCAAAACCTCTGTATCGCTTCTGCTCCGTCTAGCGCTGATCGTCCGAACATTGATGGCGGAGGATGGCTTACTTACCTCCTCCTCGTCGCCATCCTGCACCCAGTACTGGGCGGCCGTAGCTATGCGCGCCAGTTCCGGCGCCGTTAGGAACTCACCTTGGCAAAGGCGTTGAATCAGGTCGATCCTCTCAGATCTTAGGCTGTTGTAGAGGACACCTATGCTTCCGCAAGCAAAGTGGATCGTGTTCGCCGCGCGCCCCTTCGTCCTGAACGTGCCCAGGTAGAGCGTCACTTCATGCGCAGGGAGGCCATTGGGCCCCCGGAGCACCGAGTGCCGCTCTCCGTTTTCAAATCTGATTCGCTCAGCCGTATAGCCGATCATCTATCAACACCTTTCCGTAGGTAGAAGGTTAGATCACAACCGGATTCTGCCCGAAATCGATGTTGATAACGAAAAAGGCCCCCATCCGTAAGGAAGGGGGCCTCTATCAACACTAAAAACGTTAAGTAGGAACTAGAACGGAATGTCGTCGTCCGCGAAGTCGTCCATCGGCGGAGCCGACTGCTGCGGCTGCTGCTGCGGGCGCTGCTGCTGGCCGTAGCCACCGCCACCGCCACCGCGCTGACCGCCACCACCACCACCACCGTATTCCTGGCGCGGGGCCTGCTGGCGCTGCGGACGTTCGCCGCCGCCGTAATTGCCACCGCCACCGCCACCGCCACCACCGCCGCCACCTTCACCGCGGCCACCCAGCATCTGCATTTCGTCGGCGATGATGTCGGTGGAGTACTTCTCCACGCCATCCTGGCCGGTGTACTTGTCGTAGCGCAGGCTGCCTTCGACGTAGACCGAGCTGCCCTTGCGCAGGTATTCGCCGGCAATTTCGCCGAGCTTGCCGAAGAACACCACGCGGTGCCATTCGGTGCGCTCCTGCTGGTTGCCATCCTTGTCCTTGCGGACGCTGGTGGTGGCCAGGCTGATGCGGGTGATCGCCATGCCGCCTTGGGTGTACTTCACGTCCGGGTCGTTGCCGAGGTTGCCGACCAGGATGACTTTATTGATGCCGCGCGCCATAGGGTTGCTCTTCCGTTGTCCGAGGGCAGGCCCGACAGATATCACACTCTGTTCGGTGCCGATACGGGGGCTGCCCTGCGTGTGATCTGGGTAGGATTGCAGAACGGGGCATTCTACCATCCCTGCCCGCCCCGCCCCCGTCAGGATCGCCCCCGCTGGAGGTCGGATTCCTGCCAAGCCCTTGTAAGGATTGGGCTTGTACCCGTCAGCGCCCTCGTCTGGGCAACCACGGCGCGGGTCCAGCCGGTCATCGGCCTTACCGCGTGCCTGGAGCTCCTTTCGGCACCACGATCAGCAGGGGGACGGGAGAAACGGGTGTCCACGCGCCGTCCGGCGCTTCATCGCTGCGATAGCCGACAGGGGTACGCAAGGCGACCCTGTAACCCGCTCCTGGCGCGAGGCGATAGCTCCTGTCCAGCGCTAATTGCACTCGGAACGTGCCACCGGCAGGGAGGGGAACAAGGGTGGGGGCGACTGGCAAGGTGTCCGACAGGATCCCAACGTACTCGGCTTCGCCTCCATCCGGCTGCGTCACCACGAAGAAATCGTCCAGCAGCATTCCCCGGGCATTGGGCTGCGGAAGAGAGGGACCCCACACCACTGCAGCCCGGTCACCCAGATTGACAAGTTTCAGTTCGATCGACGTCCCGCGCCCATCGCTCACCGGGAGGATCTCGGCCTGCAGGCGGGCGTCGGCCATTGCGTTGGCGCTGTAGCCCAATGCGACCGCCAGCAGCGTTACCCTGATCGGCAGATTCATGCCATCTCCCTCGTTCGTCCGTGAGCACCGATGAACCAGTTACCACGAACTCCACCCCGCGCCAACAGGCAGGAAATCTACGTCAGTACCGATGTGGAGGCAGATGGCCCCATCCCCGGCCCGCATTCCATGCTGAGCTTCGGGTCCGCCGCCTATCTGGCCGACAAGACCCTCGTCGCGACCTTTTCGGCCAATCTGGACACGCTCCCGGAGGCGCAGGGCCATCCCGACACCATGGCGTGGTGGGCGACCCAGCCGGTGGCGTGGGCGGCCTGCCGGCGCGATTGCGAGGCGCCGGAGGCGGCGATGCACCGCTACCTCGCCTGGCTGAAGGCGCTGCCGGGCAAGCCGGTGTTCGTGGGGTATCCGGCCGGGTACGACTTCCTGTTCGTGTACTGGTACCTGATGCGGTTTGCCGGGGAGAGCCCGTTTTCGCATTCAGCGCTGGATATCAAGACCTTTGCGATGGCGATGCTGAAGACGGACTACCGCAGCGTTACCAAGCGGAGCATGCCCAAGCGCTGGTTCGACCGGCTGCCGCATACCCACGTGGCGCTGGATGATGCAATTGAACAGGGTGCATTGTTCTGCAACATGCTGGCCGAAAACCAGGGGTAAAACCACGGTCCCGCGTCCCATGGCATCATGGCTTCCGTCGTCACAGCCCTGCCCTCCATGACCATCCGCGGCAAAGCCACTTCCCTGGATATCGCCCACCTGGCCGGGGTTTCCCAGCCCACGGTGTCGCGGGCGCTGCGTGGCAGCCCGATGGTGAACCAGGAAACCCGCGAGCGGATCCTGAAGATCGCCCGGGAGCTGAACTACAAGGTGGACAAGAACGCGTCCAGCCTGCGCCTGCGCAATGCCGGCACGCTGGCCCTGCTGTTCTTCGAAGACCCCACCAACGACGATTCGCTGATCAACCCGTTCTTCCACGCCATGCTGGGCTCGATCACCCGCGCCTGCGCGCTGCGCGGCTACGACCTGCTGGTGTCGTTCCAGCAGTTGTCCACCGACTGGCAGGCCGATTACGAAGACAGCAACAAGGCCGACGGCATCATCCTGCTCGGCTATGGCGACTACCACGAGTCACGCGAGCGGCTCCAGCGGCTGGTGGAGCAAGGCACCCACTTCGTGCGCTGGGGAGCGGCCCTGCCGGACCAGCCTGGGGTGTCGATCGGCTGCGACAATTTCCAGGGCGGCTTCGACATCACCGCCCACCTGCTCGACCAGGGCTGCCGGCGCATCGCGTTCGTGGGTCATGCGTCCAGCCATTACCCGGAGTTCGAGGAACGCTATCGCGGCTATGTGGCGGCGATGGCCGAGCGCGGCGTACCGGTCGACCCGGCACTGCAGTTCGATGCGATCACCACCGAGCTGTCCGGCTACGACGCCTGCCAGGCGCTGCTGGCCGATGGGCAGGCCATCGATGCGGTGTTCGCGGCCAGCGACCTGATCGCCATCGGCGCGATGCGTGCGCTGCGCGAGCACGGCCTGCGCATTCCGCAGGACGTGGCGTTGGCCGGGTTCGACGATATCCCGCTGGCGGCATCGGTGTCGCCCACCCTGTCCACCGTGCAGCAGGACACCAAGCAGGCCGGCCAGCTGCTGGTGGAGCGTCTGCTGGCGTTGATCCAGGGCGAGGCGGTGGAAAGCCAGACCATTCCAGTGAAGCTGGTGCTGCGGGAATCGTCGCTGGCCCGGCGCTGAGGCGCGTCGTACCGACCAACGGTCGGTACCTACCAAAGAGGTCGTACCGACCAAAGAGGTCGTACCGACCAAAGAGGTAGCCCACGACCGTTGGTCGTGGGAGCAGAGACCGCATTATCTGAGCGCCTGCTCCGCGTCCACGATGTCCACTGCCTGCATCTGGCCCAGCCACTGGTCGAACCACGGCTTGTGCGAGACACCGACCACCGACAGCACGCGCACGCCCGGGCGTTCGCGGAACGTCTGCTGGATGTTGGCCACCATGCGCAGGTTGCGGATCTCCCAGCCGCTGACCCAGATCTGTGGGTAATGCTCGGGTGATGTCGCACGCAGGGTCGCGCCGACGTTGACATCGGTCAGTACGTTGAGCCGTTCGGGCGCATTGATGAAGCGGTACAGCGGCAGCAGGTCGCGCGCTTTCGCCATGGTGTCTTCGATGGCGGTGTTCTTGTCCAGCTCTGCCTTGCCAGCGTTCCACGCCTGCTCCAGCGAGGTGCCGAACGCCTTGCGATCCTTGACCTGGATGTTGTCGCCGGTGTGGTCGTCGATGGCGTACACGCGCGGCAGGCCCATTCGCGCGGCCAGCTGCGCGGCGATCAGGTAGTTCTCGTTCTGGCGGGTGGCAATGGTGTTCAGCAGGGCAACCAGGGTGGCATCCAATCCATCGCCGGCGCGCCGCTCCGCCGGGGGCAGCTGCAGCCATTGGGTGTAGGCCGAGGCCCGCTCGTTGGCGGCCAGCATCCATGCCGCCAACTGGCGGCGCTGGGCGGGCGTGGGTGCCTTCGGCCACGTGTCCAGGGCGGCGTTCATCTTCTCTATCGCAGCCGGGATCTGCAGGCCGGTGGCCGTGCGTGCCACGTCGGTGCCCGCGCAGTAGTCCGGCCCGTAGACGCTGGCATGGCGCTCGGCAAGATCGCACTGCTCACCGCTGATGGCTTCCACGGTGATGATGTCCGGCTTGAAGGCGGCCAGCTTCTCCAGCAGGGGATCGAGCGCACCGGGCTGGATGCCGCCTTCCACTTCGCTCAGGTGAACACTGCCCAGCACCAGTACCTGGGTGCGCGGGCCGGTCATTTCCCGGTCGAGCGTGGCCAGATCGACCGGCACGGCGGCCAGCGATGGGAAGGCGGAAGCCAACAGCGTTGCGATCCATAACCTGCGTTGCATGCCAGCACCCTCAATCCGTCGATGCAGACAGTGTGGGTCACGATGGCCCCCGCCGACGCGTGACGGTGGTCAGGGTGCCGTTGGGCACGGCCTCAGGCGCTGGCGTCGCTGACGGCATCGGCAAGTGCGCTGCGCACCGCGTCGCTGAAGGCCTCGAGCAGGAAAGGTTTGGCGATCATGCTCATGCCGGGCTCGAGGAAGGCCGAGCGCTCCTGCGCCTTTTCCGCATAGCCGGTCATGAACAGCACCGGCAGCTCGCTCCGCGACTGGCGGGCGATCTCGGCCAGCTGCCGACCGTTCATGCCGGGCAGGCCCACATCGGTGACCAGCAGGTCCAGTCGCCGCGCTGACGCCAGCACCGGCAGCGCGCCGTCGGCGTCGCCTACCACCTCCACCGTGTAGCCCAGGTCCTCCAGCACAACGGTCACCAGCATCCGCACCTGCGGATCGTCTTCGACCACCAGGATCGACTGTCCCGCCCCCAATGCCACCGGCGCCGCGTGTACGGCCGGCTCCGGGTCGGCGTCCGCCTCCACCTGCGGAATGAACAATGAGATCGTGGTGCCCTGCCCCGGCGTTGAATCGATGGCGATATGGCCCCCGGACTGCTGCATGAAGCCATACACCATCGACATGCCCAGGCCGGTGCCCTTGCCGATCGGCTTGGTGGTGAAGAACGGCTCGAAGGCGCGTTCCACCACTTCCGGCGGCATGCCGGTGCCGGTGTCCGAGACCGCCACCACGGCGTAATCGCCCGCGGGCACGGTTGCGCGCTCGCCATCGGCCAGGCGCAGCGGGAAGGTGCGCAGCGCCAGCTCACCGCCGTTGGGCATCGCATCGCGTGCGTTGATGGCCAGGTTCAACAGCGCGCTTTCGAACTGGTTGGCATCCAGCGCGGCGTGCAGTGGCGCCGGTGCTTCTTCGGTAAGGATACGCACGCTTTCGCCCAGGGTGCTGCGTAGCAGGTGCTGCATCGCGCCGACCAGCGCATTGAGCTCGACCGGCCGTGCATCCAGCGACTGCCGCCGCGAGAAGGCCAGCAGGCGCTGGGTCAAGGCGGCGGCGCGCTGGCTGGAGGTGGTGGCCGCGTCCAGGAAGCGCTCCAGGTCCTCCGTGCGCCCCAGCTCCAGCCGCATGCGCACGATATCCAGCGCCGACAGGATGCCGGTCAGCATGTTGTTGAAGTCATGCGCGATACCGCCGGTGAGCTGGCCGATGGCCTCCATCTTCTGCGACTGCCGCAGCGCTGCTTCGCTGGCTTCGCGCGCGGCCATCTGCGCTTCGAGCTCGCGGGTGCGCTCGGCGACCACGGTTTCCAGCTCGAGTGCATGCTGGCGGCTGGCTTCCAGTGCCGCCTTGGCACTGCGCTCCAGCGCGCTGCGGCTGTCGGCCAGCGCGCGCATCTGGTCGCGGACCAGGAACTGCTTCTCGCGCGCGCGCAGCGCGCCCTGCACGGCGCTCAGCAGCGACATGCCGCCCAAAGGCCGATCCAGCTCCACCACGTTGACCGTGCTTGGCAGCAGGCTGTCGAACGGCGGGCGGCGCTGCGCGCGCGGGGAGCGCAGGAGGATCACGGGCAGGTCCGACCAGGTGGGCTGCGCGGAGAGGCGTTGCAGCAGGCAATCGGTACCGCGGGCGATTGCTTCTTCGGTGATCAGCACCACCCCGGCCTGGTCGTCGAGCGCAGCGGCCAGATCGTCCAGGGTATCGGCCGGCCGCGTGGCCAGCCCCGCGCCATCCAGCACCGATGCAATGCTGGCCGCATCGCGGCCGAACGGGGCGACGATATGGACAACGCCGCCGCGCCCGGGGTCATCCTGCATAGGGATGGGCCAGCAGCGATGCCGAATCGCCCACGAACTCCGGCGTGCCGGTGAGGATGCCCTTGAATTCGTTCAGCGGCGCGCTGAGTGCCAGGCCCTTGCCGTTGATCTTGAGCTCGCGGATGGTGTCCTCGTGCGCGCCACCACGGTTCTTGATTACTGAAATCGCCTTGCGGATGCGCCCCTGCGCTTCGAAGAAGCGGAACAGGATCACCGCATCGGCGATGTAGGACACGTTGAGGTTGCCGGTGGACATGGTGCCCACCAGGCCGTGCTGCGGGTTCACCAGGAACGTGGCCACGCCCTTCTGGTTGAGGTAGGACAGCATTTCGTGAAGTTGCAGCATCAGCTGCTTTTCCTGCGGCATGGCGGCGACGTAGCCGTTGAGGCTGTCGATCACCAGCACGCTGCAGCCTCGCTGCTCCACCGCCTTCTGCACGTTCCAGGAGAACTCACCGGGGGAAATCTCGGCCGGGTCGATCTGCACGATCTCCAACAGACCCGATGCCAGATGGACATCCAGGTCGATATCCAGCGCCTTGGCGCGGGCCAGCAGCGTGCCCACGCGCTCGTCGAATTCGAAGATGCAGCACTTCTCGCCGCGCTCGCAGGCGGCCCACACATACTGCAGGGCCACGTTGGTCTTGCCGCTGCCGGCTGGACCGGTCAGCAGGGTGCTGGTGCCGCGCAACGGGCCGCCGCCGAGCAGGTTGTCGATCTCCGCCACGCCGCTGCCCAGCGTCTCACCGCCGAAGTCGTCATGGTGGTGCGAGGCGATCAGCCGCGGAAACACCTCCAGGCCGCCGGTGCGGATGGCAATGTCATGGTAGCCGGCGACGAAATCCACGCCGCGCAGCTTCTGCACCTGCAGCCGACGCCGGGCGGCACCGAAGTCCAGGGTCAGCCGCTCCAGCGAAATCACGCCGTGGCAGAGACTGTGCAGCTGGCCGTCGCGGTCGTCCGCGCCAGAGGTCAGGTCATCCACCAGGATCACGGTGACGCTCTGCGGTGCGAAGAACTGCTTCAGGGCCAGGATCTGGCGGCGGTAGCGCAGCGAATCCTGGGCGAGCAAGCGCAGCTCTGACAGCGAATCGAACACCACCCGGCTGGGCCGGATGCGATCCACTTCGCCGAGGACCAGCTTGACCGTTTCATCAAGCTCGACTTCCCACGAATGCAGCACGGACTGGAGGCGTCCGTTGCCCAGCGCATCTTCCGCCGAACCGAGCTCGAACAGGTGCAGGCCCTCGAGCGACCAGCCATGCGCGCTGGCAACCTCGCGCAGCTCCTCCGCCGTTTCCGAAAGGGTCACGTACAGGCAGCGCTCGCCCTGTTTGAGGCCCTGCAGCAGGAACTGCAGTGAGAGCGTGGTCTTGCCCGAACCGGGTGGCCCTTCCAGCAGGTACAGGCGCCCTTGCGGCAAGCCGCCGCTAAGAATGGTGTCCAGGCCCTGTACACCAGTGGTGACGCGCGAAGACTCTGTCTGCATGGACGACCCCTGTTTTGACGGCGGAGTCTAGCAACCGGCAATGTGTAGAGATTGTGTGACCGCCGTCTCTACATTAAGTCCACTTCAGCAATGTGCAAACCGCGTGCAGCGCGTGCACCACGGCCGGTGAATCAGGCGAAATCCTTCAGGATCTCGCCGATACCCGCCGGGGACAGTTCCATACCCAGCGACGTGCCGGGATTGACCACGACACCGTAACCGCCGGGTACGCGCTTGAGCACCTCCAGCATCTGCATGCGGATCGTGTGCGGCGCCTGCTGGCTGTGGAAGCCCACCCGCTCCATGTGGGTGAACACCGCCACGTGCAGCGTGCCCTGCTTGTCGAACAGCAGCGGGTCGAAGCCGCTGCCGTCGGGGGTGACCAGGCTGCCGGTGAGCAGCACCACGTCCGAAGCGACGAAGGCTTTCATGAAGACGCCGACGGGGGTCTTCCCGTCCATGGCGGATTGGAGAAGGATCTCGATGGGGGTCTGCGGGGCGAGCTCGGTCATGGGGCAATTCTACCCCGATGGTAGCCACCGACCGTTGGTCGGTGGCCGTGGTGTACCGACCCACGGTCGGTACCTACCGGGAGAGACGCTCCGTCCTGGCCTGCTGGTCCCCCACCGCCTTCGCCAGTTCGGCCTGCAGTTCCTTCTGGTTCACCGCCGCATCCAGCAGGTACACCTTCACCCCATGCGCGGGGACGCTGGCCTTCAGGCTGCGCTTGACCGCCAGGCTGCCGCCGCCCAGCGCATCGCGCCAGGTGCCCGGCTGCAGGTAGCGGCTGACCTCGAACGTGCTGGCGGTGTCGCCCTTGTTGAGCAGCACCAGCGCGGTCTGCGCGGTGTCGCCGTGCTGCAGGACGCGGTAGAACACCGCCTGGTCGCCCTGCAGCCGTTCGTTGACCTGCAGCCCGCGCTGCAGGGCCGGGGTGGCCTCGCGCAGTTTGGCGATCCGCTGCAGGGGCCCGAAGATCGGGCTCTGCGGGGCGGCGTCCACGCGCGGCTGGCCGAAGTACGCACGGTTGCCGGCATGTTCGGCGCGGCTGCGCATGAAGCCGGTTTCCGAGCCGTAATACAGCACCGGAATGCCGCGCGCGGTGAACAGCCAGTTGTGCGCGTCGATGAAGCCGTTGTCGGTGGCATCCAGCCGCGCCATGTCGTGGTTGTCGTAGAAGCTCATCAGCTCGTACGGGTTGGCGTACGGCCCACCCACCAGGTGCAACGGCTCGGCCAGCGCTTCGAAGCCCTTCTGCTCCTTTCCGAACACGCTGGACATCGCGCCACGCAGCGGGAAGTCCAGCACGCTCACGTTGGCGTTGGTCGGCCAGGTGTGCTCGGCGATCTTGCCGGCGTCATAGTCGAACGCCTCGCCGAACATGAACATGCCCGGGTGCTCGGCGCGGATGCGGTTGACGAACTCATGCCACCACGGGTGCGGCAGCCAGCCGATGGTATCGATGCGCAGCGCATCCACGCCCTGTGCGGTCCACTGCAGGTAGGCGCCCACCAGGTAATCCATCACCGCCGGGTTGTCCTGGTTGAAATCACCCAGCTCGGCCAGGTTGCCGTCGAAGATCGAGCCCTTGTCCGCATCGACCGGGCCGATGGTGTTGTAGAACGCATGCAGCGGGTTGTGCTTCGGGTCCAACTGCTGCGGCGGCAGGTTCTGGTGGTCGGCGATGAGGGTGCCGTCCTTGTCGAAGATCTGCCCGAACTGCGGCTGCTTGACCGGCATGGTCCAGGCCGGCGAACCGTGGTTGCCGACGATGTCCAGCACGACCTTCAGTTTGGCATCGTGCAGGCCGCGGGTGAGCCCGGCGAAGTCCAGGTCCGCGCTGGGCAGGTGCTCGTCGAGCTTGTAGAAGTTGATGCCCCAGTAGCCGTGGTACCCGGTCTTGCCGCGGTCGGTCAGGGTGCTGGTGCAGCTGATCGGCTTGCTGCCGGTGAAGGCTTCATCCGGGTTGTCGATGATCGGGGTGATCCACACCGCGCCGAAACCGAGGTTGCGGATGTAGTCGGCATTGTCGAGCACGCCCTTGAAGTCGCCGCCGAGGTAGCCGATGTTGCCGTCGACCTTGTCCGGGCATGGCACCGGAATGTCGAAGGTGCGGTGCTTGCCACCCTGGTCGCGGTGGTCGTTGGACGGGTCGCCGTTGACGAAACGGTCGGTGACCACGAAGTACACCGCATCGCTGGCGAACGGCTCCAGCGTGCCCACGTAATCGGGGCGCGGGGCAGCAACGGCATTACCGGCCAGCAGTGCGAACGAAAGGCCCAGCCACAAACGCGAACGAGACAGCATCAGACAACCTCCTGGTGGGACGGTACCCGCAGCACGCACAACCCGGCGAGCAACAGGCTGACGCCCCCCAGCGCCAGCACGTGCATCGGGTTGCCGCCCAGCCACAGGCGCAGCATGAAGCCCAGCGCGCTGGCCGCGACCAGCTGCGGGATCACGATGAAGAAATTGAACAGGCCCATGTACACGCCCATCTTGGCCGCCGGCACGCTGTCGGACAGCAGGGCATACGGCAGCGACAGGATCGAGGCCCAGGCAAAGCCGACCCCGACCATCGACAGCAGCAGCCACTTCGGGTCGTCGATCAGCATCAGCGAGATCAACCCGAGGCCGCCCAGCCACAGGTTCACCAGGTGGCTCATGCGCAGGCCCATCAGGCGCACCATCAGCGGGATCAACAGCGCGGCGAGTGCGGCAAAGCCGTTGTACGCACCGAACAGCACGCCCACCCAGTTGGCGCCCTCGTTATAGGCGGCCGAGCCCGGATCGGTGGAGCCGAAGTGGGTACCGGCCACCGCGGCGGTGGTGTAGATCCACATCGCGAACAGCGCGAACCACGAGAAGAACTGCACCCAGGCCAGCCGGCGCATGGTGCGCGGCATGCTGCGCAGGTCATCGACGATGGTGGCCAGCATGTGCGGGCCCGGCAGCACCCGCGCCACGCCGAGCAGCAGGCCGTAGGCGATGCACAGCCCGGCCAGCACGTAGAGCATCTTGTCGCCGTTGCGCCAGGCGATGGCCGCAGCCAATGCCAGGCCAAGCGCAATCCAGCCGCCGATCTGCAGCATCGGCGGCGGGCCGGCGACGGGCGCGGCCTGGTGCACGGCCGGCGGCTCGGCGTCGTCGAAGCTGGCCAGCTCGGCCGGGGAGTATTCGCGGGTGCTGAACACCGTCCAGGCGATCGAGGCCAGCAGCACCACGGCGCCGAAGTAGAACGCGTAGCGCACGGTTGGCGGCACTTCGCCGGCCGGAGCGGTATTGGCCACGCCGAAGTGGGCCAGGATGAACGGCAGGAAGCTGGCCACGATGGCGCCCACGCCGATGAAGAAGCTCTGCATCGCGTAGCCGGTCGGGCGCTGGCGCGGGGCCAGCTTGTCGCCGACAAACGCGCGGAACGGCTCCATCGAGACGTTGATGGAGGCATCCAGCACCCACAGCGTGCCGGCGGCGATCCACAGCGTGGGCGAGTTCGGCATCACCAGCAGCGCCAGCGTGGTGAACACCGCGCCGATCATGAAGTACGGCCGGCGCCGGCCCCAGCGGGTCCAGGTGCGGTCGGACAGGTAGCCGATGATCGGCTGCACCAGCAGGCCGGTCAGCGGTGCGGCGATCCACAGCCCGGGCACGGCATCCATCGGCGCGCCCAGCGTTTCGAAGATGCGGCTGGCGTTGGCGTTCTGCAGGGCAAACCCGAACTGGATGCCCAGGAAGCCGAAGCACATGTTCCAGATCTGCCAGAACGACAGGGTCGGCTTGGCGGTGCGGCTCATCGGGTGGCCTCCGCGTCGCCGGCTACGGGTGCGATCAGCAGCGCGCTGACGGTGGCCGCGTTGAGCACGCCGTCGCGCCCGCCCTTGCCGCCGTTGTACTGGGCGAAGTGTTCCAGTGCGCTCATGTTGAAACCCGGCTCCAGGGTGAAACGGCAGCTGCCCTTGGGCAGGTCGAATTCGGCGGCGGTGGAATCCTGCGGGCCAACGCTGTGCGGCATCACGATCGTGGCGCGCTGGACCGGTTGCCCCGCGCAGTGCACGGCCAGCTGCTTCACGGCAGCGGTGACGCCGGTGTTGATCGGGCCGTTGGGGTTGTTGTAGTGCAGGCGGATGCGCACGCGGGTGGGCGTGCCGGCGGTCCACGTCCAGTGGGTTGCGCCGGGCAGGCGTTGCTGCGGGCCGATGCAGGTCATCGGGCTGTGCAGCGATTCGAGGGCGCCTTCGCGACGGGTGAAGCTGAGGCAGTGCTGGTGGCCGTCGTTGGTGACGGTGTGGGTGGCCGAGCTGCCTACCGCGGCGCCGTCCTGCCAGAGCTGGTGGTTGGCGGGGACGGCGATCGTCCAGGTGTTGCCGCGCTTCTGCGGTTTCGGGGCGGCGGGGGTGGCGGGGCCGAAGGCGTTGGGGTTTGCCGGGTCTGCGCGGAAAGCGGACACGCGTGGCGTGTCCCTACGCGGAGCGAGCTGGACGGTTACGGTGTTGCCTTTGCGCTCGATTGTCTTTGCTGCGAGCAGGTCGCCGTCGAGGGTGCGCGGGCGCTTGAGGATGTAGCGGGTGGTGCCGTCGTCGAGCTCGATGCTGTCGCGCTTGCCGAACAGCTGCGGGACCAGCGCCACCGGCAGCTTGGGCGCCACCGTGCCGTCCGCCTCCACCCCGAACACGCCTTCGAGCACCATCGACAGGTACCCGGCCACCGACCACAGCTGGCGCGGCGAGTTGACCACCGGGCCGCTCAACGGGCCTTCGTCGACGTGCACGGCCAGCGTGCGCATCTCATAGTTCTCCATGTTCGAACCGGCCAGCGCGCTGCCGCGCATCAGCGATTCGATCTCGCGCTGGATGCGGGTGGCATCATCCACCTTGCGCGCCGCACGCAGCGAATAGGCGCTGACGAACGGCCACACCGCGCGGTTGTGGTAGATCGGCTGCTGCGCTTCCTGCGGCCACACCACCGGACTGCCACCCTCCACGTACGGGTAGTTGGCCAGCGAACGTCGGGCGCGCTCGGCCGGGAACACATCGGCCAACACGCCCAGCGAGATGCCCAGCAGGTCGTACTTGGCGTAGGGCACCGGGTGCGCGGCTTCGCCGATGTAGCTCATGTACATGCCGGCGTCTTCGCGCCAGAAACGGGCGTCGATCTGCGTGGCCAGCGCGTCGGCCCAGGCCGCGTACTCGGTGGCGCGGTCGTCGCCGAGCTCACGCGCATACTTCTCGGCCAGGCGCAGCGCCTGGTAGTGCAGCACGTTGGTGGACAGCGCGAAGGAGTCGCCGATGAAGCGCACGTCGTTGCGGGTCCAGTCCGGGTAGGTCTGTTCGCGCCAGTCCAGGAACGAGGTCTCGCCGCGGTACAGCCCGGTGCGCGGATCGAACACCATCGCCCGGTCCTGCGCCAGCGTGGCCTGCAGGGCCTGCCAGGTCTCGGTCATGAAGCTGGAACTGTCGTGCAGGTCGCGCGCCGCCAGGAACCACACCACGCGGTCGCTGCTGATCGGCCAGCTGCCGCCGGAACCGGTGTCCTGGGCCACGAACAGCCCGGAGGTGATGCCGTCGCGCGCCTTGGACAGCTTGAACTGCAGCGAATTGCGGACGCGGATCGGCTCCAGCCGGGCCAGCGCCAGGTCGGCGGCGAAACTTACATCGCGCGTCCACACATACGGCCAGCGCTCGCCGGTCTGGAAGCACTCGCAGTCCACCGGGTTGCCGAAGTTGAAGGCCGGGTCGCGGATCGCGTCCACGCGGTCGGCCGCCATGTCCTGCTGGGCCAGCGCGAACAGCGCATCGAACATCACGCTGTCGGTGCGGCTGCGCATCGGCTGGGCGGCAATCGCCACCGGCTTGCCATGGGCCAGCAGCTGGAAGCTGCCGTCGGCAGCGGCGATGGCGCGCGCCGTGCGGCCATCGAATGTCAGGTCCTCCGCCGCAGCGGTGGATACCAGCGCCGCCCCGAGGGCAGCGGTCAGGCAGATCGTTTTCAGCATCGAAAAGCGGCGGACCGGCTTGCGCCCGTCGGCCTTCCTCCCTTCTTGCACGCGGTATGGTTCGCCAGCGCCGGGGCGCTGTCGTCGCGGCCCCCTCCCAGGGTGCCTGCCTGCATGGTAGGCGACGACCGTCGCCCGTCGCACTGCACAGATGACATCGGTGCCCGCTTGCATACGTATTCATGGCGTGTCGCGGTGAGGCCGTGGCACGCGTGGCTATAGTCCGGGGCAGACATGCACTGCCCTGGGAGGGGAAATGCCACTGGATTTGCCGTTGTTGCGCGCTGTTGCCGCGCCCCGCCCGCTGGCCTGGCTGGCACTGTCGTTGCTGGTCTGCACCACCGCCGCACACGCTGAACCGGTCACGGTGGCCAGCGCCAGCTCACCCGACGACATACTGACGGTCTCGCTGCAGCTGGATGGTGGCAACCCCAGCTACCGGGTCGAGCGCATGGGCCAGATCGTGGTGGCCGAATCAAAACTGGGCTTCCAGCTGCGCGACGGCCGCCTGGACCGCGACCTGGCGGTGCTCGGGCAGGACACGCGCAGCGTCGATGACACCTGGGAACAGCCTTGGGGCGAGCGCCGCAGCGTGCGCAACCACTACAACGAAGTCACCGTGCACCTGGGCGAGCGCAGCGGTGCCAAGCGTCGGCTGGACGTGGTGTTCCGCGTCTACGACGACGGCCTGGGCTTCCGCTACCACTTCCCGCAGCAGCCGGGCCTGCGCGAGGCGATCATCGATGACGAGCTGACCGAATTCGCCATTGCCCCGCAATCCACCGCCTGGTGGATCCCGGCCGGCGAGCCGATCCATTACGAATACCTGTACCAGCGCACGCCGCTGGACCAGGTGCCGCTGGCACATACCCCGCTCACCCTGCGCAGCCACGACGGCCTGCATGTGGCGATCCACGAGGCGGCACTGGTCGATTACGCCGGCATGTGGCTGCGGCGCACCGAGGGCCAGCGCCTGCGCGCCCAGCTGTCACCGTCGGCCGAAGGCTGGAAGGTGCGCCGCACCCTGCCCTTCGATACGCCCTGGCGCACGCTGCAGATCAGCGACACCGCCGGCGGGCTGGTGGAATCCAACCTGATCCTCAACCTCAACGAACCCAACGCACTGGGCGATGTGAGCTGGGTGAAGCCGTCCAAGTACCTGGGCGTGTGGTGGTCGATGCATCTGGATGAAGAAAGCTGGGCCACCGGCCCGAAGCATGCGGCGACCACGGCAAAGACGAAGAAGGTGATCGACTTCGCCGCCAGGCACGGCTTCCGCGGCGTGCTGGTGGAAGGCTGGAACCCGGGCTGGGATGGCAACTGGGTCGGCAACGGCTACGACTTCGATTTCACCCGCGCCACCCCGGACTTCGACATCGAGGCGCTGTCGGCCTACGGCGCGAAAAAAGGCGTGCACCTCATCGGCCACCACGAAACCGGTTGCGCGATCGAGCACTACGAAGACCAGCTGGGCGCAGCCTTGGACCTGTATGCGCGGCTGGGCGTGGATTCGTTCAAGAGCGGCTATGTCTGCGATGACGGCCAGGTGGACCGGCGCAATCCGGCCGGCGGCCCGTTGTGGCGCGAGTGGCACGACGGCCAGTTCATGGCCCGCCATCACCTGAAGGTGGTGCAGGAAGCAGCCAAACGGCACATCTCGGTGAATCCGCACGAGCCGATCAAGGACACCGGACTGCGCCGCACCTACCCGAACTGGATCTCGCGCGAAGGCGCACGCGGCATGGAGTACAACGCCTGGGGCCAGCCGCCGAACCCGCCCGAACACGAGGTCAACCTGGTGTTCACCCGGCTGCTGTCCGGGCCGATGGATTACACCCCCGGCATCCTCAGCCTGAAGGGCCGCTACGGCCAGGCGATTCCCAGCACGCTGGCCCGCCAGCTGGCGCTGTACGTGGTGATCTACAGCCCGATCCAGATGGCCGCCGACCTGCCCGAGCATTATGAACAGCACCGCGAGGCGTTCCGCTTCATCGAGGATGTGGCCGTGGACTGGGATGACACCCGCGTGCTCGATGGCGAGGTGGGCGACTACGTGACCATCGCGCGCAAGGACCGCCACAGCCGCGACTGGTTCCTGGGCAGCATCACCGATGAGCACGGCCGTTCGCTGCCGGTGCCGCTGTCGTTCCTCGAGCCCGGCGTGCGTTACCGCGCCGAGATCTACCGCGACGGAGACGGTGCCGATTACCAGCGCAACCCGTTCGCGTTCAAGCGCGAAACCCGCGAGGTCACCAGTGCGGACACTTTGAACATCGTGCTGGCACCGGGCGGTGGGCAGGCCATTCGGTTTACCCCGATGTAAATGCGTAACGACCAACGGTCGTTACCTACCGCGGTAGGGCACGACCGTTGGTCGTGCTGCTGATGTAATCGATTCCACGGTCGGCATCTGCATTGAATACGTATGCAGGGTGATTCGCCGCGCGAAGCCGCTGCCTACCATAGCCACGCAGTCAACGGCCACCGCGCCAAGACGCGCCCGGGTGATCCGGGCAACCACAATTCAGTTTGGCAACATTGCCTGGGAGGGGAAAATGTTGAATCGCAAGCGCAGCGCGCTGAGTATCGCGCTGGCCGTCGCCCTGACGCCGTCATTGGCGTTGGCGCAGTCCACCACCACCGATCCGGGCACCACCCCGCCGGCCGGTAGCGCCGCAACCGACCTGGATACCATCCAGGTGACCGGCATCCGCCGCGGCATTGAAAACGCCATTGCGATCAAGCAGGACGCCACCTCGGTGGTCGAAGTGATCTCGGCGGAAGACATCGGCAAGCTCCCGGATGTGAGCATTGCCGAATCGCTGGCCCGCCTGCCCGGCCTGGCCGCACAGCGCGTGGCCGGCCGTGCCCAGGTGATCAGCGTGCGCGGCCTGTCGCCCGACTTCGCCACCACCCTGCTCAACGGGCGTGAAGTGGTCAGCACGGGCGACAACCGCAGCGTGGAGTTCGACCAGTACCCGTCCGAGCTGGTCAACGGCGTGACCGTGTACAAGACCCCGGATGGAGCACTGGTCGGCCAGGGCCTGTCGGGCACCATCGACATGCAGACCGTGCGCCCGCTGGCGTTCGGCGAGCGCGTGATCGCGCTCAGCGGCCGCTATTCGAAGAACTCGCTGGGCAAGGCCGCCAACGTGGACGCGTTCGGCAACCGCTTCAGCGCCAGCTACATCGACCAGTTCGCCGAAGACACCTGGGGCATCGCGCTGGGCTACGCGCACAGCGACAACCCGATCCAGGAAAACCAGGTCGGCCTGTACGAGCCGTGGACCACCGAGCAGACCGACCAGGGCAACCGCCCCGGCGTGGCACCGGGCACCGCGTTCTCCGACGGCATCAAGGCGCTGCGCCGTACCGGCAACGCCAAGCGTGACGGCTACATGGCCACCGTGCAGTTCCGCCCGTCCAACGTGTGGACCAGCACGCTGGACATGTTCCACACCAAAGCCGAGCAGATCGACACCGCCAACCAGTTCGAGGTCAACCTCAGCAACTACAACGGCGGTTACACCCCGGGCCTGCTGATCACCAATCCGCAGGTGAACGGCAACGGCACCTTCACCGGCGGCACCGCCAGCGGCGTGTACCCGCTGGTGCGCGGCATGTACAACAAGCGCGAAGACAAGATCGACGCGTTCGGCTGGAACAACGAGCTGACCTTCGACAGCTTCAAGCTCACCGCCGATGTGAACTACTCCAAGGCCACCCGCGATGAGCTGAACCTGGAGAACAACCTGCAGCTCACCCCGATGCCGCAGCTGGACACCATCGGGCTGACCATCAACCCGGATGGCTTCTCGCAGATCCGCCCGGGCCTGGACTACTCCAACCCCGAAGCGCTGTACCTGACCAACACCATCTACGGCTCCGGCTACGGCAAGGTGCCGCAGGTGGAAGACCGCCTGAAGGGCGGGCGCCTGCAGGGCACGTTCAACATGCCCGAAGCGCTGTCGTGGTTCCAGGACGTGGACGTGGGCGTGAATTACGCCGACCGCCGCAAGGAAAAGACCCAGGCCGAAGGCAACATCCTGCTCGGCGCGCAGGGCGACGCCAACGTCGCCGGCGACCTGCAGTACGCCCCGGTCAACCTGGGCTTTGCCGGCATCGGCTACATCCCGGCCTGGAACGTACCGGCCGCGGTGGACCGCTACATGACGTTCAACCCGGTCACCAACCTGGACTACCTGATTCCCAAGTCGTGGGTGGTGCAGGAAAAGACCACCACCGCCTGGGTGCGCGCCAACATCAACACCGACATCGGTGACGTGCGCGTGCGCGGCAACATCGGCGTGCAGATGATCACCACCGACCAGAGCTCGCAGTCGAACTACTTCGACCGCTCGCGTCCGGCCGGCCAGGAAGTACTGCCGATCGATGAAGGCAAGAAGTACACCGATTGGCTGCCGAGCTTGAACCTGGCCTTCACCTTCCCGTACCAGCAGACCCTGCGCTTCGCGGTGGCCAAGCAGGTCGCGCGCCCGCGCGTGGACCAGATGCGCGCCGGCCTGGAGTTCGGCGTGGACACGGCCACCGGCAAGCCGGGCGGCAGCGGCGGCAACCCGCTGCTGGATCCGTGGCGCGCCAATGCCATCGACCTGTCGTACGAGAAGTACTTCGGCGAGAAGGCGTACGTGGCGGCGGCGGTGTTCTACAAGGACCTGAAGAGCTACGTCTACACCCAGTCGGTGGACGACTACGACTTCAGCAACCTGCTGGCCAGCTACGTGCCGCCGCCGGGCATGATCGTGCCGGTGCAGACCACCGGCACCTTCTCGGCGCCGCAGAACGGCGAAGGCGGCACCCTGCGTGGCCTGGAACTGACCGCCTCGTTCCCGCTGGAAATGCTGGCCGACCCGCTGCTGGGCTTCGGCGTGCAGGCCAGCGCGACGTTCAACGACAGCGACATCAAGATCATGGACCCGGAAAGCGCCTCCAGCGTGGGTACCGATCCGATCAGCCTGCCGGGCCTGTCCAAGCGCGTCTACAACTTCACCGCCTATTACGAGCGCAATGGGTTTGAAGCGCGCGTGAGCCAGCGTCGTCGTTCGGACTTCATCGGTGAAATCGGCAACTTCAACGGCAACCGCACGCTGCGTTACGTGGTGGGCGAGAACGTGACCGACGCGCAGGTGAGCTACACCTTCGCCGACGACAGCGCGCTGCACGGCCTGACCCTGCTGCTGCAGGGAAGCAACCTGACCAACGAGCCGTACCGCACGTACGCCGGCACCAAGGATCGCCCGCTGGAATACATCGAGTGGGGCCGTACCTACATGCTGGGTGTGAACTACAAGTTCTGATCCAGGCGTAGAAGCACGAACGAAGAACCCGCTGCGCGAGCAGCGGTTTTTTTGTTGTGGGTTCGTTGTGAATCAAACGCGGCTGCCGGTGAATCGAGCGCCGGGCCGCCATACCCTTTCCGGCGAATG
>DGIP01000093.1:0-538 GCA_002386405.1 Stenotrophomonas maltophilia
AGCCCGGCGGCGGCCAGCCGCTGCGCGACCTCCTGGGCCAGGGCCGGGTCGCCCGGCGCCGGGTACTGCAGGTCGAACAGCGCCTGCGGGAAGCCGCCGAAATCGTGGATGGTCGGCGGCTGCGGGTGCGCGCCCACCACCGGCTGATGGGTCAACCAGTGCGCCGATGCCATCACGATCGCGCGCGGGCGCGGCAGCTGCGCGGCCAGCTCGGCCAGGCGCACGCCCACCAGCCCCGGGGTCAGGGCGGTCATCGGCGAACCATGGGAGATGTACAGCGACGGCAGGCGGGTCATGGCAGGGCTCCGGGTAATCCAGAGCGCCAGACTATTACCAATGCCAGTGTGGTTAAACGCCTGACAATACCTAGATTTGTTCCACATTCAGAACAATGGCATCCGTCACGCCGCCGCTGTTTCCAGCTTGGCAATGACGTCCACCAGCGGCGCCGGGCGGCCCAGCAGGAAGCCCTGCACCTGGTCGCAGCCGTGCGCGGCCAGCCATTCGTGCTGGCCCGGGGTTTCCACGCCTTCGGCGA
>DGIP01000093.1:674-3912 GCA_002386405.1 Stenotrophomonas maltophilia
GGTTTCCACGCCTTCGGCGATCACCGTCAGCCCCATGCTGTGGCCCAGCGACAACAGCGCGCGGCAGATCGAGGCGTTGCGCGGGTTGGTTTCCACATCGGCCACGAAGCTGCGGTCGATCTTCAGGATGTCCAGCGGCAGGTGCTGCAGGTAGGACATGTTCGAATAACCGGTACCGAAATCATCCAGCGAAATGCAGATGCCCTGCTCGTGCATGCGCTGCATGGTCTGCTTGGCCTGGCCCGGCTTGCGCATCAGGCTGCTCTCGGTCAGCTCCACGTGCAGCGCCCCGCGCGCCAGCCCGAACTCCTGGCTGGCACGGCTGAACTCGGCCACCAGGTCGCTGTTGAAGAACTGCACCGCCGAAACGTTCACCGCGATCGGCAGGTCCCAGCCGGCATCCACCAGCTGCCGCTGCGCGCGCGCCGCTTCGCGGATCACCCAGCGGCCCAGCGCCAGGATCAACCCGGTGTCTTCGCACAGCTGGATGAACTCGCCCGGCGGAATGAAGCTGCCATCGGCCTGCGGCCAGCGCAGCAGCGCCTCCAGCGCGGCCGGGCTGCCATCGCTGGCATGGCAGATCGGCTGGAAATACAGCGCGAATTCGGCATCGATCGCGCTGTGGATGCGCCCGGCCAGGCGCAGCCGGTCGGCCAGGCGCGAACTCACTGCGCTGTCGAACCAGGCAATCACGCTGCCTTCGTCGCGCGCGGCATGCGCGGCCTGCGCGGCCATGCCGATCACCTGTTCGGCGCTGACCACATCGCCATCGAACTTCACCGCCACGCCAATGCGCGGCTCGAACTGGTGCAGCCAGTCCTGCCCGCGCACCGGTTCGGAAACGGTCTGCACCAGCGTATCCAGCGCGGTCTGGCGCTCGTGGTCGTCGCGGATGGCGAAGATGAAATCCTCGGCCGGCTGGAACGCCAGCAACCCATAGCGCACGCCCAGCCCACCCAGCCGCTTGGCCATGGCCTGCAGCACCACGTCGCCCACTTCGCGGCCCAGCGTATCGGCCACCAGCTGCAGGCCACGGAACTGCACGTAGGCGATGGTGTAGCTGCCGCCTTCCTCATCCAGCTGCGCGGCCAGCGCGCGGGTGTTGAGCAGTCCGGTGGCCGGGTTATGGGTGGCGTGGTAGGCCAGGTCGCGCTCGTAGGCCATGCGGTCGCTGATGTCCTCGGCCAGCACCAGGCAGGCCTCGCGCCCGTCGAAATCCAGCCGCGCCAGGTGCGCGCGCACTTCGAACACGGTGCCGTCCTTGCGCCTGTGCAGGCGCACCTTGGCGTCCTGCAGGTCGCCACTGGCCGCGTTGGCGATCGCCCCGCGGATTTCCTCCCAGCCTTCGCGCGGGCGGATGTCCAGGATGCTCATCGCCAGGAATTCATCGCGGCTGTAGCCGTACTGGCGCACCGCTGCTTCGTTCACTTCCAGGAAGCGCAGCGTGTCCGGGTCGAACACCCAGAACGGCGCCGGGTTGCGGTCGAACAGCAGGCGGAACTGGCGCTCGGCCTGCTGCGCGCGCGCCAGCGCCTGGACCCGCTCGCTCACATCGGTGAGCGCGCCGATCATGCGCCGCTCGCGGTCGCTGCCGCCCACCTGCTGGCCGCGCGCGGACACCCAGTGCGTGGTGCCGCCCGGCAGCACGATGCGGAACATTTCATCCAGCACGCCGTTGCCGGCGAACGCATCGTCGAAGGCGGCCTGCAGCCGCTGCACATCCTCGTGGTGCACGCGGTTGAAGAAATCGGCCACCGGCAGCGAATCCAGGTGAATGCCGAACACATCGCGTGCCAGCGGCGACCAGCGCAGCACCGAGGCATCCTCGTCCACCGTCCAGGTGCAGATCTTGCCGACCTGGTGGGCCATGCGCAGTTCGGCATGGCCGGTGCGCAGTTCCTCGCTCATCGCATCCTGGCGGCGGGTGGCGCGGCGCAGGCTGGTGTAGACCAGCGCGAACGCGCCCCAGTACAGCAGGTACAGGCCTATCGACGCCTGCACGTACGGCCACCACGGCGCCAGCACATCCTGCCGGCCCAGCCCGGCGTATACCGCCAGCGGGTACTCGGCCAGCGTGGTCAGGGTGGTGATGCGCTCGACCTTGTCGATGGGACTGTTTTCAACGCCCAGCGGCAGCACCGAATCACTGCCCACCAGGTCACGCCGCTGCAGCTTGAACTGCTGGCCGGTCAGGCCATCGTTGTCGGGGCTGCGCGCCAGTACGTGGCCGGTGACATCACTGATCGAAAGCACGCCGTGCAGGCCGATATCCAGCCCACTGATGATCGACTGCAGCTCGCTGGTATGCAGCCTGCTGAGCAGCCAGCGGTCCTCGCCCATGCGCAGCGCCAGCGGCAGCACCCAGCGGCGCATGCCCAGGTCCTGCGGCGGGCCCAGGTACAGCAGGCTGTCGGTGCCACGGTGCGGCTCCACTGCCCACAGCGGCAGGCTCAGGTCGCCGCTGCCGCTGGTCAGCGCGCGGCCGAACTGGTCTACCACCACGATGCTTTCCAGCTCGGCATGCCGCTGCAGCACCCCATCGATGGCGTCGTCGAGCAGGTCCGGCGCCTGCGCCGGCACCCGGTCGAACAGCTGCGCGCCGTCGGCGGCGATGCCGCGCATGGCGCGTTCCAGGTTGCGCAGTTCCAGTCGCAGCAGGCGCTGCGAACCGGTGGCCAACGCCGTGCTCTGCCGCTGGGCGGCCTCCAGCCGGCGCTGGTAATCATTGACCAGCATCACCACCAGGCCCGCCCCCAGCAGCAGGCCCAGGCCGATGCCCAGCCACACGATAGTGCGCAGCGGCCGCGCCATGGGCTGGCTCAGCGCGGGCATCGCGTACCTCTACCTCGGTGACGGCCTGACTTCATGTAAACGCTTCCTGGTTTCCCCAAACCTGAGCGGCCGAGGTCGCAATTTCTTGACCTCCATCCTGCCCGTTCCCGACGGGCAAGGCCTTGGCCCAGCGCCTTGCCCCCAGCATGCACGACCGTGCCGGGCGCGGGAAGGGGGTTGCGACGGCCGTCACACCTTGACGGAGCCGAATGCGGCCACAACTCCCGCCAGATCCGGCCGGTTCCCGGCCCGGGCGGCGGATTAGACTTGGGGTTTCCCCGTTGCCTGAGAAGTTCATGTCCAAGCTGCGCCGCCCCACCCTGATGCTTGCCATTGCCGCCAGCCTGTCGCTGGGCCTGGCCGCCTGCGACCGCGATGCGGCCGCGCCGACCGCCCCGCCAGATCG
>DGIP01000095.1:0-6165 GCA_002386405.1 Stenotrophomonas maltophilia
CCCTGGGCACGCTGGTGATCGAGGCGGCCGCCCGCTCCGGGGCCCTGATCACCGCGCGCCTGGCCGCGGAGATCGGGCGTGAGGTGTTCGCCCTGCCCGGCTCGGTGCGCAACCCGCGTGCCCGCGGTTGCCATCGGCTGATCCGCGATGGCGCCCAGCTGGTGGAGACCCCGGCCGAGGTTGTCGCCGGGCTGACCGGGGCGGCGGCCAGCCTGGGCCAGGCCTTGCGTTGGCGCCTGGACGCCCCCACTGAACAGGCACGGTCAGCGCCTGGCAGCGCGCCCCCCTTGCCCCTCCCCGACTACCAGCGCTTGTGGAACGTGTTGGATGAAAACCCAACGGGTATGGATTCATTGATCCAGCGCAGCGGATTGACGGCGGACCAGCTGTCGGCCATGCTGCTGATCATGGAACTGGATGGAAAGGTGGTCGCCAACCATGGCCGCTACTGTCGAAAACCCTAGTTTCTTCACCTCCACAGCGTCGTTGACGCAGGCCGAGGGGCAATGAAAGAGAGCATTCTGGATGTCCTGCTGTACCTGTTCGAACACTATTTCAGCGAAGACGCGGACCTCATCCGCGACCGCGACTCCCTCCAGAACGGCCTGATACAGGCCGGCTTCAGCCCAACGGAAATCAATAAAGCCTTCGATTGGCTGGACGCCCTGGCCGAGCAGCGCCCGGCCGTGACCCTGGCCCGCGTCGATGGCCCCGTGCGCATATTCCATGGCCCGGAGCTGGACAAGCTCGATGTGGAAGGCCGCGGCTTCCTGATGTTCCTGGAACAGCACGGCATCCTGGACGCCAACCAGCGCGAGCTGGTGCTGGACCGCGCCATGGCCCTGGACCAGGACGAGCTGGACCTGGACGACCTCAAGTGGGTGGTGCTGATGGTGCTGTTCAACCAGCCCGGCGCCGAGGCGGCCTACGCCTGGATGGAAACCCAGATGTTCGTGGACGAGCCGGAACCCCTTCACTGACCGTACACTGGATGCTTCGCGCATTCAGGGGAATGGAAAGTGAGCCAGTGGTTCTATGCAGAAGGGAATCGTCAGCAGCGGGGTCCGCTGACATCTGAAGAGTTGATCGCGCTGTACCAGTCCAGCCGCATCGCGCTGGATACCCTGGTATGGCGCGACGGGCTGGCCCAATGGCAGCCCCTGCGCAGCGTTGCCGACGAGATCGGCCTGGTGATCGCACCGCCGCCGGCGGTGGAACCGGGCATTCCGCTGGACGGGCCGCAGCTGGAGCCGGTGGTACCCAGCCCGCCGCGGATTCCGGGGTTCGACCCCCCGGCGCCCCGCCCTGCCACGCCCGGATATGCCACGCCCGGACAGGCATCGGCGCCGAGCTACCCGCGCGCCGCGCCGCCGCCGAAGAAGACCTCCGGTTGCCTGATCATCGGGCTGGTCGTCGGCCTTGTGTTCCTGGTGGTGATCGCCATCCTTGCCGCGATCGCGATTCCTGCCTACAACGATTACCAGCACCGTGCCCGGGTGGCCAATGCGGTGGGCATCGTGTCGCAGCTGAAGAACCAGGTGACCGTGTTCGCCATGGACACCGAGCGCTGCCCGGTCAACGGCGACGATGGCTTCCAGAGCCCGACTTCGTACGCGGGCGACTACGTGGGTGCGGTGCGTATCGGCCGCATCGGCGACGACAAGTGCGGCATCGAAATGGAGTTCGCCGTGCCGGGCAAGCGCGCACTCGATGGCAAAATGCTGTGGTTCGAATACGACATGCAGAGCCAGGCGTGGACCTGCAGCAGCGATCTGGACACCAAATATCTCCCCGCGCAGTGCCGCGGTTGAGCAGCACTTCAATTATGGATGAGAGGGGAAGCACGCAATGACTGAGTGGTACTACGCAGACGGCCAGGACCGCCAGGGTCCGTTGCTGGTCGAAGACCTGCGCCAGCGCTTCCAGCGCGGTGAAATCAGCCTCACCACCCTGGTGTGGCGCGAAGGCTACCCGCAGTGGAAGCCGGTGTCCGAAGCGGTCGAGGAGCTGCAGCTGCAGAACCTGACCAGCGCTGCCAGCAACCTGGGCAGCGGCATCGACCTGCGCGGGGATTACACCGCCATCGACAACGGCACCGCGCCGCTGCCCGGCACCGGCGGCGGCACCTATTCGCCGTATACCGCGCCTGCGGCCACCGGCGGCTACGGCGCGGCCGTGGTGGGCGGTGGCGAGGTGGTCTACGCCGGGTTCTGGAAGCGCTACGCGGCGTACTTCCTGGACTCGTTCGTGGTCGGCATCATCAACCTCCCGGTCAGCGTGGTGTTCAACCTGATCGGCGCATCCAGCGGCAACGAAAGCCTGGCCCTGGCGATGAGCATGGTGGCCATGCTGGGCGGTTTCGTCATCGGCATCGGTTACTACGCCGGCTTCCACGCCTCGCGTGGCGGCGCCACCCTGGGCAAGATGGCCGTGGGCATCAAGGTGGTGCGCAGCGATGGCGAGCGGATCACCTTCATGCGCGGCGTGGGCCGCTACTTCGGCTTCATCCTGAGCAGCCTGACCCTGATGATCGGCTTCATCATGGCCGCCTTCACCCAACGCAAGCAGGCGCTGCACGACATGCTGTGCGACACGCTGGTGGTGGACAAGTGGGCCTTCACCGAGAACGCCGAGTTCCAGGAGCGCGGGCTGGGCACGGTCACCATCGTGATCCTGGTCATCAGCGGCATCCTGGCGGTGGCCATGATCGGCCTGCTGATCCTCGGTTTCGGGGCCCTTGCCGCGTCCATGTCCTGAGCGGCCCTCACACCCGGCCGCTTGACACAGGCGGCTCCGGCGTGATTCCTCTAGCAGGCGCAAAACCTGAACGCCCGGCGCATACCCGGGCGTTCAGCATATGGAATTCGACGGCTGCCCTTCACTAATGCGGCCATTTGCTCCACCCTAGCGCCCTCTCCCGGGCTGCTGCCCACAGAAATCAACGACATGCCCAAGCACCTGCTCATCGTCGAATCGCCCGCCAAGGCCAAGACGATCAACAAATACCTCGGCAAGGACTTCACCGTCCTGGCCTCGTATGGGCATGTGCGCGACCTGGTCCCCAAGGAAGGTGCGGTCGACCCCGACAACAACTTCGCGATGCGCTACGACCTGATCGAGAAGAACGAGAAGCACGTCGATGCGATCGCCAAGGCCGCCAAGGGCGCCGACGACATCTTCCTGGCGACCGATCCGGATCGCGAGGGTGAGGCGATCAGCTGGCACATCGCCGAAATCCTGAAGGAACGCGGGCTGGTCAAGGACAAGCCGATGCAGCGGGTGGTCTTCACCGAGATCACCCCGCGCGCGATCAAGGAGGCCATGAGCCAGCCGCGCGCCATCGCCAGCGACCTGGTCGATGCCCAGCAGGCGCGCCGCGCGCTGGATTACCTGGTCGGCTTCAACCTGTCCCCGGTGCTGTGGCGCAAGGTGCAGCGCGGCCTGTCCGCCGGCCGCGTGCAGAGCCCGGCGCTGCGCATGATCGTCGAGCGCGAGGAAGAGATCGAAGCCTTCATCGCCCGCGAGTACTGGAGCATCGATGCCGCCTGCGCGCACCCTTCGCAGCCGTTCAATGCCCGCCTGATCAAGCTGGACGGCCAGAAGTTCGAGCAGTTCACCGTGACCGACGGCGACACCGCCGAGGCCGCGCGCCTGCGCATCCAGCAGGCCGCGCAGGGCAACCTGCACGTCACCGACGTGGCCAGCAAGGAGCGCAAGCGCCGCCCGGCTGCCCCGTTCACCACCTCCACGCTGCAGCAGGAGGCCTCGCGCAAGCTGGGTTTCACCACCCGCAAGACCATGCAGGTGGCGCAGAAGCTGTACGAAGGCGTGGCGATCGGCGACGAAGGCACCGTGGGCCTGATCTCGTACATGCGTACCGACTCGGTCAACCTGTCCCAGGACGCGCTGGCCGAAATCCGCGACGTGATCGCCCGTGATTACGGCATTGCCGCCCTGCCGGACAAGCCGAACACCTACCAGACCAAGTCCAAGAACGCCCAGGAAGCGCACGAAGCGGTGCGCCCCACTGCCGCGCTGCGCACCCCGGCATCGGTGGCGCGCTACCTCACCGACGACGAGCGCAAGCTGTACGAGCTGATCTGGAAGCGTGCGGTGGCCAGCCAGATGATTCCGGCCACGCTCAACACCGTCAGCGTGGACCTGTCGGCCGGCAGCGAACATGTGTTCCGCGCCAGCGGCACCACCGTGGTGGTGCCCGGCTTCCTGGCCGTGTACGAGGAAGGCAAGGACAACAAGAGCGCCGAGGACGACGATGAGGGCCGCAAGCTGCCGGCGATGAAGCCCGGCGACCGCGTGCCGCTGGAACGCATCCTGGCCGAACAGCACTTCACCCAGCCGCCGCCGCGCTTCACCGAAGCGGCGCTGGTCAAGGCGCTGGAAGAATATGGCATCGGCCGTCCGTCGACCTATTCGTCGATCATCCAGACCCTGCTGTTCCGCAAGTACGTGGAAATGGAAGGCCGCAGCTTCCGGCCCTCCGACGTGGGCCGTGCGGTCTCCAAGTTCCTGTCCAGCCACTTCACCCAGTACGTGGACTACGACTTCACCGCCAAGCTCGAAGACGAGCTCGATGCGGTGTCGCGTGGCGAGGAAGACTGGATTCCGTTGATGGCCCGCTTCTGGGAACCCTTCAACCAGCTGGTGGAAGAGAAGAAGGAATCGGTCGATCGCGCCGAGGCCAGTGGCGCGCGCGAGCTCGGCACCGACCCCAAGACCGGCAAGCCGGTCAGCGTGCGGCTGGGCCGCTTCGGGCCCTACGCGGCCATCGGCAGCACCGCCGAGGACGCCGAGGACAAGCCCAAGTTCGCCTCGCTGCGCCCGGGCCAGTCGATGCACACCATCAACCTGGAAGACGCGCTGGAGCTGTTCCTGATGCCGCGCGCGCTGGGTGAGGACAAGGGCGAGGACGTCAGCGTGGGCATCGGCCGCTTCGGCCCGTTCGCCAAGCGTGGCAGCACCTACGCTTCGCTGAAGAAGGAAGACGACCCCTACACCATCGATCTGGCCCGCGCGGTGTTCCTGATCGAAGAGAAGGAAGAGATCGCCCGCAACCGGATCATCAAGGAATTCGACGGCAGCGAGATCCAGGTACTGAACGGCCGGTTCGGCCCGTACCTGAGCGACGGCAAGATGAACGGCAAGATCCCGAAGGATCGCGAGCCGGCGTCGTTGACCTTGGCCGAAGTGCAGCAGCTGATGGAAGAAACCGGCAAGCCGGTACGCAAGGGCTTCGGCAAGAAGGCCGCCAAGAAGGTCGTGGCCAAGAAGGCCCCGGCAAAGAAGGCGGCAGTGAAGAAAGAGCCGGCGGTGAAAAAGACCGCCGTCAAAAAGGCTGCTGCGAAAAAGGCACCCGCCAAGAAGGCAGCGGCAAAGAAAGCCGCCACCAAAAAGACTGCCGCAAAGAAAGCCGTCAAGAAGGCCTGACGCCGGTAGCGCCCGACCGTGGGTCGGGCGGCAACACGGCGCACTGGAACGTTCGTCATCATGAATGAACTCACCGTCGACTCTGCCTCTGCCGCGCTGCGCGCCGGCGGCGTGATCGCTTACCCCACCGAAGCGGTCTGGGGCCTGGGCTGCGACCCGGCCAATGAAGCGGCCGTACTGAAGCTGCTTAAGCTCAAGCAGCGCCCGGTCGAGAAGGGCATGATCCTGGTCGCGGCCGACCTGGCCCAGCTGGAGGGCTGGGTCCGTGTCGACGCGCTGCCTGCCGAGCGCAAGGCCGAGGTACTGGCCAGCTGGCCCGGCGCCCACACCTGGATCCTGCCCGCCGGGCCTCGCGCGCCGCGCTGGATCACGGGGGAACACACGGGCATCGCCGTTCGGATCAGCGCCCACCCGCTGGTGGCGGCGCTGTGCCGTGCCTGGGGCGGGCCGCTGGTGTCCACCAGCGCCAACCTGGCCGGCCAGCCACCAGCGCGCAGCCGCGCCGGACTGGACCCGGACCTGCTGCGCGACCTGGATGGCCTGGTTGACGGCGCCACCGGTGGCCTGGACCAGCCCACGCCGATCCGCGACGCCCTCACCGGCCAGGTGCTGCGTACCTGAGCCGCATGGCGTTCTTTGCGCCTGCACAGGCAAGGCCGCACACTGCGGCCATGCGCCCACACCCTGCCCTCCCGCTGTACCTGTTGCTGCTGTGCAGCG
>DGIP01000095.1:6392-6646 GCA_002386405.1 Stenotrophomonas maltophilia
ACCTGTTGCTGCTGTGCAGCGCCCCGCTGGCGGCGCAGGACAGCAGCGTGCGTGTCTACCGCTGCGTAGGCAGCAACGGGGCGGTATCGCTGCAGGACGCCCCGTGCCGCGACGGCCGCCAGGAAGTGCGCGAGATGCAGCGCCCACGCGATCCGGCGCCGCGCGTGGTGCGCAGCGATCGTGCCCCCGCCACGCCGGCGCCGGCAGCGCCCGAACGCGAGGTGCGCTATGTGCAGGTGCAGCCGCCGCAGCCG
>DGIP01000007.1 GCA_002386405.1 Stenotrophomonas maltophilia
GGCCGGCGGACACGTGCAGCGCCGCCAGCCGCCCCCAGCCCGGCAGGCGCCGTGCGGCAAAACCGGACATCAGCGCGCCGGGCACGAACGCCAGCACCCAGACCATCCACGCGCTGGCGTGGTACTGGCTGGCCGGGCTCTCGATGTCGGTCGGGTCCAGCGGCAGCACGCCCATCGCGGCGAAGGCCAGCCCGGACAGCACCAGCATCTGGCCGCCCACGCGCATCGTCCACGGGGCAGTAACCGGCACCCGCGCCAGCAGGCGCAGCGCCACCACCACCGCCAGCAGCCCCGGCAGCACGAAGCCGAGCAGGTCGAAGGCCACTGCGTGCGGTATCCCGGTCGCGCCCAGCAGCGCCACCGGATGGCCCAGCGGCAGGTAACCCGGCAACACCGCGCCGAAGCCCAGCACCGAGGCCAGGAACAGCACGGCGCCGGCCGCGCCGAACAAGGGGTCGAAACGTTGCACGGTCTTCATCGGGCCCTTCTCCGCAACCATTGGGGTTGCTTCTCAATATGGCCGGCACCATACACTGGGTACATCTTTAATCGTTGATTTCCCGACCATGAGCGAACTGCCCCACGTCTTTGACGCCACCACCGACACCTTCGAAGCGCAGGTGCTGCAGAAATCGCTGCAGACCCCGGTGCTGGTCGACTTCTGGGCCACCTGGTGCGAACCCTGCAAGACCCTGGGGCCGATGCTGGAAAAGCTGGCCGGCGAATACAACGGCGCCTTCGAGCTGGCCAAGGTGGACGTGGACAAGGAGCAGCAGATCGCAGCAGCCTTCCAGATCCGCTCGGTGCCCACCGTGTTCCTGGTCAAGGGCGGCCAGCTGGTGGATGGCTTCCCCGGCGCGATTCCGGAAGGCCAGCTGCGCGAGTTCCTGGCCCAGCACGGCATCAGCCCGGCCGAGGCGCCCGAAGCCGCCGCCGACGAACCGGCCCCGCTGGACCCGCAGGCGCGCGTGGATGTGCTGCGCGCCGGCATCGCCGCCGAGCCGGACAAGGAAGAGCTCAAGCTCGACCTGGCCCTGGCCCTGCTGCAGACCGGCGCCACCACCGAAGCCAGCGCGCTGATCGAGGCGCTGCCGGCCAACCTGTCCACCGACGATCGCGCCGTGCGCGCCCGCGCCCGCCTGGATTTCGCCAAGGCGCTGCAGGACGCGCCCGCACCGGAGCAGCTGGAGGCGCGCATCGCCGCCGATGGCGGCGACCTGCAGGCGCGCCACCTGCGTGGCGTGCAGCAGCTGCTTGGCGGCGAAGACGAAGCCGCACTGGAGCAGTTCCTGGCCATGCTGCAGAAGGACGGTTCCTACAGCGACAACCTGCCGCGCAAGCTGCTGATCGACGCCTTCAAAGTGATCGACGATGCCGCGCTGGTCGGCCGTTACCGCCGTTCGATGGCCGCGCTGCTGTTCTGAGCCGCTGCGGCGTTCAGAATCCCTGCACCGGCGCCGGGCAATAATGTGATCGCGGTCTACTTTCGACCGCGATCCATTCGGGGGGATGCGGTCTGGCCATGGGGGCTGCACGGCTGGGCCCCGCCTTCAGGGCACAGATGACCGTGAGTTCGACCCGCTTTCCGCGCGCCCGCGCCTGCTCCGCCCGCCTGCTGATGCTGCTGGCGCTGCTGCTGCCCACCTTCCCGCTGCTGGCCCAGGACTGGACCTACCGGGTCCGTCCCGGCGATACCCTGTGGGACCTGGGGGCGCGCTACCTCAAGCCCAGCGTGGCGTGGGAACAGCTGCAGGCGCACAACCGGGTGGCCGACCCCTATCGGCTGCCTCCCGGCAGCCAGCTCCGGTTCCCCATTGCCTGGCTGCTGGTGCAGCCGGCACCGGCGCGGGTGCTGGCCGTGCGCGGCCCCGTGCAGGCGCGACGGGGCGACAACGGCACCCTGCATGACGTTGCCGAAGGCGAGCAGCTCGGCATCGGTACCCATTTGCTGACCGGCAGCGATGCCAGCGTCACCCTCGCCTTCGCCGACGATTCGCGCCTGCAGCTGCGCGAGCACTCGCACCTGCGCCTGGACCAGCTCAGCCGCTATGGCCACACCGGGATGGTCGATACCCGCCTGCGCCTGGAGCAGGGCCGCAGCAGCAACCGGGTCCCCCCGGCCAAGGGCCCGGCCTCGCGCTACATCATCGATGCGCCCACCGCTACCAGCAGCGTGCGCGGCACGCAGTTCCGGGTCAGCGCCGGCGGCGCGGGCCGCATGGCCGCCACCGAGGTACTGGAAGGGCGCGTGCAGGTCGGCAACCGGGGTGGCCAGCAGCTGGTCACCCGCGGCCAGGCCACCCGCAACCGGGCGCTGGACGCCCGCCCCGACACCCCCGAAGCGCTGCTGCCAGCCCCGGTCCTGGCCCGCACCGGGCTGCGCTTGGACCCGCTGCCGGCGCTGTTGGCGTGGGAACCAGTAGCGCAAGCCACCCAGTACCGGGTAGAAGTAGTGCGCGCCGATCAGCCGGAGATCCTCTTGTTCGCCAGGGACACCGCCGACACCACCATGACCGTGCCCGACCTGCCCCCCGGCCTGCTGCGGCTGCTGGTGCGCGCGGTCAGTGCCGATGGCGTGGAAGGCCTGGATGCGCAGGCCGATTTCGACGTGCGTGACCAGCCGACGCCGCCGCTCACGGTGCGCCCGGTCAACGGCGAAACGCTGGCCAGCCC
>DGIP01000008.1:0-382 GCA_002386405.1 Stenotrophomonas maltophilia
TGCGCCTGCGGACGGCCCGGCCTACATCGGCATCGACGATTTCGCCAAGCTCGACCTGCGCATCGGCAAGGTGCTGGCCTGCGAATTCGTGGACGGCTCGGACAAGCTGCTGCGCTTCGAACTGGATGCCGGCGAGCTGGGCAAGCGCCAGATCTTCTCCGGCATCCGTGCCAGCTACGGCGAGCCCGAAGCGCTGGTCGGCCGCAGCGTGGTGTTCATCGCCAACCTGGCCCCGCGCAAGATGCGCTTCGGCCTGAGCGAAGGCATGATCCTGTCGGCCGGTTTCGATGGCGGCGCACTGGCGTTGCTGGACGCCGACAGCAGCGCGCTGCCGGGCATGCCGGTTCGTTGATGGCGACGTGCCACGACCAACGGTCGTGGC
>DGIP01000008.1:645-3167 GCA_002386405.1 Stenotrophomonas maltophilia
CAACGGTCGTGGCCTACCGGGGAAATTGGCGTGGAATTGGCGCTCATCGATTTCGACCACACCATCACCACCTGCGATACGTACGCGCGGTTCCTGCGCCGCGTGGCCACGCCTGAGCAGCTTGCGCAGGCGTGGTGGAAGGTCGGGCCGTGGCTGCTGGCCTACCGGTTGAAGCTGATTTCCGCCAAGCGCATCCGCGCGCGCGTGACCTGGCTGGTGATGCGGGGCCGCCATGCAGACGATATCGCGGCGCAGGCCGCCGGGTTTTCCCGCGAGGTGCTGCCCGAGGTGGTGCGACCGAATATGCTGGAGCAGATCCGTTGGCACCTGCAGCAGCGGCACACCGTGGTGATCGTGTCCGGCTCGCTGGACCTGTACCTGCGGAGCTGGTGCGACGCGATGGGGCTGGAGATGATCTGCAACCGACTGGAAAGCCATGACGGCCGCCTGACCGGGCGCTATGCCGAGGGCGATTGCGGACCACGCAAGGTCGAACGCATCCGCGCGCGCTACGATCTGTCGCGCTACGTGCGCATCCATGCGTACGGCGACAGCAGCGAAGACCGCCCGATGCTCGCCCTGGCCCAGGAACGCTGGTATCGCGGTAAACCCTTGAAGTGAACAACCCGCGCAGCCGACGCCACGCATGACATCGCCCTCCCTGCCCCTGATCGATCGCCTCGACCGCCTGCTGCCGCAGACCCAATGCGGCCAGTGCGGCTACGACGGCTGCCGGCCGTATGCCGAGGCAATGGCGCGTGGTGATGCGGGCGTGGACCACTGCCCACCCGGGGGTGACGAAGGCGCGCGTGCGCTGGCACGCGTGCTGGAGGTGCCGGCGCTGCCGTTCGATCGCAGCCGGGGCGAGCACAAGCCCGCGCAGGTCGCGCGGGTGATCGAAGCCGACTGCATCGGCTGCACCAAGTGCATCCAGGCCTGCCCCGTGGATGCGATCGTGGGCGGCGCCAAGTACATGCACGCCGTCATCGCCGATCTGTGTACGGGTTGCGAATTGTGCATTCCACCGTGTCCGGTGGATTGCATTGAACTGGTGCTTACGGCAACGCGGCCGTAATCACGATCTCCACCTTCCAGCTCGGGTCGGCCAGCTTGGCTTCCACCGTCGCACGCGCCGGGGTCATGCCGTTCACCACCCATTCGTCCCACGCCGCGTTCATGCCGGCGAAATCGCCGATGTCGGCCAGGTAGACCTCCGCGCGCAGCACGTGCTGCTTGTCGCTGGCCACCAGTGCCAGCAGCTTGTCGATCTCGGCCAGCACCTGGCGGGTCTGGCCGGTGATGTCCTGGCTGGTGTCTTCGGGAATCTGGCCGGACAGGTAGGCAACCTTGTTGTGCACGGTCATCTCGGACATGCGCGGACCGACGTCGAAACGTTCCAACATGGCGATGGCTCCTCTGTGATGGTGGTCCATTGTCACCGATGCCGGGTAAAGCTGCTTGGCAAGCGCCTGCCGGAAGCGCACGATGCGCCCGCAAGGCACCACCGGGTGTTTTGACTCTTTCCTCGCCTGCCCCGGAGCATGCTGTCCCGATGACCGACCCCGCCCCTGCCCCCTCGTCCCGCGTCGGCTGGCGCCGCGCAGCGACCGTCATCTTCAGCCTGGGGATCCTTGCGCTGGCCCTGCACGGGCTGGCCAACGAGTTCGACGATCATGGTTATCGGGCCATTCGCGACGCTTTCCACCAGCTGAGTGGCGGGCAGATCGCACTGACCGTGGTGCTTGGCCTGGCCAGCTATGCCTGCCTGATCGGCTTCGATGCGATCGGCCTGCGCCGCAGCGGCAAGCGCCTGCACCCGGCGCGCGTGGGCATCACCGCCTTCCTCGCCCACACCCTGGGGCAGACGCTGGGCTTTGCGGCGCTCACCGGCGGTGCGGTGCGCCTGCGCGGCTACGGCAGCGCCGGGCTGAACCTGGCGGAGATCGGCCAGGTGGTGCTGATGAGCACGCTGGGCTTCATGTTCGGCGCGTGGCTGCTGTTGGCGCTGGCGTTCCTGCTGGAACCGGGCGCCGCTGCACTGGCACTGCCGGTCTCGGCGCAGGCCGTGCGCGTGCTCGGCGCGGCAGGCCTGCTCGCTTACGTGGGCACCGTGCTGCTGGTCGGGCGCGAGGGTCGCAGCTTCCAGATCCGAGGCCATGCACTGTGGCTGCCGGACCGCCGCACCATGCTGGGGGTCACCGCGCTCAGCGTGGTCGAACTGGTGCTGGCCAGCGCGGCGTTCTACGTGCTGTTGCCGATGGATACGCCGACCGGACTGCCTGGCTTTGTCGGCCTGTACCTGGTGGCGGTGCTGGCGGGCCTGATTTCCAGCGTGCCGGCCGGGCTGGGCGTGTTCGAGTGGAGCCTGCTCAAGCTGCTGCCGCAGGTGGCCCCTGCTGCGGTGCTTGCAGCGGCCCTGATCTATCGGGTCACCTACTACGTGTTGCCGCTGCTGCTGGCCACCGTGCTGGCCGTAGGACCCGCCCTGCGCCGCCCGCTGCGGGTGGGCGCAGGCGCCACCC
>DGIP01000009.1 GCA_002386405.1 Stenotrophomonas maltophilia
CGCAGCTGGCGCTGGCCGGCGCGGGCGGCGCCAGCCGCGTGGGCACCTCGCAGCTGACCCTGGGCACCGGCAAGCCGGAAGAAGACATGGCGCTGGACGGCATCGTCTACCCGAACGAAGCCTGGAACGTGCGCGGCGTGGCCGGCCTGCCGTCGGCCGCGACCGCCGGGCAGATCCTGCCGACCGCGCGTGGTGCGGCCGGTCGCCTGTTCGCGTTCGGTTTCGACGCCTGGAAGATCAGCGCCTACCTGGACAAGGTGGCCACCGAAGGCGGCCTGGCTGGTGCCACCGGCACCCTGTTCCTGGACAGCAACGGCAACGTACTGCGGGTGCCGGCGTGGTCGACCTTCAGCGGTGGCCGGCCCATGCCGGTGAGCAACAACTGAGGCCATGCCCACCCAGCGGGCACAGCGCGGGGCGGCGGTGGAAACCGCCGCGCTGGCGCACCTGCGGCGTGCCGGGCTGGCCCCGGTCGCCCGCAATGTCCGCTACAAGGGCGGTGAGCTGGACCTGGTGATGCGCGACGGCGACACCACCGTATTCGTGGAAGTGCGCTATCGCGCCACTGCCAATTTTGGTGGTGGCGCAGCCTCGGTGGACCTGCGCAAGCGGCGCAAACTGGTGTTGGCCGCACAGCTGTTCCTGCAGTCGCATCCAGCGCTGGCGCAGGGCGCCTGCCGCTTCGACGTGATCGATGCCAGTGGCGACCCGCCGCGCCTGGACTGGTTGCGCGATGCGTTCCGGCTGGAAGACTGTGGTTTCGATCGATGACTTTGAGGGCCGCCCGATGGGCCGCGCTACCGGATGGCTGTAATGACGACGACTCTGCCTGCTGAATTTGCCACCACCCTGCAGGCACTGCTCGGTGACGATGGCTGGCGCACCGATGCCACCACGTTGGCCGCACATGCGCAGGACAACTCCTGGCGGCATGCGCTGCCCAATGGCGTGGCGTTGCCGCACGACCGCGAACAGGTGCTGCAGATCGTGCGCGCCTGCCGCGCCCATGGCGTGCCGGTGGTGGCGCGCGGCGCCGGCACCGGCACCACGGGCGCGGCGGTGCCGGTCAACGGCAGCATCGTGCTGTCGTTTGCGCGCATGAACCGCATCCTCGACATCCAACCGGGCAACCGCTGCGCGGTGGTGGAACCGGGCGTGCTCAACGGCGACCTGCAGCATGCGCTGGTCGAGCACGGACTGTTCTGGGCACCGGACCCGTCCAGCGCCGACATCTGCAGCATCGGTGGCAACCTGGCCTGCAATGCGGGCGGCCCGCGCGCGGTGAAGTACGGCACCAGCCGCGACAACGTGCTCGGGCTGGTCGCGGTGACCGGCGCGGGCGAGCTGATCCAGTGCGGCGGTGCCTATACCAAGGACGCCACCGGTTACGACCTGACCCACCTGCTGGTGGGCAGCGAAGGCACCCTGGCCCTGATCGTGGAAGCCACGCTGAAGCTGACTCCGTTGCCGGTCACGCAGGCCGGGCTGCGGGTGCTGTACCGCGATGCGAATGCGGCCGCGTCGGCGGTGTCGCGCCTGATGGCGCAGCCGGTGGTGCCCACCCGCCTGGAATTCATGGATGCACGCAGCCTGGAGCTGCTGCGCCGCAATGGCGCCGACGTGCCCGAGGCCGGTGCGATGCTGCTGGTCGAAGCCGATGGCGACCACGACACCCTGCCCTATCTGCTGCAGGCCCTCGCCACGGCTGCCGAAGGCGACGGCATGCTGGCGCTGGACGTGGCGATGGAAGGCAGCGCGCGCGAGAAGCTGTGGGCCGCGCGCAAGGCGCTGTCGCCTGCGCTGCGCAGCATCGCGCCGGGCAAGATCAACGAAGACGTGGTGGTTCCGGTGTCGCGGATTCCCGACCTGGTGGCCGGTGTGCAGGCGTTGGCACGGCAGTACGCGCTGACCATTGTCACCTTCGGCCATGCCGGCAACGGCAACCTGCACGTGAACATCCTGTACCACCCGGACGATGCGGACGAGAACGCACGTGCGCAGGCAGCGCTGCCGAAGATCTTCGAACTGACCCTGGCACTGGGCGGCACGCTGTCGGGCGAGCATGGGATCGGCCTGGCCAAGCGCGACTTCATGGCGCAGGCATTTTCACCGGCCACGCTGGCGGCGATGCGGGCGATCAAATCGGCACTGGATCCGGATGGCATCCTCAATCCGGGCAAGGTGTTGCCGCCTACAGTTCGGTGAAGTGCTCGTAGCCGCGCGGGCCGGTGGCGTCGCCGCCGGTGCTGACGCCGTGGCCTGGCACGATCTCGCCGATGCGGGTAAGCGGCAGTGCAAGCCGCGTGGCCAGGGCGTCGATGGCAGTGCGCTGGGCCGGCGCTGCGGTGAAACAGAGTTCGTAATCGTCGCCACCACGCAGCGCTGCCTCATGGGCATGCGACTGACCGACGCGGGCGCGTGCGGCCGGTGATACCGGCAGGCGTTCGGGGTCGAGCTCGGCACCGACGCCACTGCGTTCGCAGATGTGGCCCAGGTCGGCCAGCAGGCCATCGGAAATGTCGACCGCCGCATGCGCCACGCCCGCCAGCGCGCAGCCGAGCGCCACGCGCGGCGTGGGG
>DGIP01000146.1 GCA_002386405.1 Stenotrophomonas maltophilia
GTCCGCTCCGGTGCTGGCAATGAGCCGGCAGCCCTCCGCCGGCCTGCCGGAGCGGGTGCGGGCCGCCGGTGGTGCCGGGTTCCTGCCCAAACCGGTCACGGCCGCGACGCTGCGCCAGGCGCTGCAACAGGCGGGCGTGGCCTGATGGTTCGTTCCAATCAAGCGAACCGTTTACCATCCACCCCGTGACTTGGGCCTTCTGCGACAAGTCCTGCCCTATCTGCACGTCATCGGTTGACCCCGACCCGCTCCAGGAGATTCATTGGTGTTGCCTACGCGTTGGCTGCTCCTGTTCGGGATGTTGTGCCTGTGGCCGTCGCTGGCGGCCGCGCAGCCGGTTCCGCCAACGCCGCGGCAGCTGACCGTATTCGATGGCCTGCCATCCAATACCGTCAATCGCATGGCCGAAGACGGCTACGGTTACCTGTGGTTGGCCACCAATGATGGCCTGGCCCGCTTCGATGGCCGCAACTACCGTGTCTGGCGCGCCGAAGATGGGCTGCGCGACAACATGGTGTGGAGTGTGCACGTGGATGCGCGCAACCAGTTGTGGATCGGTACCGAGAATGCCGGGCTGGCGATGATGTCGGCCGACCGCCGCGAACTGCGCTTCTTCGACCGTGCCAGCAACCCGGTGATCGGCAGCAATACGGTCTGGAGCCTGGCCTCTACCGGCGACGGGGCACTTTGGTTCGGCACCTACGAAGGCGGCCTGCATCGGCTCGACCGCAATGGCGTGATCACCCGCTTCATGCCAGAGCCGGGTAACCGGCGCAGCCTGCCGGCCGCGTCGGTGACGCATATGGCCACCACGCGTGACGGCAGCCTGTGGGTCGGTACCAAGGCGGGGCTGGCGCGCTGGACCGGCCGCGACTTCGAGCGGGTACCCGCATCCAAGCTGCCCACGCCGCTGGTCAACGGGCTGACCGCCGAACTCGATGGCAGCCTGTGGATCAGTACCAATGCCGGCACGGTAGTGCGCCGCGCGGACGGCAGCTTCGCCCCGGCGCCGTGGAAGGTGGATGCCGGCGACCAGGTACTGGGCATGATGCTGCGCGACGAGCAGGGCGGGTATTGGCTCGACACCCGGTCCGGTCTCGGGCGTGCCTACCAGGACCGCTTCCAGCAGGTGCCGCTGTACAGCGCGGTGGCCCGTGGCCAGGTGCGCCCCAACTGGACCGGCGCGTACGAAGACCGCGAAGGCGGGATCTGGCTGGCCAGTACCAACAGTGGCCTGTGGCACCTGCTGCCGCGCTGGTGGCAGTTCTCGGTGCTGTCGCGGCTGGAGGATGACCCGGCCTCGCTTCGCAACGGCTACGTGCTGGGCATGGCCGCATCGGCCAATGGCGGCGTGTGGGCCGTGGGCACCCATGGCGCGCTGGACCGCTTCGACCCGGTGACCGGCAAGGTGGACCAGCACCGGACCTGGGTGGACGGTCCGCAGTGGCTGCTGTCGGTGCTGGAAGACCCGCGCGGCCATGTCTGGATTGGATCGCACGAAGCGCTGCTGCGCTACGACCCCGGTACCGGCTCCCTGCAACGCTGGGGCAGTGATGCCGGCGCCGATGCCGCCATGGAAGGCGACGTGGATGCGCTGGTGCTGTGCGACGGCGGCGGGGTCTGGAGCGCATCGTCCGGCGGATTGCAGCAGCGTGGCCTGGACGGCGGCGTGCGGCAGCGGATCGCGGCCGGTACGAGCGGGTTGGCGCCCGGACAGCAGGTCCTGGACCTCATGTGCGGTCCGCAGGACCATCTCTGGGTGGCCACCAACCAGGGCCTGCTGCAGTGGGTGCCTTCGCGTGCGCGGTTCGAGGCGGTGCCCGGCGCGGCGGGTGTCGCCAGTCATGCCCTGGCGCCGGCCAACGATGGCTCGGTGTGGGTATCGGAAGAAGGTCGCTTGATCCGCTACCGCTGGAACGGGAAGCGGCTGGAGCGCGAGGCGCAGGTCGGGCCGGAAGAGGGCTTCCCGCAGCTGTCGGCGACGGGGTTGGTGGTCGACGCCCAGGACATCGTGTGGGCCGCCAGCTCGCGCGGCCTGATCCGCGTTGATCCCAACCAGGGCAGCGTGCGCCAGTACGGCGTGCGCGATGGGCTGCCCAGCCAGGAATTCCGCCGCGGCACGTTGGTGCGCACGGCCAGCAACCACATTGCCGGCGGCACGCCGGCCGGGGTGGTGCTGTTCGATCCGGACCAGGTGCGCCCGGCGACCCGGCGCGCGCCGCTGGTGATCGAACGCGTCGAGGTGCGCCGTGGCGAGCGGGTGCTGGACCTGACCCACCTGGCGCCGCTGGAAATCGCCGATGCCGACCGCGACCTGCGCATCGTGGCGCGGTTGCTGTCCTTTGCCGACTCGTCGTCCAACAGTTATCGCTACCGCCTGGCCGGCTACGACCCGGATTGGGTGGAAGTGGGGCCGGGCGGCGAACGCGTGTTCTCGCGGCTGCCGCCCGGGCGTTATCGGCTTGAGGTGCAGGCGCGCTCGGCCGACCTGGTCTGGTCGCGGGTGCAGGTACTGGAATTCCGCGTGATGCCGCCCTGGTGGCGCAGCGTTTCGGGGCTGCTGGTGATGGCCTCGATCGCCTTGCTGCTCATGAGCCTGTTCGCCTGGTTGTACCGGCGCCGCGTGCAACGCCGCCACGCCTACCAGCTGGCCCTGCACAAGCAGGAACTGGCCGAACAGGCATCGGCCGCCAAGACGCGCTTCCTGGCCAACCTGGGCCACGAAGTGCGCACGCCGATGACCGGCGTGCTGGGCATGAGCGAGCTGCTGCTGGGCTCGCCGTTGAACGCGCAGCAGCGCAGCTACACCGAATCGATCCGGCATGCCGGCGAGCACCTGCTGCACCTGGTGAACGACGCGTTGGACCTGGCGCGGATCGAATCGGGGCGGCTGCAGCTGCAGGCGCAGCCGTTTGCACTGCAGGGCGTGATCGATGATGCCTGCACGTTGATGGCGGCACTGGCCGAGCAGAAAGGGCTGCGCTTCGTGGTCGACAACGAACTGGCGCCTGGCCTGTGCAGCGTGGGTGACGCGGTACGGGTCCGGCAGATCCTGCTCAACCTGCTGGGCAACGCGGTGAAGTTCACCAGCAGTGGCGAAGTGCGCCTGAAGGTGCGTGCCCTGGCGCCGGCGCGCGGGCTCTACTTCGAAGTCTCCGACACAGGGCCCGGGATCAGCAGCGACCAGCAGCAGCGCCTGTTCCGGCGCTTCGAGCAGGCCGACGGTGCGCGCACTGCCGCGCAGTACGGTGGCAGCGGCCTGGGCCTGGCGATCTGCCGCGAACTGGCGCTGGCCATGCAGGGCCAGATCGGGGTGGAAAGCCAGCTGGGCGTGGGCACGCGCTTCAGCGTGACGCTGCCGCTGCCGCTGCAGATGGCCGACGCCACGGTCGGGAGCGCCGGCGTTGCCGAGGGCCACCCCTTGCCGCCGTTGCGCCTGCTGCTGGTCGAGGACGACGAGACCGTGGCCAGCGTAATCATCGGGCTGCTGAGCGCGCGCGGGCACGAGGTGGTGCACGCCGCGCACGCGCTGGCAGCGCTGCGTGAAGTGAGCGATGCGCCGTTCGACGTGGTGCTGCTGGATCTTGACCTGCCCGGCCTGGGTGGCATGGAACTGGCCGGGCACCTGCGCAACCAGGGCTATGCAATGCCGTTGCTGGCGGTTACCGCGCGTACCGACCCGGGCATCGAACAGCAGGTGCGCGAGGCCGGCTTCCAGGGGTTCCTGCGCAAGCCGGTGACCGGTGACCTGCTTGAACAGGCGATCGCGCGGGTGGTGGTTGAGGGGCGGGGGTGACGATTTTTAAAGGTCATCGGACCAACGGTCCGCTGCTACCGAGGTCGCCTATTCGGCGACCTCTTCCACATCGCGCGGTGAGGGGCGGGTGTCGGGCAGCTGCCAGAAGATGACGGTGGAGGTGAGCGTGATCGCGCCCACGCACACGAACGTGGCATGCAGGGCGGCGGTGGCGCCGTGCAGGGTGTCCAGGTGCTCGAACGCGGCCAGCAGGCTGCCTGCGGCCGCGGCACCGAAGCCGGTGGCCAGCATCATCACCATCGACAGCAGGCTGTTGCCCGAGCTGGCGAAATCGCGGTCCAGGTCGCGCAGGGTCACGGTGTTCATCACGGTGAACTGCAGCGAATTGACCGCGCCGAACACGGCCAGCTGCACCACGCGCAGCCACATCGGCTGGCCGGGGACCATGAAGATGAAGCTGGCCATGGCCAGGCCCACCAGCACGGTGTTGACCATCAGTACGCGGCGGTAGCCGAAGCGTTCCACCAGCTTGACCGCGTAGCGCTTGGACAGCATGCCGGCGGCGGCCACGGGGATCATCAACAGCCCGGCGTTCATCGGGCTCATGCCCATGCCGACCTGCAGCAGCAGGGGGATGAGCAGCGGCATGGCGCTGCTGCCGATCCGCGAGAACAGGTTGCCGAGGATGCCGATGCGGTAGCTCGGCACGTGGAACAGCGCCAGCGAGAACAGCGGCGCGGTGGAGTTGGCCGCGTGCAGCCAGTAGCCGACCAGTGCGGCCAGGCCGGCCACGGTCATCAGCATCACCAGGGCATGCGGGGTGGCCATGCCGGAAATGCCGTCCAGCGCCAGCGACAGCACCACCATGCCGAACGCCAGCATCAGGTAGCCGGCGATGTCGAAGGGGGTGCGGTGCTCGGCGTAGTGGTCGGGCATGATTTTCAGCGCGGCCACATAGCCGATCACGCCGATCGGCAGGTTGATCAGGAACACCCAGTGCCAGGACGCCACTTCCACCAGCCAGCCGCCCAGGGTCGGGCCGATCAGCGGCCCCACCAGCGCCGGGATGGCGATGAAACTCATGGCGCGCAGGAACTGTTCGCGCGAGACCGAGCGCATCACCGCCAGGCGGCCGACCGGCAGCAGCATCGCGCCACCCACGCCCTGCAGCACGCGCGCGGCGACCAGCTGGTGCAGGGTCTGCGCCAGCGCGCAGGCGAGCGAGCCGAGGGTGAACAGGATGATGGCCGCCAGGAAGGTGCGGCGGGTACCGAAGCGGTCGGCGATCCAGCCGGAGGCGGGAATGAAGGTCGCCACCGCCAGCGCGTAGCTGAACACCACCGACTGCATCTGCAGCGGGCTTTCACCCAGGCTGCGGGCCATGGCGGGCAGGGCGGTGTTGACGATGGTCGAATCCAGCATCTGCATGAAGATCGCCAGCGACACCAGCCACAACAGGGGCCGGAACGAGGCGTAGCTGGGGGTCGTCATCGTGTGCACCTTCATCAACGAGGTGCACATGATCGCAGATGCGGGGCAATGCCCGGTGATGGGCACCGCGCGGTGAAATCAACGTTGGCTGATGGAATGTACGGCTTCTACCAGTACCTGCACGTGTTCGGGGTTCATGTCGGGCGACATGCCGTGGCCTAGATTGAACACGTGGCCCTCGCGGGAACCGCCGTTGCCGCGTGCATAGCTGTCCAGCACCTGGCCGGCGGCACGTTCGATCGCTTCCGGGTTGCCGTACAGCGTGGCCGGATCGAGATTGCCCTGCAGTGCCACGCGGCCGCCGGTACGGGCGACCGCGTCGGCCAGGTCCAGGGTCCAGTCCACGCCCAGGGCATCGGCGCCGGTGTCGGCCAGGTCCGCCAGGTGCAGGCCGGTGCCCTTGCCGAACAGGATCAGCGGGGTGCGCTGCCCGCCATCGCCGCGCTCCAGCTCACGTGCGATGCGGGTCAGGTAGCGCAGCGAGAATTCGCGGTACATGGACGGGCTGAGCACGCCGCCCCAGGTATCGAACACCTGCAGCACCTGCGCGCCGGCGGCGCGCTGGGCGGCCAGGTAGGCAATGACCGCATCGGTCACCACCGACAGCAGCTGGTGCAGTGCGGCCGGCTCGTTCAGGGCCATTGCCTTGATGCGTGCGAAATCCTTGCTGCCGCCGCCTTCGACCATGTAGCAGGCCAGCGTCCACGGGCTGCCGGAGAAACCGATCAGCGGCACGCGGCCGTCCAGCTCACGACGGATCACGCGCACCGCATCCATCACGTAGCGCAGCTCGGTTTCCATGTCCGGCACCGCCAGCCTGGCGATGGCGGCGGTATCGCGGACCGGGTGGCGGAACTTCGGGCCTTCGCCTTCGACGAAGTACAGCTCCAGGCCCATCGCATCGGGAATGGTCAGGATGTCCGAGAACAGGATCGCCGCGTCCAGGTCGAACCGGCGAAGCGGCTGCAGGGTGACTTCGCAGGCGATGTCCGGGTTCTTGGCCATGGCCAGGAAGCTGCCGGCCTTGGCGCGGGTGGCGCGGTACTCGGGCAGGTAGCGGCCGGCCTGGCGCATCAGCCAGACGGGGGTGCAGTCCACCGGTTCGCGGCGCAGGGCGCGCAGCAGGCGATCGTGGCGGGAGGGGCTGGTCACGGGATGCTTCCTTGGAATCGGGTGGCGCAGGGCCAGGGGGAGGCGGGCCGCTCAGCGCGGCGGCACACCGCTGGTGTAGGTGATCTGGAAACCGCGCTTGAGCTCGGTGTCGCGCGCCTTTTCAAACGCGGCCTCGGCCTGGGCCTGGTCCGCAAAAAACTGGCGGTGCAGCTTGGCGGGCCGGCCGATCTCCCCGGCCTCGCGCAGCAGCTCCCAGCCGCCGAACAGGTCCGGTTGCAGGCTGAGCTGGAGGTAGCGGGTCGGATCGGTGCCGCTGGCAGGTTGCTGCAGGAAGATGCGCATGGCCGCGATTGTAGCCGCGAACCGGCAACGCGGCCGTCACCGGCCCGTCGGGCGGGCGCGGCAAACGGTCGCAGCTCAGCCGGTGGCCAGCACGCGCAGCACCTCGGCTTCGTCGATGTCGGCCACCACTTCGGCACGGCCGATGCCCTGCCACAGCACCAGGCGCAGGCGCCCGGCCACGTTCTTCTTGTCCAGCCGCATGCGCGCCAGCAGCGCCTCGGGCGCCAGCCCGGCCGGAATGGCGACCGGCAGTTCGTAGCGCAGCAGCAGCTCGCGCAGGCGGGTGGTGTCGTCGTCGTGGCTCATGCCCAGCTGGGCCGACAGCCGCGCCGCCAGCACCATGCCCACCGCCACGGCTTCGCCGTGGTTGAGGTTGTCGTTGCCCGGCGCGCCGTAGCCCTGTTCGGTCTCGATCGCATGGCCAAAGGTGTGGCCCAGGTTGAGCAGGGCGCGCTCGCCGCGTTCCAGCGGATCGCGTTCGACGATCTCGGCCTTGTGTTCGCAGCTGCGTGCGATGGCCTGCGCCAGCGCCGCATCGTCACCCGCCAGCAGCGCGGCGTGTTCGGCCTGCAGCCACTGGAAGAACAGTGGGTCGCGGATCGCGCCGTACTTGATCACCTCGGCCAGGCCGGCGCGCAGCTCACGTGGCGGCAGGGTGCGCAGCGCGGCGGTATCGGCGATCACCGCGCGCGGCGGGTGGAAGGCGCCCACCAGGTTCTTGCCTTCCGGAATGTCCACCGCGGTCTTGCCGCCGACCGACGAATCGACCATGGCCAGCAGCGAGGTCGGCAGCTGCACGCAGTCCACCCCGCGCATCCAGCAGGCCGCGGCGAACCCGGCCAGGTCGCCGGCCACGCCACCGCCCAGGGCCATCACGCACGCATCGCGGGTGGCGCCCAGCGACGCCAGCGCGGTGATCGCCGCGCCGAAGTTGGCCAGCGTCTTGGAGGCTTCGCCGGCGGGCAGCACCAGCTCGCCGATCAACAGGTCCGGACGTTCGTCCAGCAGCGCCTGCTTGACCCCGGAAAGGTACAGCGGCGCCACCGACGAATCACTGAGCAGCAGCACGTGGCGGCCGCGCACGTGGCGCGCCAGCAGTTCGCCCTGGGCAAGCAGGCCGGGGCCGATATGGATGGTGTAGGGGGTGTCGCCGCCAACGGCGACGGTGCGGGGGGACGCGGTCATGCGGAAGGTTCCAGTCGCTGCCATTGCGAGGCCAGGCGCAGCACCAGCTGCGCGGTCGCCTCGCTGGGCGTGTATAGATCGGTATCCAGGGTGAGGTCGGCCAGCCCTTGGTACAGCGGGTCGCGCACGCCTGCCATCTCGTGCAGCACCTGCTCGCGGTCCGGCCGCTGCAGCAGCGGCCGGGCCCGGTCGCGGGCCAGCCGCTCCAGCTGGGCCGGCACGCTCACCCGCAGGTAGACCACGAAGCCGCGCTGCGCGATCGCCTCGCGGTTGCCGGCGTCGAGCACGGCGCCACCGCCGGTGGAGATCAGCTGTCCCTGGCCGGCCAGCAGCTGCTGCAGCACCTGGCGTTCGTGCTGGCGGAAGCCGGCCTCGCCCGAATGCTCGAAGATGGTCGGAATGCTGGCCCCGGCCGCGTCGACGATGGCCTGGTCGGCGTCCACGAAGTCCAGGGTGAAGCGTTCGGCAAGACGCCGGCCGATGCAGGTTTTGCCGGCGCCCATCGGGCCAATCAGGATGAGGTTCGGAGCGGGATTCATTACCCGGAATGCTAACACCTCCGTGTCGCGGCCTTTACGCGGCGGACCCCATGGTGGGCGGTGCGGAATGTCCCGCGCGCAGCTGGAGCACGCCCATGTCAGTGGCCAAAATCATCGAGATCAACGCCTCCTCGCCTACCAGCGTCGAAGACGCGGTCCGCAGCGGCCTGAAGAAGGTGTCCGAAACGGTCAAGGGCATCCAGGGGGCCTGGATCAACGAGACCAAGGTGGTCACCGACGGGCAGGGCAACATCACCGAATGGCGGGTCAACCTGCGGGTGACCTTCCTGGTCAGCTGACGATCCGGCGCTGTTCGTCCAGCACCACCACCCGGTCGGCCAGCGCCGGCAGCGTGCGCAGTGCCTGGCGGCTCACCCGTTCGTAGTACTGCACGAACCGCTCCAGCTGGGCGCGGCTCATGCTGCTGCGCTCGGGCTGGGCGGCCTGCAGGTTCTGCTCCTGCTGCCATCGCCAGCGCGGCACCACCGCGAAATCCGGCGGCTGCAGGAACCACAGCCGGTCGCAGCGTTGCCACAATGCGGGGTACTGGTCGGCCAGGGCCTGGTTGCACCAGCGGCGCCAGCGGCCGTCGGCGTCGGCCTCGCGTTCCAGCGCGTTGAGGGGGGTGTCCAGCTGGTCGTCGGCCTGCGCCGGCGTGCCCAGGAACCAGCCTTCGAACACCAGCAGGTCCAGCCCGCCGTCCAGTCGGGGCCACTGTGCTTCGGGCACGCGCTCGTCGGCCAGTTTGTCGAAGCGGGGCAACGCCAGCGGGCGTCGCGCGGCAATCGCGTCCAGCGTCGCGTGGGCCAGCGGCAGGTCATGGGTGCCCGGCGGGCCACGGGTCAGCAGCAGCGGGTGCACCTGGCGCGCCAGCCGCTGGCGCTGGGCGCGGGTCAGGTAGAAGTCGTCGATGGACAGTGCCGCTGCACGCAGGCCGCGTTGTTGGGCCAGGGCCACCACCTGGGCGGCCAGCGTCGATTTGCCGCTGCCCTGCAGGCCACTGATCGCCAATACTGGCACCGTGGCCGCCACGGCCAACGCGTCGTCCAGCGCCTGCGCGACCAGTGCATCGGGGAATCCCTTGTTCCGGGGCATGTACGCAGCAACGGGCATGCGGTGACAATAAACCCAAACCGAGCCGCAAGAAACCGACCATGACCGATCTCTACGCTGAAGCGCTGTCCACCTTCGCCGCCCTGTACGATGAAGCCAAGGGCAGCGCTGAAATCGAACCCAACGCGATGACGGTGGCCACGGCCACTGCCGACGGCCATCCTTCGGCGCGCACGGTCCTGCTCAAGGCCTTCGACGCGCGCGGTTTCGTCTTCTACACCCACCTGGACAGCCACAAGGGGCGCGAACTGCAGGCCAACCCGCACGCCGCGCTGCTGTTCCTGTGGCGCAGCCTGCGTGAAGCCGGCATCCAGGTGCGCATCGAAGGCGGCGTGGAACAGGTAAGCGATGCCGAGGCCGACGCGTACTTTGCTTCGCGGCCGCGGCTGAGCCAGATCGGCGCGTGGGCGTCGTTGCAGTCGCGCACGTTGGCCTCGCGCGAGGAATTCGATACCCGCGTGGCCACCGCCGAGGCCAGCTTCGCCGGCCGCGATGTGCCGCGGCCGGAGGGCTGGAGTGGGCTGCGCGTGGTGCCGCGCCGGATCGAGTTCTGGTACGGCGCGCAGTTCCGCCTGCATGAACGCTGGTGCTATGAGATCGACGCCAACGGGCAGTGGGGCAAGCGCCTGTTGTACCCGTAAGCGCCGCTCATCCGACCACCGGCAGGGTCAATGCGCCGATCAGCGACGACATCGCCTTCTGCCGGGTGGTGATGGCGCCGACCGCTTCGAACAACGCATGCAGCTGGTCGCGCCGGGTCTCGGCATCGGCCGCCTGCGCGAACGCGTCCAGCGTGCGGGTATCGGCATTGTCGCGGCGGGTGGTGGCACCACCGATGGTGGTGGTGGGCTCGCGCTGCAGCCAGTAACGCGCCTCCAGCGAAGGTACGGAGCCGGGGTCCGTGAGCGCCTCGGCCAGCCGGTCCAGGTCGGCACCATGCGAATCCAGCAGCGCGGCCCAAGTCTCAGCGCGGGGCTGCGTGGCCGAACACAGGGACAGGTAGCGCATCAGCGGGCTGGTCAGCGTGCCTTCGCCCAGCCGGTCGTAGCGGGTGAACTGGGTTGCGCGGTTGTGCTCCACCCGGATCGTCGGTGCCAGCCCCGGCAGCACCGGCACCGGTACCGTCACGCCCAGCGACTGCGCGGTGCCGGTGGCCAGGCGCACCGCATGCAGGTGGTTGCCGCGCGCGGACGGCGGGAAGTCTGGATCGGTCTGGAAGGAAGGGCGGAAGAAACGCACCAGCAGGCGGCTGGTGCCGGTGACCCCGAGGTCGGCCGACAGCGGCGCGATCAATGCTTCGGCTTCGTGCAGGGGCAGCGCCCCCCACTCCGGCAACTTCCGCTCCACCTCGGACAGGATGGTGCCCAGCGCAGGCGCGAGGTGGGCGGCAACGGTCAGCTCCAGGTAGTCGCCGTTGCGCAGGGGATCCGGATCCTGGCGCACATGGCGTGCCACGCCGATCTCTCCGGTGGCGGTCAGCAGCGGCAACGATGCAGAGAGCGACAGGCTGCCGCGTGTGGTGGCGATGCGCTGGATCTGTTCGCGGAAGGCATGGGTGGCCCGGTACACCCAGGCGCGGTCATGCGGCATCGTGGTGTCGTGGATGCGCCGCGCTTCGGCCTGGACGGTGCGCTGCAGGCGGGACCATGCCGCGTGCGCTGCCGGTGCCCGCGCGTCAGGCGCGGGGGCGGCCTGCAGCCAGGCCAGCGTGTCGAGCATCGCGATCATGACCGGCTCGCGGGCGGTTGCATGGCTGCCCCATTCGCGTGCGAGCGACGCCAGCGGTGCACGCGCCTTCGCCGGGTCGCGCAGCGACAGCTCATCCAGTGCCTGCAGGTGGTCGAACGCCGCCCGTACGTGCGATACGGCCTCCATCCGCCTGGCCAGGTCGTCCGGGTGCCGGGGTTCGCTCATCGCCAGCCGCACCAGCTTCAGCGCGGGTGAGCGCGGCGGCTGCACGCCGGCAACCCGGTGCGAGACGCGGGTGTCGAGCACGGTGCGGATGCCGGTGTCCTTGCTGGCCGGCAGGCCGTCGTCGTCCAGTTCGGTCAGCCGGGTAGGTAGCGCGGCCCGCAGTTCCACGCGGTCCACCGCGCCGGTGGCAGCAAGCCGTCCCATGCCGTAGCCGGCGCTCGCTGTCAGCGCGCCGCCGTGGGTGGTCATGCCCGCGGTGATCAACAGTCCCCGCTTGCCGAAGGCCAGCGGCGGTGCCGTCGTCTGTGCACCTACCAGTAGCGGCAACCTCGTCTGCCAGGCCAATGCGCGGCTGGCGCGCTCGTCATAGCGGTCGCGCCGCGGCTCGGTCACCCGCTTGAACGCGCGTTGCAGGGCATTGCCGCCCAGCCGGCGCGCGACCGATGCATGGGCCAGGCGCAGCACGCGGGTACGCATCGACATCGAGATGTCCGCATCCCCTTCGGTGGTACAGCCACTCAGCGTGCCTTCCAGGCCTACGCCCGGTGCGACGCTGGCCTGCGCGGCCGCTTCGGCCCTCACCATGGCGCTGCGCACGGTGCCGATGGTCAGGTCATCGAAGGTGGCGGTGCTGGTTTCCTGGCGTGCACCGACGGCGGCACCGGCATGGACCGCCCCCGGCAACCCGAAGCGGACGCCGAACATGCCGCCGGTGCCGGCACTGCGCTGCGAGCCGGGCAGCGCGTTGATGCGTTCGCGTTCGGTGTGGCGTGCGATCTGCTCGTGCAGCATCGCCTCGGCGCGTGCGGCGCGGGTCAGGTCGTAGAGCGCAGTGCGCAGTGCCTTCTGCCGTTCGGGAACACGGCTGCCGCTGGGCAGGCGTTTGATCGCACGCAGCAGCGCGCTGCTCTGTTTGCGGGCCAACGGCTGTTGCGGGTCCAGGGCCAGCGCGTCGAGGGCCTTGCCGAAATCCGCAGGCGCTTCAGCGCGGCACTGTGCCAGCAAGGCGTGGATCTGCCCGCTGAGCACCGCCAGTGCCTGCTCGGTGGGGCCGGGTGCGCTGGGTGCATCCTCCCGCTCCTGGTCCGCATTGGCAGCTGCAGCGGGCATCCGCGATACGCGGGCGGGTGCGGGCTGCGGCCGGGTCGCGTGGTTGCTGATGCCGGTCAGCGGAATGGCCCGGCTCGGGCCAGCCGCGGCATCGCGCTGCCTGCGCAGGGTCAGCGCGGTGGCGCGGGTGACGAGGGTGGAAAGGGGCCTGGCGTGGGTGGCTGGGAACATGCGGTGTCCTCGGTGGTGGGCGGATCAACGCTCTGGAACCTAGCCGTGCGGCGGGCGGTTGGACATCGCCGCGCTCGCAAACAGTTCACCCGGGGTTTCCGTTGATGAACCTCCTGCACGGGCCACCGAACTTTTCTTCCTCTGGGCGTCATCGATGGCGTGTATCGGTCCGCGCGCACCGGCATCGGACGCCAACGCTTGGCCTGGCGGGAAATCCCGGCAGCAAACAGGCCAATGCGTCCGGCGCGGTGATGTCGCGGCAGGACGTATCCGGTTCCCCTGCATGTCCCGCGCTGTCAGTTCCTGCCCGTGCAGCAGACGAAATGATGAACATGTCGCACAACCGGATATCCGCATTTGGCTTTAGGAATTTCGCTAATGCGTTGTCGGTTGAAGCCTGCTCTGCGTATCAGAAATGTCGCAGCAGGCTCGGGATGCGCAAAACGCGGTCAGCGGTTTCGTCAAACGGGTTGGCGCAGCCAGCGCCACAGCGTCGTGCGCGATACGCCCAGGCGCGCGGCCAGCTGTTCGCGGTTGCCGTGATGTTCCAGCAGCCACTGCTGAAGGGTTGCTGGCGAGGGGCGTGTGGGCGCAGGCCCCGCCTGCAACGCGGCGCCAGCGGCCGCGACAGCGCCTGCCGTACCCGGCAGGAGTTCGGGCAGCCACGACTGCAGCTGCGCCAGTCCCAGTACGCCCTGTTCGGTTCGCCAGTGGATGCGCAGGCGATCCACCAGGTTGCGCAGTTCGCGCACGTTGCCCGGCCACGCGTAGGCGCATAACCGTTCGGTGGCGGTGGCATCGAGCGGCGAGGGTCGCTGGCCCAGCTGCTGGAAGAAGTGCTCCAGCAGCATCGGCACATCCTGCGGGCGCTCGCGCAGGGTGGGCAGCGCGATCCGCAGCGCGGCCAGGCGGTAGTAGAGGTCGCGCCGGAAGCGCTGCGCCTCCACCAGCGACTCCAGCGTCTGCAGGGTGGCCGCCACCACGCGCACATCCACCGCGGTGGGTTCGGTCGCACCCACGCGCAGCACTTCGCGCTCTTCCAGCACCCGCAACAGGCGCGTCTGCAGCGGCAACGGCAGCTCGCCGATCTCGTCCAGGAACAGGGTGCCGCCATCGGCGGCTTCAACCAGGCCGACCCGCCCGCCACGCCGCGCACCGGTGAAGGCGCCTTCGGTATAGCCGAACAGCTCTGCTTCCAGCAGTGATTCGCTGATCGCCCCGCAGTTGAGCGCCACGAAGCGGCCGCTGCGGCCACTGGCGGCGTGCAGTTGCCGGGCGACCAGTTCCTTGCCGGTACCGGTGGCACCGGTGACCAGCACCGTGCTGTCGTGCGGTGCATAGAGTGCGATGCGTTCGCGCACCTGCTGCATCGGGGCGCTGTCGCCGAGCAGGCGATGCTCGGTGGGGCGCGGCCGGGCAGGGGGGCGCCGACGCGGTGCCGCCACGCCGGAGCGGGCCAGGGTCTGGGTCAATTCCAACGCGTGTTCGAAGGCCTGGCGCACCGAATCGGCGGAGTACAGCAGCACGCCGGGCAGGCCCACCCGTTCGGCGTGGTCGATGGCCATGCCGGTGCCGACGATCACCTCGATGCCGTTGGCACGCATGTCGGCGATGCAGTCGCGCGCATCTTCGCGGGTGACGAAGCGGCGGTGTTCGATATCCAGCCCGAAGCTGTGCTGGAAACTGCCGAAGCTGGGCACGTCGGTGGCATGGGTGACCAGCCCGATCCGTGGTGCGATCCGCCGGGCCCGGGCCAGCGCTTCCATCAGGTCGAAGCCGTTGGCCTGGATCGGCACCAGCGGTACCTCCAGCCGGCTGCGCAGGTAGGCCGCGTTCGAGCCGCCGGCAATCACCACGTCGCAGTGCTCGCGGCGCAGGCGCTGGCCGATCACATCCACGGCTTCCTCGAAGCCGAGATTGATCGGCACGATCCGGGCGCGGCGGTCGAACTCGGGAATGACATCACCGAGCAGGCCGGTCAGCCGCGACACGCTGACCGTCCAGATCACCGGAGGCGCGCCGGGGTCGGGATCGGGGAGGCGAGGGCGGGGCAGGCGGATCGACATGGGCAGCGGCCGTGTTTCAGTTTCATCCATGTTACATCTGTTTCAATGTTTCAACATGAAACGCCGGGCTGGCTGGCCGGGTGTAACCAGATCAATGACTTACCCGTTGGCACGTGACTTGCGCCATTGGCAGGGTCAATCACGATGGAATGTTGCCCATGAGCACCCCTGTTTCCTCCGCCGGCGCCCGTTTCCGCGCCGCGCTGGCCGCCGAATCGCCGCTGCAGGTGATCGGGGCGATCAACGCCAACCACGCCCTGCTGGCGCAGCGCGCCGGCTACCGTGCCATCTACCTGTCCGGCGGCGGCGTCGCGGCAGGTTCGCTGGGCCTGCCGGACCTGGGCATCAACACCCTGGAAGACGTGCTGATCGACGTGCGCCGTATCACCGATGTGTGCGACCTGCCGCTGATGGTCGACATCGACACCGGCTTTGGCCCCAGCGCGTTCAATATCGCGCGCACCGTCAAATCGCTGATCAAGGCCGGCGCGGCCGCCTGCCATATCGAAGACCAGGTCGGCGCCAAGCGCTGCGGGCATCGTCCGGGCAAGGAAATCGTCACCCAGGGCGAGATGGTGGACCGGGTCAAGGCGGCGGCGGATGCCAAGACCGACCCCGACTTCTTCCTGATCGCGCGCACCGACGCCATCCAGGTGGACGGCGTGGATGCCGCCATCGAGCGCGCCATCGCCTGCGTGGAAGCTGGCGCCGACGGCATCTTTGCCGAGGCGGCCTACGACCTGGCCACCTACCGCCGCTTCGTGGATGCGGTGAAGGTGCCGGTGCTGGCCAACATCACCGAGTTCGGCAAGACCCCGCTGTTCAGCCGCGACGAACTGGCCTCGGCCGGCGTGGCCATCCAGCTGTTCCCGCTGTCGGCGTTCCGTGCGGCCAACAAGGCCGCCGAGAACGTGTATGAGACCATTCGCCGCGACGGCCACCAGAAGAACGTGGTGGACAGCATGCAGACGCGCGAGGAACTGTACGACCGTATCGGCTACCACGCCTTCGAGCAGCAGCTCGACGCGCTGTTCGCCGCCAAGAAGTAACGTCGCACCATTGTTTTCTGGAGGGATCATGAGCGAAGCAACCACCGCCCCCGGCTTCAAGCCGAAGAAGTCCGTCGCCCTGTCGGGCACCGCCGCCGGCAACACCGCGCTGTGCACCGTCGGCCGCAGCGGCAACGACCTGCATTACCGCGGCTATGACATCCTGGACCTGGCCAACACCAGCGAGTTCGAGGAAATCGCCCACCTGCTGGTGCACGGCAAGCTGCCCACCCGCGCCGAGCTGGTCGCCTACAAGGCCAAGCTGAAGTCGCTGCGTGGCATCCCCGCCGCGGTCAAGGCCGCGCTGGAAGAACTGCCGCCGTCGGCGCACCCGATGGACGTGATGCGTACCGGCGTTTCCGTGCTCGGCTGCGTGTCGCCGGAAAAGGACGACCACAACCACCCCGGCGCGCGCGACATCGCCGACAAGCTGATGGCCTGCCTGGGCTCGATGCTGCTGTACTGGTACCACTGGAGCCACAACGGCCGCGCGATCGACGTGGAAACCGACGATGACTCCATCGGTGGCCACTTCCTGCACCTGCTGCATGGCGAGAAGCCGCAGGATTCGTGGGTGAAGGCGATGCACACCTCGCTGATCCTGTACGCCGAGCACGAGTTCAACGCCTCCACGTTCACCTGCCGCGTCATCGCCGGTACCGGCAGCGACATGTACAGCTGCATCACCGGTGGCATCGGCGCGCTGCGCGGCCCCAAGCACGGCGGGGCCAATGAAGTGGCGTTCGAAGTGCAGAAGCGCTATGACTCCCCGGATGAGGCCGAGGCCGACATCAAGGCCCGCGTCGAGCGCAAGGAAGTGGTGATCGGCTTCGGCCACCCGGTGTACACCGTCAGCGATCCGCGCAACAACGTGATCAAGGACGTGGCCCGCGAACTGTCCAGCGAACAGCAGAACATGAAGATGTACGACATCGCCGAGCGCCTGGAATCGGTGATGTGGGACATCAAGAAGATGTTCCCGAACCTGGACTGGTTCAGCGCCGTCAGCTACCACATGATGGGCGTGCCGACCGCGATGTTCACCCCGCTGTTCGTGATCGCCCGCACCTCCGGCTGGAGCGCGCACGTGATCGAACAGCGCATCGACGGCAAGATCATCCGCCCCAGCGCCAACTACACCGGACCGGAAGACCAGGCCTTCGTGCCGATCGACCAGCGCCGCTGAAAGAAGGGCCGGCCCACGGGCCGGCCTTTCCCGTTTTCCCGCACGGCCCGCCAAACAGAAGCAGCTACCGCCAGCCATGAACACTGATTACCGCAAGACCCTTCCCGGCACCTCGCTGGACTATTTCGATTCCCGCGCGGCGGTCGATGCGATCGCCCCGGGCGCCTATGCCACGCTGCCGTACACCTCGCGCGTGCTGGCTGAAAACCTGGTGCGCCGCTGTGACCCGGCCACCCTGGAGGCCTCGCTGCGGCAGCTGATCGAGCGCCGCCAGGATCTCGATTTCCCGTGGTTCCCGGCACGCGTGGTGTGCCATGACATCCTCGGGCAGACCGCGCTGGTGGACCTGGCCGGCCTACGCGATGCCATTGCCGACGCCGGTGGCGACCCCGCCAAGGTGAACCCGGTGGTGCCGGTGCAGCTGATCGTGGACCACTCGCTGGCGGTGGAATGCGGCGGCTACGATCCGCAGGCATTCGAGAAGAACCGCGCCATCGAAGACCGTCGCAACGAAGACCGCTTCCACTTCATTGACTGGACCAAGCAGGCCTTCCAGAACGTGGACGTGATTCCGCCGGGCAACGGGATCATGCACCAGATCAACCTGGAGAAGATGTCGCCGGTGATCTACGTAAAGGACGGCGTGGCCTTCCCGGACACCTGCGTGGGCACCGACAGCCACACCCCGCACGTGGACGCGCTGGGCGTGATCGCCATCGGCGTGGGCGGCCTGGAAGCGGAGAACGTCATGCTCGGCCGCGCCTCGTGGATGCGCCTACCTGACATCGTGGGCGTTGAGCTCACCGGCCGGCCGCAGCCGGGCATTACCGCCACCGACGTAGTGCTGGCCCTGACCGAATTCCTGCGCGCGCAGCGCGTGGTCGGTGCATGGCTGGAATTCTACGGCGAAGGCGCCGCCGCGCTGACCATCGGCGACCGCGCCACCATTTCCAACATGTGCCCGGAATACGGTGCCACGGCGGCGATGTTCTACATCGATGGCCAGACCATCGACTACCTGCGCCTGACCGGCCGCGAGGAAGCGCAGCTGGCGCTGGTGGAAAATTACGCGCGCACCACCGGCCTGTGGGCCGACGACCTGGTCACCGCGCAGTACCCGCGCGTGTTGAGCTTCGATCTGTCCAGCGTGGTGCGCAACATGGCCGGCCCGAGCAACCCGCACCGCCGCCTGCCGGTCAGCGCGCTGGCCGAGCGCGGCATTGCCGACGCCGCCAAGCTGGAAGCGGGCAAGGTCGAACAGGCCCAGGGCCTGATGCCGGACGGCGCGGTGATCATCGCCGCCATAACCAGCTGCACCAATACCTCCAATCCGCGCAACGTGATCGCCGCCGGGCTGCTGGCACGCAAGGCGAACGAGCGCGGCCTGCTGCGCAAGCCGTGGGTGAAGTCCTCGCTGGCACCGGGTTCCAAGGCCGTGCAGCTGTACCTGGAAGAGGCCGGCCTGCTGCCGGACCTGGAAAAGCTGGGCTTCGGCATCGTCGCGTTCGCCTGCACGACCTGCAATGGCATGAGTGGCGCGCTGGACCCGGCGATCCAGCAGGAAATCATCGACCGTGACCTGTACGCCACCGCCGTGCTGTCGGGCAACCGCAACTTCGACGGCCGCATCCACCCGTACGCCAAGCAGGCCTTCCTGGCCTCGCCGCCGCTGGTGATCGCCTACGCGATTGCCGGTACGGTGCGCTTCGACATCGAGAAGGACGTGCTGGGCGTGGACGCGCAGGGCAACGACGTGCGCCTGATGGACATCTGGCCCAGCGACGCCGAGATCGACGCGGTGGTGAAGGCAGCGGTCAAGCCCGAGCAGTTCCGCAGCGTGTACAACCCGATGTTCAACGTGCGCGTGGAATACAGTTCGCAGGTCAGCCCGCTGTACGACTGGCGCCCGGAGAGCACCTACATCCGCCGACCGCCGTACTGGGAAGGCGCACTCGCGGGCGAACGCACGCTGGCCGGCATGCGTGCGCTGGCGGTGTTGCCCGACAACATCACCACCGACCACCTCTCGCCCTCGAACGCGATCCTGGCCTCCAGCGCCGCCGGCGAGTACCTGGCGAAGATGGGCCTGCCCGAGGAAGACTTCAATTCCTATGCAACCCATCGCGGCGACCACCTGACCGCGCAGCGCGCCACCTTCGCCAACCCGAAGCTGTTCAATGAAATGGTGCGCAATGAAGACGGCACCGTGAAGCAGGGTTCGCTGGCCCGGGTCGAGCCGGAAGGCAAGGTCATGCGCATGTGGGAAGCGATTGAAGCCTACATGGCGCGCAAGCAGCCGCTGATCATCATCGCCGGCGCCGACTACGGCCAGGGCAGCTCGCGCGACTGGGCCGCGAAGGGCGTGCGCCTGGCCGGCGTCGAAGCCATCGTTGCAGAAGGCTTCGAGCGCATCCACCGCACCAACCTGATCGGCATGGGCGTGCTGCCGCTGGAGTTCAAGCCGGGCACCACCCGCCTGACCGTGGGCATTGACGGCACCGAAACCTTCGACGTGATCGGCGACCGCACCCCGCGCGCCGATCTGACCCTGGTCGTCAAGCGCCGCGACGGCACCCAGGTGCTGGTGCCGGTCACCTGCCGCCTCGACAGCGACGAAGAAGTGGCCATTTACGAAGCCGGCGGCGTCCTCCAGCGCTTCGCGCAGGACTTCCTGGAATCCTCGCAGGTGGCATGAGAGTCTTGGCCATCAGTGAAGTGCGCCTCTGCCGAGCGATGCAACGTTCGGCGGCGGAGCACTCAGCATTCCCAAGTAGTCAGCGAGGGCATGATGGAAAAGATCAACGTTTCACTAACTGAAGAGCAGAAGGACTTCATTCGCGGCGAAGTCGTCGAGGGCGGATATATCAGTTCGTCCGAATTCATTCGCGACTTGATTCGCCAGCGGCGGCGAAGTAAAGCGGAGCTGGCGTTGCGCAGCTCCGTACAGAACTGCACAAAAAACCCTAAGCCCGACTCCCCAGAGCAAGCCATCACGGAAGCAACGTGACCTATCTTCCCCAACTCCGAATTCCCGCCACCTACATGCGCGGTGGTACCAGCAAAGGCGTTTTCTTCCGCCTGCAGGACCTGCCGTTTGCCGCGCAGATCCCTGGCCCGGCACGTGATGCGCTGCTGATGCGCGTGATCGGCTCGCCCGATCCGTATGGCAAGCACACCGACGGCATGGGCGGGGCGACCTCCAGCACCAGCAAGTGCGTGATCATCTCGGCGCCCTCGGTGCCCGACCACGATGTGGACTACCTCTACGGGCAGGTGTCCATCGATACGGCGTTCGTGGACTGGAGCGGCAACTGCGGCAACCTCAGCACCGCCGTGGGACCGTTCGCGATCAGCAACGGTTTCATCGATCCGATGCGCGTTCCACGCAACGGCATCTGCACGGTGCGGATCTGGCAGGCCAACATCGGCAAGACCATCCTCGCCCACGTGCCGGTGGTGGACGGACAGGTGCAGGAGATCGGCGATTTCGAGCTTGACGGGGTGACCTTCCCGGCGGCGGAGATCGCGCTGGAGTTCCTGGATCCGTCCGACGACGGCGAAGGCGAGGGCGGTTCGATGTTCCCCACCGGCAACCTGGTTGACACCCTCGACGTGCCCGGCGTGGGCAGCTTCCAGGTGACCATGATCACCGCCGGCATTCCCACGATCTTCCTCAATGCAGCGGACCTGGGTTACACCGGTACCGAACTGCAGCCGGCGATCAACGAGGACAAGGCCGCGCTGGCCCGGTTCGAGGCGATCCGCGCGCACGGCGCGGTGCGCATGGGCCTGATCGACAGCATCGACCAGGCCACCACCCGCCAGCACACGCCCAAGGTGGCCTTCGTCGCCCCGGCGCAGGACTACGTGTCCTCCAGCGGCAAGCAGATTGCAGCGGGCGACATCGACCTGCACGCCCGCGCGCTGTCGATGGGCAAGCTGCACCACGCCATGATGGGCACCGCGGCGGTGGCGATCGGCACCGCCGCGGCCATTCCGGGCACGCTGGTGAACCTGGCCGCCGGTGGCGGCGAGCGCGGCGCGGTGACCTTCGGGCATCCGTCCGGCACCTTGCGCGTGGGCGCCGAGGCGCGCGTTGTTGACGGCCAGTGGACGGTGACCAAGGCCATCATGAGTCGCAGTGCGCGCGTGCTGATGGACGGCGCGGTGCGGGTCCCCGCCGATACGTTGTAAACCACAGCCGGGCAGGGCCCGGCTCTACCGTTCGGGGGCGGTTCGAACAGGAGCGCGATGATGACGTCAGATACCTCCCCCACCAGCGATCGCGTTGCCTGGGATGCCGTGATGGTCGACATCGTCGACTACGTGCGCGACTACAAGGTCGCCTCGCCGCTGGCGTTCACCACCGCCCGCCACTGCCTGATCGACACGCTCGGCTGCGGGCTGGCCGCGCTGGCGTTCCCGGCCTGCAGCAAGCTGCTGGGCCCGCTGGTGCCCGGCAGCCGCGCGGTCAACGGTGCGCGCGTGCCCGGTACCCGGTTCGAACTGGACCCGGTGCAGGCCGCCTTCAGCATCGGCGCCATGGTCCGCTGGCTGGACTTCAACGACACCTGGCTGGCCGCCGAATGGGGCCACCCCTCGGACAACCTCGGCGGCATCCTGGCCACCGCCGACTGGCTCAGCCGCAATGCGGTGGCCCTGCGCCGGCCGCCGCTGACGATGCGCGACGTACTGGTGGCGATGATCAAGGCGCACGAGATCCAAGGCTGCCTGGCGCTGGAAAACGCCTTCAACCGGGTCGGGCTGGATCACGTGGTGCTGGTCAAGGTGGCCTCCACCGCGGTGGTGGCGCATATGCTGGGGCTGGACCGCGAGCGGATGCTCAATGCCGTCTCGCTGGCCTGGGTGGACGGGCAGGCGCTGCGTACCTACCGGCACGCGCCCAACACCGGCTCGCGCAAGAGCTGGGCAGCCGGCGACGCCACCAGCCGCGCGGTGCGGCTGGCGTTGATGGCGGCCACCGGCGAGATGGGCTACCCCAGCGCATTGACCGCACCGACCTGGGGCTTCTACGACGTCTCGTTCGGCGGCCAGCCGTTCCGCTTCCAGCGCCCCTACGGCAGCTACGTGATGGAAAACGTGCTGTTCAAGATCAGCTACCCGGCCGAGTTCCATGGCCAGACCGCCGTGGAGGCGGCCATGCAGCTGCACGCCCGGCTGCGTGCGGAGGGGCGGCGCATTGATGACATCGCGCACATCACCCTGCGTACCCAGCAGGCCTGCCTGCGCATCATCGACAAGACCGGGCCACTGAACAATCCGGCCGACCGCGACCACTGCGTGCAGTACATGGTGGCCATCGCGCTGCTGTTCGGCCGGCTGGTGGCGGAGGACTACGAGGACGACGTGGCCGCCGATCCGCGCATCGACGCGCTGCGGGCGAAGATCCACTGCGTGGAGGAGCCGCGCTTCACCGCCGACTACCTGGACCCGGACAAGCGCAGCATCGCCAACGCACTGGAGCTCCGGTTCACCGATGGCAGAAGCCTGGACGCCACGGTCGAATACCCGCTGGGCCACGCCCGCCGCCGCGCCGAGGGCATCCCAAGGCTGGAAGACAAGTTCCGCGCGCACCTGGCCGCCACCTTCCCGACCGTGCAGCAGCGTCGCATCCTCGAGGCTTCGCTGGACCCGGTCGCACTGGAAGCGATGCCGGTCCACGAATACGTCGAGCTATACGTCGCCGGGTGACCGCTGTGCACACGTCAAGCGGTAGAGCCAGGCCCTGCCTGGCTGCGCGGGCCCCTATACTGGAGCCCTTGTTCAAGGAGTGACGTCATGGCTACGCGCAGTCGGGTCGGGCAATGGAGCTGGAAAGGAATCCTGGGCGTGGCGCTGGTCGCCGGCCTGGCACTGGGGATCGGCGGCTGCAAGCGCAACGACAGCGGCCAGCTGCCGACGCCGTCGGGCGCGCCGATCGCCGCCAAGGCTGAAACCGTCAGCGAATTCACCCTGGTGCGGGCGTTCCCCGACCAGAAGAGCGACGGCCTGTCGCTGGCCCTGGAGTTCTCGCGGCCGCTGGTCGGCACCCAGGACTTCGACACGCTGGTCCGCTTCGGCGAGAAGGTCGGCACCGAGGACAGCAGCTGGACCCTGTCCGACGACGGCAAGACCCTGCGTTACCCGTTCGTGGAGGCGGCCAAGGAATACACCCTGATCGTCTCGGCGGACCTGCTGGCCGCCGACGGCAGCCGGATCGGCAAGGAACTGCGCCAGAAGGTCTTCAGCGGTGAGCTCAAGCCGGTGGCCGGCTTCGCCTCGCAGGGCAGCGTGCTGCCCGCACGCGAAAGCCGCGGCCTGCCGGTGGTGTCGGTCAACGTGAAGGAAGTGGACGTGGAGTTCCTGCGCGTGCGCGACAAGGAACTGTCCAGCTTCTTCAGCCAGTACCAGCGCGGCGGCCGCCGTGGCAGCTGGGAACTGGACAGCGAATACGGCGACAAGACCCCCATGTCGCAGCTGGCCGAGCCGGTCTACGTCAACCGCTTCGTGCTGGGCGGCAAGCAGAACGAGCGCGTGCTCACCTACCTGCCCACCCAGGACATCAAGGAGCTGCGGGAGCCGGGCCTGTACTTCGCGGTGATGAAGCGCAGCGGCTCGTTCGACAGCGAATTCGACACCGCCTTCTTCACCGTCAGCGACATCGGCCTGCACACCCGTGCCTACAAGGACACCCTGTTCGTGCACACCGCCTCGCTGCAGAGCGGCGCGGCGCTGAAGAAGATCGACCTGCGCATCATCGACGCCAAGGGCGAGGTGGTGCTCAAGGGCAGCACCGACGGCAATGGCAACGCGCTGCTCAACTACACCCTGGATGCGGGCCACGTGCTGATTGCCAGCAGCGGCCCGGATACCTCGATGCTGCCGTTCAACCAGCCGGCGCTGGACCTGAGCGAATTTGCCGTGGCCGGCCGTGACAATGCCTGGTTCGACGTGTTCGCCTGGTCCGGCCGCGACCTCTACCGCCCGGGCGAAACCGTGCGTATTTCCGCGCTGCTGCGCGACAACGACGGCAAGCCGGTCAAGCCGCAGCCGGTGTTCCTGCGCCTGAAGCAGCCCGACGGCAAGACCTTCCGCGAAACCCGCCTGCAGCCGGGCGAGCAGGGCTACCTGAGCTTCGAGCAGATCATCCCGGTGGAAGCGCCGACCGGGCGCTGGCAGGTGGAGTTCCGCACCAACCCGGCCAGCAAGGAAGCCATCCAGGGCATGACCCTGCGCATCGAGGAGTTCCTGCCCGAGCGCATGAAGCTGGACCTGGACAGTGCCCAGAAGACCCTCAAGCCGGGCGAGCCGCTCAAACTGCAGGCCGATGCGGCCTACCTGTACGGTGCGCCCGCCGATGGCAACCGCTTCACCGCGCGCCTGGCCGTGGCCGCCGAGCAGTCACCGGTGGAATCGCTGCCGGGCTACTTCTTCGGCGACCCGACCCTGGAACTGCCGCGCGAAGCGCGCGATGTGATCGATACCGAGTTCCCCGCCGACGGCAAGCTGCGCCAGGACGTGGACCTGCCGGCCGAGGTCAAGGCCAGCGCGCCGGTGGCGGTGGTGCTGTCCGGCAGCGTGTATGAAACCGGCGGCCGCACGGTCAGCCGCACCCTGAAGCGGGTGCTGTGGCCGGCCCCGGTGCTGGTCGGCGTACGCCCGCTGTTCAACCCTGAAGACGGCGCCGATGCCAACAGCAACGCGCGCTTTGAAGTCATGCGCGTGGATGCGGCCGGCAAGCCGCAGCCGGGCAAGGGCCTGAAGGTCACCCTGGTGCGCGAACTGCGCGATTACCACTGGACCTTCAACGACAACCGCTGGGATTACGACTTCAGCCGCCGCTTCGAGAACAAGGAAAGCCGTACGGTCGATGCCGGCAGCGCGGCGGTGGGCGTGGACTTCCCGGTGGAGTGGGGCGAGTACCGCCTGGATGTGTTCGACCCGTCTACCGGGCTGACCAGCCGCTACCCCTTCCACGCCGGCTGGAGCTGGAACGACGAAAACCGGGGCCTGGATGCGCGCCCGGACAAGATCAAGCTGGGCCTGGACAAGACCGGCTACAAGGCCGGCGACAAGGTGCGCGTCACCGTCACCCCGCCGCACGCCGGCAAGGGCGTGCTGATGGTTGAAAGCGACAAGATGCTGTACGTCCAGGAGATCGACGCCAAGCCCGGCAGCACCTTCGACATTCCGGTCACCGCCGAATGGGAGCGCCACGATGTCTACATCACCGCGCTGGTGTTCCGCGGTGGCAGCGCGCCCAGCAAGATCACCCCCGCCCGAGCGGTCGGCGTGGTGCACGTGCCGATGGACCGCAAGGCACGCCAGATCGCGGTGGGGCTGTCCGCGCCCAAGCAGATGCGACCGGAGCAGACCCTGCCGGTGACGGTGAGCGCGCCACAGCTGGCGGGCAAGCTGGCGCATGTCACGGTGTCGGCGGTGGACGTGGGCATCCTCAACATCACCCGCTTCCCGGTGCCCGATGCGGCCGGCCACTTCTTCGCCCAGCGTCGCCTCGGCGTGGATGCCTACGACATCTACAGCCGGGTGATCGAAAGCTTCGACGGCAGCAGCGGCAAACTGAAATTCGGCGGCGACATGGCCCTGGCCGCGTTGCCGCAGGCCAAGCGCCCCACCGCGCGCGTGCAGACCGTGGACCTGTTCTCCGGCCCGGTGAAGCTGGATGCCAAGGGCATTGCCCGGATCGCGCTGAAGGTGCCGGACTTCAACGGCACCCTGCGGGTGTCGGCGCTGGTCTATGCCGATGACCAGTATGGCAAGCGCGACGTGGAAACCGTGGTGCGCGCGCCGATCCTGGCCGAAGCCAGCATGCCGCGCGTGCTGGCCCCCGGCGACCGCAGCACGGTCACCCTGGATGTGCGGAACTTCACCGGCAAGCCGGGCGAGTTCAAGGTGCAGGTCGATGGGATCGGCCCGCTGACCCTGGGCGAGCCCAGCCGTGCGCTCAAGCTCAACGCCGATGCCAAGAGCACGCTCAGCTTCCCGCTGGTGGCGCGCGAGGGCTACACGGTGGCCAAGGTGCGGGTGCGGGTGGAAGGCAACGGGTTCAAGGTCGACCGGCGCTATGACCTGCCGGTGCGCGCGGCGTGGCCGCAGGTGCTGCGCGCGCAGACCCGGACGCTGGACCCGCTGGCCGATGTGGAGCTGGGCGCCGGCCTGGCCGACGGCCTGATGAGCGACTCGGTCACTGCGCGCATGCTGGTCAGCGCGCTGCCGCCGATTCCCTTCGCCAGTGCGCTCGACGGAGCCCTGAAGTATCCGTACGGCTGCGCCGAGCAGACCACCAGCAAGGGCTATGCCGCATTGATGCTGGATGACGCCACCTCGGCCATGCTCGGGGCCGATGGCCTGGATGCCAAGACCCGCCGCGAACGCATGGAGGGCGCGTTCGGTCGCCTGGCCTCGATGCAGGTGGCCAATGGCAACTTCTCGATGTGGGGCGACGACGGCTACGTCAACCCGTGGCTGACTCCGTACATCGCCGAGTTCCTGCTCGATGCCAAGGACGCCGGCTTCGCCGTGCCTGATGGCGTGCTGCAGAAGGCGCTCAACCGGCTGAGCGAGGACCTGCTCTCCGGCGGCAACCAGTTCTACGGCGAAGACCGCCGCGAGAACCTGAAGTTCGCCAACCAGGCCTACTCGGGCTACGTGCTGGCGCGGGTCAATCGTGCCCCGCTGGGTACGCTGCGCGCGCTGTACGACAACGAACGCAGCAAGTCGCTCACCGGCCTGTCGCTGGTCCACCTGGGCATCGCGCTGTCGCTGCAGGGCGACCACAAGCGGGGCGATGCGGCCATTGCGGCCGGTTTCGCCAAGCCCAGCAGCGAGCGGCCGCAGTACTTCGGCGATTACGGCAGCGCGGTACGCGACGATGCGTTGATGATCGCGCTGCTGCACGAGCGCAAGCTGTCCAAGCCGGCCTACGACGCACGCGCGGTGGAGCTGGGCCGCGCGCTGGATGCCCGCCGCAACAATGGCTGGATGTGGCTGAGCACGCAGGAACAGGTGGCCATCGCGCGCCTGGGCAAGGCGCTGGCGGCCAACCAGACCAAGCAGGTGTCGGGCGAGCTGGCCATCGGGGGCGAGGTGGAAGCGATCGCCGCGCGCCGCATGTTCGGCCGCAGCTTCGACTACGCCGCACTGGCCAAGGGCGTGCGGTTCAGCCCGCAGGGCGAGCCGCCGATGTTCGCCAGCCTGGAAGTGGCCGGCATTCCGCGCACCGCGCCGGCACCGGACAGCCGCACCCTGGGCGTGGAACGCAGCTGGTTCACCACCGACGGCAAGCCGTGGACCCCGCGTGCGCTGAAGGAGGGCGAGGCCCTGATCGTGCGGGTCAGCGTCACCCCGAACGTGGACATGCCCGATGCGCTGCTGACCGACCTGCTGCCGGCCGGTCTGGAGATCGAGAACTTCAACCTGGGCGATGCCAAGCAGTGGGCCGACGTGGTGGTCGATGGCCTGCGCGTGGAGGATCGTGGCGAAGCGGCCACGCTGCGCCACGAGGAGTTCCGCGATGACCGCTACGTGGCCGCGCTCAAGCTCTCGCGCGGCAGCACCGCCAAGGTGTTCTACCTGGTGCGTGCGGTCACCCCTGGCACCTACACCGTGCCGCCGCCGCTGGTCGAGGACATGTACCGCCCTGACCTGCGCGGGGTGGGGCGCAGCAACCCGACCACCCTGACGGTGGTCCAGCCGTGACGAACCGCTGGCGCTGGCTGTGGCCAGCGCTGCGCTGCGGCACGGCCGCGCTGCTGGCGGTGCTGCTGGTGCTGGACCTGGCGTTCCCGCCGCCGCTGCCCCGCCAGCGCGACACCAGCACCCTGGTGGTGGCCGGCGATGGCACGCCGCTGCGCGCGTTTGCCGACGCCGATGGCGTGTGGCGCTATCCAGCTTCGGCCAGCAGCGTGTCGCCGCTGTACCTGCAGGCCCTGCTGAACTACGAAGACCGCTGGTTCTGGCGGCACCCCGGGGTCAACCCGTGGGCGTTGCTGCGCGCGGGCAAGCAATGGGTGCTGGAACGGCGGATCGTGTCCGGCGGCTCCACCCTGACCATGCAGGTGGCGCGCATCCTCGACCCGCACACGCGCACACCGTGGGGCAAGGCCAAGCAACTGCTGCGCGCGGTCCAGCTGGAACTGCACCTGGACAAGGCGCAGATCCTGGCCTTGTACCTGGAGCGCGCGCCCTACGGCGGCACCATCGAAGGCGTGGAAGCGGCCAGCTGGGCGTATCTGGGCAAGCCGGCAGCGCAGCTGTCGCATGCCGAAGCCGCCCTGCTGGCGGTGCTGCCGCAGTCGCCCAGCCGGCTGCGCCCGGACCGCCACCCGGAGGCCGCGCAGGTGGCGCGCGACAAGGTGCTCGAGCGCATGGTCGCGTTGGGGGTGTGGACACGCGAGGAAGTGGACGACGCCCGCATCGAAGCGGTGGTAACCCGCGCCCTTCAACCGCCGCTGCACGCGGCCCTGCTGGCGCAGCGCCTGCATGCCGCGCAGCCGCGCGCCGCGCGCATCCAGAGCACGCTGGACAGCGGACTGCAGCGCACCCTGGAAGAGCGCGTGGCGTCGTATTTCTCGCAGTTGCCCGAGCGTACCTCGGCGGCCCTGCTGGTGGTGGACAACCGCACACTGGAGGCGCGTGCCTACGTTGGTTCGGTGGCCTTCGGTGACAAGCAGCGGCTCGGCCACGTGGACATGGTCCAGGCCTGGCGTTCGCCGGGCTCCACGCTCAAGCCGTTCCTGTACGGCATGGCCATCGACGACGGCCTGATCCATTCCGAAAGCCTGATGGTGGATGCGCCGCAGAGTTTTGCCGGGTATCGCCCGGGTAACTTCGACGCAGCCTTCAATGGCCCGGTCAGTGCCGCTACCGCGTTGCGGCTGTCGCTCAACGTGCCGGCGGTGGACCTGCTGGACCGGGTCGGCTCGGCGCGATTCGCCGCGCGCCTGTCGCACGCCGGCATCACCCTGCGCTTTCCGCACGGCAGCGCGCCCAACCTGTCGCTGATCCTGGGCGGCACCGGCGCGCGGCTGGAAGACCTGGTCGGCACGTTCGCCGCGTTCAACCGCAACGGCATCGCCGGCCGCGTGCGCTACACGCCCGATGATCCGGTGATCGAGCGACGGCTGATGTCGCCCGGCGCGGCGTGGATCACCCGCGAAGTACTCGAATCCAACCCACGCCCCGGCTATGGGGCCGGCACCTTCGATGTGACGGGGCGCCCGCGCGTGGCCTGGAAAACCGGCACCAGCTATGGGTATCGCGATGCCTGGGCGATTGGCACCACCCGCCACTACACGGTAGGCGTGTGGGTGGGGCGACCGGATGGCACGCCGTTGCCGGGCCAGTACGGCGCGGTGACCGCATTGCCGCTGATGTTCGAAGTGGTCGACAGCCTGCCGCGCCAGCGTGGCGATGCGGCCGCTGCACCGCTGCCAGCCAACGTCACCCA
>DGIP01000044.1 GCA_002386405.1 Stenotrophomonas maltophilia
GTCGCCCTGCGCTTCCAGCCATATCCGGAATCGCGCCGCCGCATCGCTTTCCGCGCGCGAGCGCAGCCGGGTGAGCCAGTAGCTCCCCAGCGCCAGCGTCTGCGCGAACGGCTGCACCAGCCGTCCCTGCGCCAGGTCCTGTTCGAACATGCGCAGCGGCAGCAATGCCACGCCGGCGCCTGCCGCCGCCGCGCTGGCCAGGGTCAGCGACGAATCGAACACCGGGCCGCGCGCCTCCAGCTCGCCCACGCCAGCGGCTTGCAGCCACTGCGGCCACTCATCGCTGCGGTAGGAGCGCAGCAGCGCCACGCTGGCCAGGTCGCGCGGTTGCCGCAGCGTGCGCGCCAGTGCCGGCGCGCACACCGGTGCGAAGGGCGCGGCCAGCACCGGCGTGGACACCTGGCCCTGCCAGTCGCCGTCGCCGAAGCGGATCGCCAGGTCCAGCCCTTCGCCGGCCAGGTCGATGCGGTTGTTGTGGGTCTGCAGGCGCAGCTCGATATCCGGGTGCCGCGCGTTGAAGTCGGCCAGCCGTGGCAGCAGCCAGCCGGTGGCGAAGGTGCCCACCACGCCGACCCCGAGCACCTCGCGGAAATGCCCACCCACGAACCGGTCCAGGCTCACCGCGATGCGGTCGAAGGCCTCGTTGAGCACCGGGTATAGGCGCGCGCCTTCGTCGGTCAGGGCCACCCCACGCGGCAGCCGGTGGAACAGCACCGCCCCCAGTCGCTCCTCCAAGCCACGGATCTGGTGGCTCAGTGCGGCCTGGCTCACGCACAGCTCCAGCGCGGCGCGGGTGAAGTTCTGGTGGCGCGCGGCGGCCTCGAAGGCACGCAGTGCGTTGAGCGGGAGCTGGGGGCGGAGCATCAGCGAGCCGTGAGGAATGTTGATGCCTGATGGTAACCCGGCAAACTGCCGTGGAGCGGTAGCGCCGGCCGTTGGCCGGCCCGGACGGTCCTTCACGCAGCAGGGTGAAATCACCGCTGGCGTTGCGTCCGGCATCGCTTGGGCCGACCAACGGTCGGCGCTACCAGGCATTACTCAAACTAATACCTCTCCTTCAAATTTCGCGCTGGTGCCTGCGCCGCTGGCGTGTCGATACTGCAGTCCTGCCCAACAAGGAACCGCCCATGATTGCCCGCCGCCAATTCCTGCAATGGTCCGGTGCTGCCGCCGCCTCGGTCCTGGCCGCCACCGTGCTGGCCAAAGCGCCCCCGACCGCACTGGCGGGTGACAAGCCGCAGGCAGCCGATTTCGCCGCCTTGGAAAAGGCCAGTGGCGGGCGGCTCGGCGTGACCCTGCTCGACACCGCCAGCGGCCGCCGCATCGGTCATCGCCAGGACGAGCGCTTCCCGATGTGCAGCACCTTCAAGTTCGTGCTCTCGGCGACGGTGCTGCACCTGGCCGACCAGGGCACGCTGTCGCTGGACCGGCGCTTGCCGGTGCGCCAGCAGGACATGCTCTCGCACGCACCGGTGACCAAGCGCCATGTGGGCAAGGACCTGACCGTGCGCGACCTGTGCCGCGCGACCATGGTGACCAGCGACAACCCGGCCGCGAACCTGCTGCTGGGTGTGGTCGGGGGGCCGGCCGGGGTGACCGCGTTCCTGCGCGCCAATGGCGATGCGGTGACCCGCAACGATCGGCTGGAGCCGGAGATGAACCGATTCGCGCCCGATGACCCGCGCGATACCACCAGCCCCGCCGCGATGGCGGCCAGCCTGCAGCGGTTCGTGCTGGGGGAGGTGCTCAAGCCAGCGTCGCGCCTGCAGCTGGCCGACTGGCTGATCGACAACGAAACCGGCGATACCCGCCTGCGTGCCGGGCTGTCGCCGGCGTGGCGGGTGGGCGACAAGACCGGCAGCAATGGCGAAGACACCACCAATGACATCGCGATCCTGTGGCCGCTGGCCGGCGGCGCCCCGTGGGTGCTGACAAGCTACCTGCAGGGCGCCACGGTGGATGATGCCGGGCGCAACGACGTGCTGCGCCAGGTGGCGGTGATTGCGGAGCGCTTGATCGGCGCGTAGAGCCACGCCCTGCGTGGCTGCTCTTCGGCGGGACCGCAAAGCCACGCAGGGCGTGGCTCTACGTCCCGAGCCGGAGGCCACCCAAGCTGCGTCGTTACGCCGGGTTGCCGGTTTCCTTTACCGCATCCAGGAACTCGCGGCCCCAGCGATCCACATCGTGGTACTCCACCGTGCCGAACAGCTGGCGCATGCGACCGCCGGCTTCTTCGTCGGGCATCGACAGTGCCTGCAGCAGCCCGGCGGTGAGGTCGGCCGGATCGTGCGGGTTGGTCAATACCGCGCCCTTCAACTCCGCCGCCGCGCCGGCGAATTCGCTCAGCACCAGCACGCCATTGCTGCCTTCGATGCCGTGGGTGGCCACGAACTCCTTGGCCACCAGGTTCAGGCCATCGCGCAGCGGGGTGATCCACATCACCTGCGCTGCCGCATAATGCGCCACCACGTCTTCGAACGGCAGTGCCTGTGCGAAGAAGCGCACCGGGGTCCAGTCCAGCCGCGAGAAGCGCCCGTTGATGCGGCCCACCGCCTGTTCGATCTGGTTCTGCAGCGTGCGGTACACGGTCATCTCGCGCGCGGCCGGCACGCACACCATCAGCAAGGTGACCTTGCCCTGGCGGTCCGGATGCTGTTCCAGCAGCCGCTCGAACGCTTCCAGCTTGGCCAGCGTGCCCTTGGTGTAATCCAGCCGCTCCACCGACAGCACCAGCTTGCGCGCGCCGATCTCGCGGCGCAGCTTGAAGATGTCGTTGCGCACGCTGGGCCGGGCCAGCACGTCGTGGATGCGGCGCAGGTCGGTGCCGACCGGGTGCGCACCCAGGGCCACTTCACGGTCACCCACGCGGATGCGCGTGGTCATGGTATCCAGCCCCACCGCGCAGCCATAGGTCAGGAAGCGTGGCGCGCAGCTTTCCCAGGACAAACGTTCGGCCGGCATCGCCCCGCGCACCACATCCACGAAGTTCTCCACCTGGCGCGGGATGTGGAAGCCGATGTAGTCGCAGCTGAGCAGGCTGCCGATGATCTCGCGGCGCCACGGCACCACGTTGAACACGTCGGCCGACGGGAAGTAGGTGTGGTGGAAGAAGGCGATCTTCAGGTCCGGGCGCAGCTCGCGCAGCGTGGCCGGCACCATCCACAGGTTGTAGTCGTGGATCCACACGGTGGCGCCGTGCGCGGCTTCGGCCGCGGTGGCCTCGGCGAAGCGCCGGTTGACCTTCAGGAACACCTGCCAGTCATCCTCGCGGAAGCGCGCGCGCTCCCAGAACACATGCAGCATCGGCCAGAACGCTTCCTTGGAGAAGCGCTTGTAGAAGATGTCCACTTCCTGCCGGGTCAACGGCACGCGCGCGGCGGTCAGGGTGGGGTAGCGCTCGGCGTCCACCGCCATGTGGGTCTGGAACGGGCCGCGCTTGGGGTCGTCGATGCCCCAGGCCACCCACGAACCGGTCTGGCCGCCCTGGAAGAAGCTCAGCAGCGAGGGAATGATGCCGTTGGGCGAGCGCGGTGGGCGCTGCACCAGCACGCCGTCTTCCATCACTTCATCGAAGGGCATGCGGTGGTAGAGCATCACCAGGTCGGCGCCTTCGGCGCGCTTGGCCGCAGGCGGCTTCAGCCACGCATCGTCGGCCGGCAGCAGGGCGAAGTGTTCGATTGCCTCCAGGATGCCGCCGCAGCCCGGCGCCTGCGCATGGTAGGTGTGCGCCAGCCCGGTGGTGGCGGCAGTAAGCGCCGGTTCGGAATCGCCCACGCACACGCCGCGGAAACCGGCGGTGTACATCGACAGGTCGTTGAGGGTGTCACCGGCTACCAGGATGCGGTCACGCGGCAGGTCCAGCAGGCGCGCCAGCGCAGCCAGGGTGCGGCCCTTGTCGGTGTCCGGCGGCAGGATGTCCAGGTAGCGGTCGGCCGAATACAGCACGTCGCAGCCCAGCGCCTGCGCGGCAGCCTGGATCTGCGAACGCAGCGGCGCCAGCGTGGCCGGGTCGCAGAAGTAGGAGCAGCGGCGCTCCTGCGGCACGTCCTGGCGCTGCAGCGCGGTGAACGGCCGCATCGCGGCGGCCACCACCTGCTCACCCGGCCAGTGCGCGTCGATCATCGATTGCAGCGGCTGCAGCGGCTGCAGGGTGTGGCCATCGACCACGGTGGCGCCGACATCGCAGACCACGTAATCGGGGCGGGGAATGGCCGGATCGGAGAGCAGTGGCATCACCGCTTCCAGGCCGCGGCCGGTGATGAAGATCAGGCGGATACCGGGGTGCTGGTCGACCAGCCGGTACAGGCGGTGGCGCGCGGCGGCGTCGCCGGCGAGAAAGGTGCCATCCAGGTCGGTGGCGAGAATCAGTTGCTGGGCCGGGGGAGCCGCCGGCGTGCGGGATGAGGTGGACGGGGTGGGTGTCAAAACAGTCAATGCACTTCCTTATCGGAGTCGATGGGTGAAGGGGGGGATGTATCCGCCGGTGCGTCGTCCGCCGGTAGCACCCGACCGTTGGTCGGGTGGCCGTCCGACGGCGCAACAGCATCGGTTTCAGGAATAAGTTCCAGCGCCGCCGGCGTGGTGCGCAGCATCAGGCGGAACACCACCGGGTGCGTGCGCAGCCGGTAGAAGCGGAGCAGGCGCGCGGTGGTGAACAGCGCCAGCACGCCGAGCACCCCGGCGAAATACAGGGGCAGGGCGGCCGGGCCGAACTGCTGCATGGCCGCGCCGGCCAGTGCCGGGCCGATCGCCGCGCCGACGCCGTGCACCAGCAGCAGGCTGGAACAGCCCGACAGCAGGTCCTGGCGCGGCAGGTAATCGAGCATGTGCGCCACCGCGAAGGGATACAGCGAGAACGCCAGGCCGCCATAGAAGAAGAACAGCCCGAACAACAGGTACGTCTGCACCTGGATCATCGGCAGCGCGGCGATGACCGCGATAGCGCCGGCGGCCACGCACAGCGCCACCAGCCCGACGCGACGGTCATGGCCATCGCTGATGTGGCCCAGCGGCCACTGCAGCAGCGCGCCGCCGGCGATGGCGGTGAGCATGAAGCGGGCCACGCCGTCATTGTTGAGGCCCACCTCGCCGGCATACACCGGCAGCAGGCCCCAGAACGCGCCCATGGCCAGGCCCGACAGCCCGGCAGCGACCGTGGCCACCGGCGCCATCGCGTACAGCCGCGACAGCGTCAGGCGCGGCACCGACGGCACTTCCGGCGGGGTGAGCCGGGTGGCGGTGATCGGCAGCACCGCGGCGCAGACCAGCATGGCGATCAGCATGAACATCGACATGGCCGGCGCATTGCTGACCATCAGCAGGATCTGGCCGAGCGCCAGCGCGGAAAGGTTCACCACCATGTACAGCGAGAAGGCGCGGCTGCGCTGGCGCGGATCCGGCTCGGCGTTGAGCCAGCTTTCGATCACCGTGTACAGGCCCACCAGCGCGATGCCGGTGATGATGCGCAGCAGCCCCCACAGCCAGGCGTTGAGCCACAGCGGATGCAGCAGCACCGCGATGGCGGCGAGGGCGGCAAAGAAGGCGAACGCACGGATATGCCCGATACGGCCGATCAGCGACGGAGCAAAGAAGGTGCCCATGAAGAAGCCGGCAAAATAACCGGACATCACCAAGCCCAACGTACCGGCACCAAAGCCGGCCTCACCGCCGCTTACCGCCAGCAAGGTGCCAAGAAGCCCGCTGCCGGTCAAAAGCAGCGCTACTCCCGTCAGCAGGGCGGTCAGCCGCAACACGCGTGCGACCTTCGTGGGGAAGGCGAACCGGTCACGACAACGACCCTAACACAGACGTGATTAATCCTTTGTCGCCGATGGCCCGGATTTGCGCTGTGCGCCCATGCGGGCTACGGTGTCCGCATGACTGTGTACAAGTTCCTGCCGCTCGCGGCTGCATCCCTGCTCGCCGCGTGTGGTGGCCAGCGTGACAGCGTGGCCCACGATGTTGCGATGGCGCCGGCCGATGCGTTTCTCGCTGCTGTCGCCGCGCATTGCGGCAAGGCGTTCGAAGGCCATATCGCCGTCAATGAGCCGAAGGGCACCGGGCCTGACCCGTTCGACGGCAAGCGCCTGGTGATGCATGTGCGCGGTTGCGATGACGCCTCGCATACGCTGCGCATTCCGTTCCACGTGGGTGACGATCACTCGCGCACCTGGGTGTTGAGCCGCACCGATACCGGGCTGCGCCTCAAGCACGATCACCGCCATGCAGATGGCAGTCCCGATGCGGTCACGATGTACGGCGGCGACAGTGCGCCGCCCGGCACCGCGCAGCGCCAGTCGTTCCCGGTGGACGCCGATTCGGTGGCGATGTTCCGCAAGGCCGGCATGGAAGCGTCGGTGACCAACACGTGGGCGATGGAAGTCGAGCCGGACAAGACGTTCGTGTACGAGCTCACCCGCCCGGGTGGACGCAGGTTCCAGGTGGTGTTCGACCTGGCCCACCCGGTGGCATTGCCGCCCGCCCCGTGGGGAGCCGAGGCGCCACCGGCCCCGTAATGCCGATCGGCGCCTGCCGGTAGGGCCCGACCGTTGGTCGGGCCGCCGTCCGGTCAACGCGCGCCAAACCTCGCCCGGCACCCATTGCTGACCCACACCATGCTCGGTCGATAGCCCCAGCTGCGGTTCTCGACGCAACTGCTGCCCGAGAGCTGCTCCAGCAGCACCGGCCGGCCCTGGCGTGAATCCCAGGCGCAGGTCTGCTGGCGGTTGCCGTTGCTGCTGCAGGTCACGCTGTAATTGCTGCCGCCCCCGCCACCGCCCCAGTTGCCGCGCGATTCGGCGAATTCACCGCGGCAGCCGCGGGTGACCCAGATCGTGTTGCCGCGCATGCCCCAGGTCTGGTTCTGCACGCAGGCCGAGCCGGAGATCTGCCGCACCAGTGCGGCATTGCGCCACGGGGTAGGGCAGCTGCGCTCACGGTTGTCGTTGCTTTCGCAGCGGATGGTGCTGCCTGGGCCGCCGGTACCGGGTCCCCAGCCGCCCCCACGGCCTTCGACGAATTCGGCCCGGCAGCCGCCGCTGACCCAGACCTGGCCATTGCGGGAGCCCCAGTTGTTGCCTTCCACGCAGCGGGTGCCGGAGATCTGCCGGGACAGGCGCGCGCTGCGCCAGCCGGTGGTGCAGACCCGCTGGCGGTTGTCGTTGCTTTCGCAGCGGACCACCCCGTTGTTGCCGCCGCCGCCCGGGTTCCAGCCGCCGCCGGAGCCGCCCAGCGAGGTGGCGATGTCCTGCTTGATGCGGGAAAAGCCCCAGGAGGAGCGGTTGACCTGGGCCAGGTAGAACTGCATCTGGTCGTCGGGAATGCGCCGGCCCCCGGACTGCTCGGCGTATTCCTGGGCAATGACCCGCTGCTGGTCCTGGACCGACAGGGTGCGGAGGTTCTCCGGGGCGTATGCCCGGGCATTGACCTGGGCCTGGGCCGGCAGCGACGGGGCGCCGCAGGCCAGCAGGGCGGTGAAACAAGCGACAGCGAGGCGGTTCATGGCAAATCCCCTTGCGCATGGTGGTGCGCGGACTATAGGTACGGGCCGGATTAAGCCCGTGTGACCGTCCGGATTTGCCCGATCGGGTCGCCGGCCGCAGAATAACGGGCTGACCGGTGCCGCCTGGCGCCGGCAATCTCCTGCGGAGCTTTACCCCCATGCGTACCCACTTCTGTGGCCTGGTCGACGAGACCCTGATTGGCCAGACTGTCACCCTCGCCGGCTGGACCGACGTTGCCCGCAACCTGGGCGGCGTGTGCTTCATCGATCTTCGCGATCATGAGGGCATCGTGCAGGTGACGGTGGAGCCTGAAAACGCGGAGGTGTTCAAGGTCGCCGCCAGCCTCGGCTACGAGGACGTGCTGCAGGTGGAAGGCGTGGTGCGCAGGCGCCATGCGGTGAACGACAAGATCCGTACCGGCCAGGTCGAGATCGTCGCCACCCGCATCACCGTGCTCAACAAGGCCGAGCCGCTGCCGTTCCACGCCCACGAGAACCCGGGCGAAGAAACCCGCCTGAAGTACCGCTACCTGGACCTGCGCCGCCCGGAAATGCAGCGCATGCAGCGCACCCGCATCAAGCTGGTGCAGGCGCTGCGCCGCCACCTTGATGGCGACGGCTTCCAGGACATCGAAACCCCGATCCTGACCAAGGCCACCCCGGAAGGCGCACGCGACTTCCTGGTGCCGGCGCGCATGCACCCGGGCGAGTTCTACGCCCTGCCGCAGTCGCCGCAGCTGTTCAAGCAGATCCTGATGGTGGCCGGCTTCGACCGTTACTACCAGATCGCCCGCTGCTTCCGCGACGAAGCCCTGCGTGCCGACCGCCAGCTGGAATTCACCCAGCTGGACATGGAGTTCGCCTTCGTGCGCGAGCGCGACGTGCAGGACTACGTGGAAGGCATGATCCGCGCCATCTTCAAGGAAGTGGTCGACGTGGAGCTGGCTGCCAGCTTCCCGCGCATGACCTGGGCCGAGGCGATGCGTCGCTATGGTTCGGACAAGCCGGACCTGCGCATCCCCCTGGAACTGGTGGACGTGGCCGAGCTGGTCAAGGCCAGCGAGTTCCCGGTGTTCGCCAGCGCCGCGGCCGACCCCGATGGCCGCGTGGCCGCGCTGCGCATCCCGGGCGGTGCCAGCCTGTCGCGCAAGCAGATCGATGAGTACGCCGCGCACGCCGCCAAGTACGGCGCCAAGGGCCTGGCCTACATCAAGATCGCCGATAACGGCGAAATCAGCTCGCCGATCGCCAAGTTCTTCAGCGAAGAGGCGTTCGCCGCGCTGGTCGCCCACGTCGGTGCCGGCAACGGCGACATCGTGTTCTTCGGCGCCGGTGGCTACAACAAGGTGTCCGACTTCATGGGCGCGCTGCGCCTGAAGGCCGGCAAGGACTTCAACCTGGTCGCCGCCGGCTGGGCGCCGCTGTGGGTCACCGATTTCCCGATGTTCGAGTACGACGACGAAGCCCAGCGCTACGTGGCCCTGCACCACCCCTTCACCGCCCCGGCGGTGGACGATATCGCCGACCTGCGCGCCAATGCGAAGACGGCCGTGTCGCGCGGTTATGACATGGTGCTCAACGGCAACGAGATCGGTGGCGGCTCCATCCGTATCCACCGCTCGGACATGCAGAGCACGGTGTTCGAGCTGCTGGGCATCGGCGCCGAAGAGGCCGAAGCCAAGTTCGGCTTCCTGCTCGACGCGCTGCGCTTCGGCGCGCCGCCGCACGGTGGCATCGCCTTCGGCATCGACCGCATCGCCGCGCTGATGGCCGGCACCGAATCGATCCGCGACGTGATTCCGTTCCCGAAGACCACCGGCGCGCAGTGCCTGATGACCGGCGCCCCGTCGCCGATCCCGGATGAGCAGCTGGCCGAAGTGCACATCCAGGTCCGCCCCAAGAAATAAATCATCGCCCAAACCGTAGAGCCGGGCCCTGCCCGGCTGCACCACCACCACATCGTCCAGGAGATCCAGCAGTGAGCGAGTTTGCATTCGTAGTGGAATGGGAAAAGCTGGGCAACGCAGGTGCCGATGCCAACCTGGTGACCGAGCGCGCGCGCGTGTTCGGTGGCTGGCTGGTGCGCGTGGGTACCAACCCGGCCGCGATGGCGCTGACTTTCGTCGCCGATGGCGAAGGCCGCTGGGACGGTGAGGACTTCGGCGTCGAGGATTACGAGGACGACGAAGAGGAAGAGGGCGAGGACGAAGACGAAGAGTACGAAGAGGGCGAGGAAGACGAGGACGAGGACGAGGACGAGGAGGAGTACGAGGAAGAGGACGAAGAAGACGGCGAAGAGGAAGACGCCGCCAAGGGGACGCAGGCCTGAGGCCTGCCCCGCACCCGTCCATGTACACCATCCGCCGCGCCGGCCCCGAAGACGCACCGACCCTGTCGGTGCTGGCCACCCGTACCTTCGTGGAAACCTTCGGCCACCTGTACCCGGCCCAGGACCTGCAGGACTTCCTGGACGAGGCCTACGCCGAAGACCGCCAGCGCGTGATCTTGTCCCACCCCGATTACGCGGTGTGGCTGCTGGAGCTGGATGGCGTGGCCGTGGGCCATGCCGCCGCCGGCCCGTGCGGCCTGCCGCACCCGGACGTGCAGCCGGGTGATGGCGAGCTCAAGCGCCTGTACCTGATCAAGGAGCAGCAGAGCTGCGGCTGGGGCAGCCGCCTGCTCGAAACCGCGCTGACCTGGCTGGAGCGCAACGGCCCGCGCACCCTGTGGCTGGGGGTGTGGTCGGAGAACTTCGGCGCCCAGCGTTTCTATGCCCGCTACGGGTTCAGCAAGGTGGGCACCTACGAGTTCCCGGTCGGCCAGGTGCGCGACCTGGAATTCATCCTGCGCCGCCCACCGCAGGCCGGCTGAACGGCGGCGGGCTTCACCCGCCGTTCCTTCGTCCATTTGTCTAATGACACCGTTTCCTACCTCTGGATCGGTTTCGCACCGGCTACGCTGAGCACATGACTCCCCCCGTTTTACTGCTGCACGGCATCTGGAATGCCCGCGCCTGGGTTGGCCCGTTGGCCTGGCGCCTGCGCGCACGCGGCTTCAGCGTGGATACCTTCGGCTATTCCAGCGTGTTCGGCGGCCCCGACGTGGCTGTGCCGCAGCTGTTGAAGCGGCTGCAGGACAGTGGCCCGGTGGCGCTGGTCGGGCACAGCCTGGGCGGGCTGGTCGCACTGGAGGCCCTGCGCCGCCAGCCGGACCTGCCGGTGTCGCGGGTGGTCTGCCTGGGCTCGCCGCTGCGCGGCAGCGGTACGGCCCGTTCACTGGCCGAGCATGGCTGGTCGCTGGCGCTGGGCCGCAGCAGCGAGCTGCTGCTGGATGGCCTGCCGGCCTGGGAGGGCAGGGCGCAGGTGGGGCTGATCGCCGGCTCGGTGCCGCATGGACTGGGCAGCCTGCTGGGGGCCTGTGGCGACGCCTCCGACGGCACCGTGGCGCTGGACGAGACCCGCCTGCCGGGCCTGGCCGACCACTGCGTGGTGGCCGCCAGCCACAGCGGGCTGGTGTTTTCCCCCGATGCCGCCCGCCAGACCGCCGCCTTCCTGCGCGATGGCTGCTTCCGCCCGGACCGGGCCGCGCACGCCGCCTGAGACCCGGCTAACACGGTGAGGGCGGCCGATCAGGTAGAATCCGCGCCCTGTTCCTGACGCAAGCACGGAAACACCCATGGGTAGAGGCCCTTCCATCGAAAACCGCAAAAACGCGTCTGACGCGAAGCGCGGCAAGATTTTCACCAAGATCATCCGTGAGATCGGCGTAGCCGCGCGCGGCGGTGGAGGCGACCCCAACAACAACCCGCGCCTGCGGGTGGCCATGGACAAGGGCCTGGCCTCGAACATGTCCAAGGACGTGATCGAACGGGCCATCAAGAAGGCCACCGGCGAGCTGGAAGGCGTTGAATACGAAGAGATCCGCTACGAGGGCTATGCCCCCGGTGGCGTGGCCGTGATCGTGGACTGCCTGACCGACAACCGCGTGCGCACCGTGGCCGATGTCCGCCACGCGTTCAGCAAGTGCGGCGGCAACATGGGCACCGAAGGCTCGGTCTCTTTCATGTTCAAGCGCATGGGCGTGCTGCACTTCGCCGGCGGCGCCAACGAGGACGCGGTGACCGAAGCGGCCATCGAGGCTGGCGCCGATGACATCGTGGTGTACCCGGAAGACGGCGCCATCGACGTGCTGACCGCGGCCGACATGTACCACGCGGTCAAGGATGCGCTGGAGGCGGGCGGGCTGAAGCCGGACCACGCCGAGCTGACCTTCCGCGCCGACAACGACATCAAGGTCGAGGGTGACACCGCCCTGCAGGTCAAGAAGCTGCTGGACATGCTGGAAGACCTGGACGATGTGCAGGACGTGTTCTCCAACGCCGACCTCGGCGCGGACGCCTACGCCTGACGTCCATGCCCCCGTCTCGCCAAGTGCGACGTCGGGAGCGGACAATGCGGACCATGATGACTCCCGACGTTCCACGCATGATCCGCATCCTCGGCATCGACCCCGGTTCGCAACGCACCGGGGTGGGCATCATTGACGTGGACCCCACCGGCAAGGTGCTGCACGTGCACCACCTGCCGCTGGTGCTGCTGGGCGCCGACGACTTCCCCAACCGCATGAAGCTGCTGGTGCTGGGGCTCAACGCGCTGGTGGAGGAATACCGCCCGCACGAAGTGGCCATCGAAAAGGTGTTCATGGCGCGCAACCCCGATTCGGCCCTGAAGCTGGGCCAGGCGCGCGGCGCGGCCATCTCGGCAGTGGTCATGCGCGACCTGCCGGTGCACGAATACGCGGCCAGCGAGATCAAGCTGGCGGTGGTGGGCCGGGGCGGGGCGGAGAAGCAACAGGTCCAACACATGGTCGGGCTTATGCTCAACCTGAAAACCAAGCTGCAGGCCGACGCCGCCGATGCGTTGGCCGTGGCCATCACCCACGCCCATGTAAGGGCAACGGCGCAGCGCCTGGGCGTCAATGCCCGCCAGGCCTGGAGCCGGAAATGAGGACATCTGCATGATTGGTCGTCTGCGTGGGATCGTGGCGTACAAGGCGCCGCCGTGGCTGCTGATCGACGTCAACGGCGTCGGCTACGAGCTGGAGGCGCCGATGAGCACCTTCTACGACCTGCCCGAACTGGGGCGCGAGGTGACCCTGTTCACCCACTACGCGCAGAAGGAAGACAGCGTGTCGCTGTACGGCTTCCTGCGCGAGGGCGAGCGCCGGCTGTTCCGCGACGTGCAGAAGGTCAGCGGCATCGGCGCGAAGATCGCGCTGGCGGTGCTGTCCGGGGTGAGCGTGGATGAGTTCGCCAAGATGGTGCAGGCCGGTGACATCACCGCGCTGACCCGCATCCCGGGCATCGGCAAGAAGACTGCCGAGCGCATGGTGCTGGAGCTGCGCGACCGCGCGGCCAACTTTGGCGGCGGCGGTGCCCCCATTGCCGGCGCCGCGCCGGCCACCGACCCGGTGTCCGAAGCCACCGTGGCCCTGCAGCAGCTGGGCTACAAGCCGACCGAGGCCGCGCGCATGGCGCGCGATGCCAACGCCGAAGGCGATGATGTCGCCACCGTGATCCGCAAGGCCCTGCAGGCCGCGCTGCGCTGAGCGCGCCGGCCTTTTCCCATACCGACCGACGCCCTCCCGGAGTCCCATGTCCACCTCTTCCACCCAGCACGACAGCGGCCACCACGCGCACGGCCACGCGCCGGCCGCCAGCGGCCTGGCCCTGATCGTCGGCGCCATCGGCGTGGTGTTCGGCGACATCGGTACCAGCCCGCTGTACACCCTGAAGGAAGCGTTCTCGCCGCATTACGGCCTCAACAGCGACCACGACACCGTGCTGGGCGTGCTGTCGCTGGCGTTCTGGGCGCTGAACATCGTGGTGACGCTGAAGTACGTCACCATCATCATGCGCGCCGACAATGACGGCGAGGGCGGCATCATGGCGCTGATGGCGCTGACCCAGCGCACCCTGCGCCATGGGTCACGCTCGGCCTACGTGGTGGGCATCCTGGGCATCTTCGGTGCCTCGCTGTTCTTCGGCGATGGGGTGATCACCCCGGCCATTTCGGTGCTGGGCGCGGTCGAGGGCCTGGAAGTGGCCGCCCCCGGCCTGCATGCCTTCATCGTGCCGATCACCGTGGTGGTGCTGCTGGCGGTGTTTGCCGTGCAGCGCTTCGGCACCGAGAAGATCGGCAAGCTGTT
>DGIP01000042.1 GCA_002386405.1 Stenotrophomonas maltophilia
CACCGTGGAAGTGAAGCTGCCGCTGAGCGGCCTGAACAGCTTCACCGCCAAGTTCGACGAGCACCTGCGCAGCGGCGATTTCTTCGACGCCGCCAAGTTCCCGGCCGCCACCTTCAAGAGCACCAAGGTTGAAGCCGCTGGCACCAACAAGCTGACCGTGACCGGCGACCTGACCATCAAGGACATCACCAAGCCGGTGACCCTGGATGTGACCGTCAACGCCGGCGGCGAGCACCCGATGGCCAAGGTTCCGGCCGCCGGCTTCGACGCCACCACCACCATCAAGCGCAGCGATTTCGGCGTCGGCGCGTACGCCCCGAACGTGAGCGATGAAGTGAACATCCGCATCACCACCGAAGCCACCGGCGAAAAGCCGGCTGCCTAATCGGTAGAGCGGGGCTCTGCCCCGCTGCAAAAAAAATCCCGCCGAAAGGCGGGATTTTTGTTTGTGCAATCCGGATTACGCCGTGGCGATCTTCGCCAACCAGCCGGTGGCGAAATCCGTTGGCAGCCGGCGTGCCGGGGCGGTCAACCCGCTTTCGCGCAGGAACGCGTGCGTGGCCTGGGCGAAATTCTGCCGGGCGATGAGCGCCGTCTGCTTCACCGCGCCCTGCTGCTTGCGCAGCTGCACGATCTGCAGGCTCGGCTTACCGGGCAGCGCGTACTTCTGGTAACGGCGCAGCTCATCGGCCACCAGGGTGATATCGGCGTTGGCCTGTACCAGCGCCAGCTGGGCGCGGGCCAGCGGCAGCACCGCCTCGCGCATCGGCACGGTGGCCTGCGGGGCGGTTTCAGCCAAGGTGGCGTCCAGCGTGGCATCGGCGCGCTCCAGGCGCGCGATCAGGTCGGCCAGTGCCGAAAGAGAAGCTGCTTGCATCGAAAGGCACCGGCCCAAAACGCGATTGTCGCATGGCGGGGGTCACGACCAACGGTCGTGACCTACCGGGGGGGGCGGGGTCACGACCCCCCGGGGTGTACCCGCGGTAGCGCACGACCGTTGGTCGTGCGGCGCAGGGGAATCAATCCCCCTCGTGCTCCGGATGCGCCTTCCAATACCCCTTCGAGCGGATCCAGTCCTTCGGCACGCCCAGATGCCCCTCCACGTACTTGCGCATCATCCGCGCCCGGCGCGATTCGGTGGCGATCCAGTAGAACGTATCGCCCTCCGGCTCCTCGAAATCGGTCAGCACGTCTTCCAGCAGGGTGCTGGTGGCCGCATCAAACCCGTTGCGCTCCAGCCACGACACCCGGATGCGTTCATCTTCCGGCAGCTCCTGGCGGTCATCCGCTTCCGGAATCTCGATGTACACATCCGCCCGCGCACCTTCCGGCAGCGTCTCCAGCCAGCGGCCAATCGCCGGCAGCGCGGTTTCATCGCCAAACAGCACATAGGTATCGAAGTCATCGGCGGTGATGTGCGAGCCACGCGGCCCACCCACCGCAATCGCATCGCCCGCCATGGCATTAGCCGCCCAGCGCGAGGCCACGCCATCGCCGTGCATCACGAAGTCGATGGCCAGCTCCTTCGCTTCCAGGTCCCACCAGCGCGGGGTGTAATCGCGGGCGGGCGAGGGCTCCTGGCCTTCCGGGTAGCGCGGGCCTTCCGGGGTCATGGTGGGCACCACGAACTGGCCCTCCGCATTCGGGAAGAACAGCTTCACGTGGTCATCCGGCGAGGGCGACTCAAAGCCCTCCAGCGCCTCACCACCCACGATCACCCGGCGCATGCACGGGCTGATTTCCTCGGTGCGCAGCACCTGCAACGGGCGGAACTTCACGGTGTGGCGCACCAACTTGTTTTCATGCAGAGCCATGGCGATGTACCTGTTTCAAAGCCGCCGCAGCGGCGTAGGGGGAAAGACCTGGCTGGCGAAACGCGGGCGGGGTCGAATAAGGGGAAGAACGGTTCAGCGGCCCTGCGCGCGGATCTGCGCGGCCGCCTCACGCAGCGCCTGGGCCACCGCTACCGCGTTGTCGTCCTGCCAACGCGCGTGGTGCAGTCCCAGCGCCTGCTTCAGCTCGCGCATTGCATCGCGCACCACCGGCGGCAGGTTGGCCTTGGCGATCGAGCGCGCGCTGTGGCGCACCCGGTGCAGCGCCGCATCCACCTCCTCGCGCTGCGCGGCCAACTCGGCCTGGCCCAGTGCGGTGAGCTGGTAGCGCTTGCGCCCGGCCTCCTCCAGCGCGCTCACCCAGCCGGCCGCCTCGAACTGCGCCAGCACCGGGTAGATCGAGCCCGCGCTGGGCGTGTACACCCGCACGAACATCTCACTGATGCACTGGATCAGCTCATAGCCATGGCGCGGCTGCGCCGCCAGCAGCGACAGCACCAACAGGCGCAGGTCGCCGCGGCTGAGCGGGCGGGACGTCAGCGGACGGGCAGGGCCATCCAGATCACGGGGAGCAGTCATTTCGATATATCGAATGAAGTGCGCAAACGATATATCGAAAACCCCAGCCGGTGTAGAGCCACGCCCTGCGTGGCTGCGCAACCGTTCAGCAAACCGATGACTGCGCATGGACTGCGCGCAGCCACGCAGGGCGTGGCTCTACCACCGGGCCGGCCACCACAACGCTTCGTCCCCCAGGTAGAACACTCCCCACGTTCCACGCCCACATGACAGCGCTAGCCAACGCAGGCGCCCTGAAACCGCCCGTGGAACCCCCTTGAGACAGCACGCCACTGTCGCCCCATGTCCCCAAGACACAACCGCACCACTTCCATACGCACCCGTAGCGAAGTAAGCAAACCCATTGGTGCGCTACACTTTGCGGCTAGAAATCTAAAACAGTCGCGCGCGTGCGTGCGGTCATGGGAGCGCTAATGAACTGGTTGAACGAGGTGCTGAACAACGACCCGAATCCTGTGGAAACCCAGGAATGGATCGAGTCGCTGAAGGCCGTTATTGATGTCGAGGGCCCTGAGCGCGCGCATCAACTGTTGGAAGGCATGGTGGAACTGACCCGTCGTTCGGGTGCTTACCTGCCGTTCTCTCCCACCACCGAGTACGTGAACACCATCGCGCCGACCCTGGAGGCCAAGAGCCCGGGCAACGCCGAACTGGAATGGCGCATTCGTTCCATCATCCGTTGGAACGCCATGGCCACCGTGGTGCGCGCCAACCGCAAGCCGGGCGACCTGGGCGGCCACATCGCCAGCTTCGCCTCCGGTGCCACGCTGTATGACGTGGGCTTCAACCACTTCTGGCGCGCCCCCAGCGACAACCACCCCGGCGACCTGCTCTTCATCCAGGGCCACAGCGCCCCGGGCATCTATGCGCGTTCGTTCCTCGAAGGCCGCATCGACGAGCAGCAGCTGGACAAGTTCCGCATGGAAGTGGACGGCGGTGGCCTTTCCAGCTACCCGCACCCGTGGCTGATGCCCGATTACTGGCAGACCCCCACCGTGTCGATGGGCCTGGGCCCGCTGGCCGCCATCTACCAGGCGCAGTTCCTGCGTTACCTGGAAAACCGTGGCCTGATCGAAAAGAGCGACCGCAAGGTGTGGTGCTTCATCGGCGACGGCGAATCGGACGAACCGGAAACCCTGGGCGCCATCGCGCTGGCCGGCCGTGAAGGCCTGGACAACCTGATCTTCGTGGTGAACTGCAACCTGCAGCGCCTCGATGGCCCGGTGCGCGGCAACGGCAAGATCATCCAGGAACTGGAAGGCGTGTTCCGTGGCGGCGGCTGGAATGTCATCAAGCTGCTGTGGGGCGGTTACTGGGATGCCCTGCTGGCCAAGGACACCAACGGTGTGCTGCGCAAGCTGATGATGGAAACCGTCGACGGCGAATACCAGAACTGCAAGGCCTTCGGCGGCGCGTACACGCGCGAGCATTTCTTCGGCAAGTACCCGGAAACCGCCGCCATGGTGGCTGGTCTTTCCGACGACGACATCTGGCGCCTCAACCGTGGTGGCCACGACCCGCACAAGGTGTACGCCGCCTACCACGAGGCCGTGAACACCAAGGGCATGCCCACCGTGATCCTGGCCAAGACGGTCAAGGGCTACGGCATGGGCAGCGCCGGTGAAGCGCTCAACCCGACCCACCAGACCAAGAAGCTGGACGACGAAGCGGTCAAGCATTTCCGCGACCGCTTCAACATTCCGGTGACCGACGCGCAGCTGGCCGATGGCCAGGTGCCGTTCTACCACCCGGGCCCGGATTCGCCGGAAGTGAAGTACCTGCAGGAGCGTCGCGCCGCACTGGGCGGTTACCTGCCGCAGCGCCGCCGCAAGGCCACCAAGAGCTTCAACGCACCGAAGCTGGAAACCTACGAACGCCTGCTCAAGAGCAGCGGCGAGCGCAGCTACTCCACCACCATGGCCTTCGTGCAGAGCCTGAACATCACCCTGCGCGACAAGGAACTGGGCCCGCACATCGTGCCGATCGTGGCCGACGAAGCCCGTACCTTCGGCATGGAAGGCCTGTTCCGCCAGATCGGCATCTACGCCCCGTTCGGCCAGAAGTACAAGCCGGTCGACGCCGACCAGCTCATGTTCTACCGCGAAGACCAGAGCGGCCAGGTGCTGCAGCAGGGCATCAGCGAGCCGGGCGCCATCAGCTCCTGGATGGCCGCCGGTACCAGCTACTCGGTCTCCAACGTGCCGATGCTGCCGTTCTACATCTACTACAGCATGTTCGGCTTCCAGCGCGTGGGCGACATTGCCTGGCAGGCCGCCGACATGCGTACCCGCGGCTTCCTGCTCGGCGGCACCGCCGGCCGCACCACGCTCAACGGTGAAGGCCTGCAGCACGAAGATGGCCACAGCCATCTGGCCGCTGGTGGCATTCCGAACGTGCGCAGCTATGACCCCACCTTCGGCTTCGAAGTCACGGTCATCCTGCAGCACGGCACCAAGGCCATGATGGAAGACCAGATTGATGAGTACTACTACATCACTCTGATGAACGAAAACTACACCCACCCGGAAATGCCGGAAGGTGCGGCCGAAGGCATCGTCAAGGGCATGTACCTGCTCACCGACGCCGGCAAGCCGAAGAAGGGCGAGCTGCGCGTGCAGCTGATGGGTTCGGGCACCATCCTGCGCGAAGCCATTGAAGCGGCCGCGCTGCTGGAGAAGGACTTCGGCGTTACCGCCGATATCTGGAGCTGCCCCAGCTACAACGAACTGCGCCGCGATGGTTTCGACGCAGAACGTTGGAACCGCCTGCACCCGGAAGACACCCAGCGCAAGGCCTACGTGACCGAGCTGCTGGAAGACCGCCAGGGCCCGGTAATTGCCGCTACCGACTACGTGCGTGCGTATGCGGACCAGATCCGCGCGTTCGTACCGGCCACCTTCACCGTGCTGGGCACCGATGGCTTCGGCCGTTCGGATACCCGTGCGAACCTGCGCCGCTTCTTCGAAGTGGACCGGTACTACATCGCGCATGCCGCGATTGCGGCACTGGCCAAGGACGGGAAGATGACCGGGAAGGATGTGGCCCGGGCTATCAAGCAGTACAAGATTGATCCTGAGAAGGCTAATCCTGTCGGGGTTTGATCCTCTAAATCAGTGAATTGAAAAGGCGGCCGAGGCCGCCTTTTCTCTGAATGGACGGCGACACATTTTGGAGGTGTTGTGATCTACTCATATTTGGACGAGGGTATTCCAATTGACCTCGTCCCCTTGGCCCACAGAGGTAAGCCCGAGAGGAATCTGTTTTCGGCGGATTCCTTCACCCTTGTTGTTGGGAAGAATGGCGCCGGCAAGACTCATTTGCTCTCAGCCCTCGCGGGAGATTTGGTCAAGGTGCGCAACAACAAGCTTGTGCGAAGCGACACCGACGAATCTCCTCCTTACGTAATTCTCTACACCTCGTCGCCGTTCGTTGGAGCTCGGCCAGCAGCCGCCGGAAATATGCGCCAGTTAGGGCCCAGAAGCAAAGCGGCTACGCCTGATCCGGATCTCCTCTCCACGATAGCAGCTGCGTTCTCGACCTCCGGCCGCACCGAAGTAAAGCTCTCGACAGACTTTAGGTCTGCAGTGCGAGCCGTATGTGCAGCCATTTATGAGATCCCCGTGAAAGTGAAGATCCCCGCCAGCATGGATCTTGACGACACTCTTGATGGCTATCGAAAGGTCTCCAGGAAATGGGTCACTGGCTCCTCGCAGGCCAGCGCGGAAAGCGTTGAAATTATGCGAGAGGATATGGTGCGTTATCAGCGCGCTATTGGTAAAGAGGTCGAACGATGGCTTCGCAGCTGTCTCGGAGTCGATCTTAAGATTATCATGCACGCTTTGGATCTATGCATAAAACGTAACAAGAGAAAGAGGAATGTCTACGTCCAGAATGTGTTCGACATTGCCGAGAACAGGGATATCGCCAGCTCGGACTTCGCGGTTGCCTTGGGCGATGTCCAGCGCGAAGTTGCTCACTACGGATCTGATATTCTAAATGGGCGGGGGGTGCAAGTTCCGCAGGCGGCTGGGTACGGGTTTGACCCCAACTCAGATGTCATCTCGCTCGCTATTGGCCCATCGAGTTCAGGATCCGCAGCACTACTTGATCAGTTTTCAAAGATATACGATGCAATCAAGCAAGTGCCTCCGGATGTCAGGTCGCTGTTCTTGCTCATTGATGAGGGTGATGCGTTTCTTCACTTCGAGTGGCAGCAAAAATATGTAAAGTTCCTGGATGAGTTTGTAAAGGGGATCCGAACTCGCTTCGCCTATGTACAAGTAGTTCTGGCAACCCACTCCCCTATCCTGATGTCGGATGTTCCGCGTGACAACGTCCTCAGGATCGGCGAAGAAGGACGGCCCATCTGCACATTCGGAGCCCCTCTCGAACGGATCGTAAGCACGACTGGCGAGGCTGGCTCAATAGGAGAGTTCGCCGCGGATAGAATTAGGGAGATAATTCGCGGAGAGCGCACCATTGATGAATATCTGCTAAGTCAAATCGACGACGGGATCATCCGTTCCGAATTGAGAAGGATCTTGTTGCGTGATCAACATTCAGGATAACTGGTCTGAAAGAGCCATAGCGTCCCAAGCTGCATACGTTGAGGGGTTGATCGCAGGGGCGCTTCGTAAGAAGCCAACAGTCGGACGTCTCGCCCGAGCGTTCTTAAGAGGGCATAGCAGACTGATCGCCGCAGGTCGGCCGCACGAACTTCGTCGATTGATCGAGTCAGCGGATGTGCTTAAGTCGGCGGTGTCGTCGGTCGAATATACGGCGTTCCGCCTTGATTGCGCAGCTGTGCTCGACTACGAAGCATTTAGTCGGCGGCCCATTCCAAATTGGGGGGCTTATGCACTGTGCGCCGAGTCCAAATACTCAATGTGCCCTTATTGCCACCAATCATTCGCGCACACGCTGGTCCGTGATGCAGGAGGTGGGTTTAGGCCGACGCTTGATCACTATTATCCAAAGTCAAACTATCCATTCCTGAGTTTGTCCATATTTAACTTGATCCCGTCATGCTATACATGTAACAGCCAGCTCAAGGGGATAAAGGATTTCTACTTGGATCAGCATGTCCACCCATTTGAAGCAGCCGATGGAGCAATTGAAATTACAATTGATCTGAGTGATTACTTGGACGGCAGGGTGCGCGGCTTGGATAAACTCAGGTTTGAGATCAAGTCTTCCTTGGCTCATGGCAAGCGGTCAATCGAAACTTTCGCTTTAAATCGGAGGTTTGCAGTGAATTCCGCATACCTTGACTCCTTCATTGCACGGGTGATGGCGTACGTGACGCATCAGGATGCGAGGGCGTCAGTGAGTCAGGGTTTGAAGTTTCAACTAAGTGAGTCAGATTTGCTGGGATTCAACGCAGGCAACTACAAGGACGAGATGCTGGGGAAGATTAAAAAGGATCTATACGATCTGGTTTTGAGTCGTTAGGCACTTGCGATCTGGTATGCATCAATTCGTCCGTTCTAGACCTTCAAGCGTGTGGTTAAGTGCGCTCCGTTTCAATTGGCGGAAGGGCTTGTTGAATTCAGCCTGGCGAGGTTAGCTTAAACCTAACTTCAGGTCGCGGCCCTACATCGCGATCAGGGTGCACTGGTCAGTCGATCTTTGAGGTCAGCCTATTTTGCGTCGACCTAGAACGTCTCTTGGCGGGAGGTGGGCGAAGTGGGGGTAGACATGTAGATCTACCTCGCGTGTCCTGTCAAAATGGCCGTGAATGTGTGGAGTCAGACCCGAGGTATAGTCGATGGTCGGCACACGCTGGTACCTTGAGGTTGAGGCTGGACCGGGTGCGAGGCGCGCAATGCTTCTATGAGTGGAAGTTTGCTCCCTTCGTCCTCTGGTTAGGCCGTACCTTGTAGGCAGGTGATGGAGTGTTGTGGGGTTCGCCCAAGGCGAACTGACTGGGGACGGCCTTGCAGAAGAATTTTTTGAGCGTAGTAGACCTTTTTGCTGGGTGCGGAGGGTTTGGGCTAGGGCTGGAGGAGGCCGGTTTCACGCCGATCTTCGTGAACGAGCTGAACGACGATGCGCGAAGCACCTATTTGGTGAACAGGCGTGATCGCTACGAGCACTTTCGTCAAGGGATGGATGAGGCGCGCTGGTTGAATCCATTTAGCTCTTCCGATGCAAGGAAGATGACGAAAAGGTCTTATCTGGATGAGCTAGAGAGCCGCTTTCACTCGACATTTAGTATAGCCCACGGCGAGATTGACCTGGTGGTAGGCGGGCCGCCCTGTCAGGGTTTCTCTGGCATCGGCCATCGGAGATCGTATGCGGTGGACAAGCACGATGTCCCCTCGAATCACCTATTTAAAGACATGGCGACTATTGTTCGTCATCTGCAACCGCGGGCTTTTGTCTTTGAGAACGTGCGCGGCCTCCTCACGAGTCGCTGGACCCCGGACGGAGAGAACGGCGAGATTTGGCACGCGGTAAAGCGCGCCTTCGCAAAGATTGGGAACTACAGGCTTGCTTCGCAGCTCGTGCATGCAAAGGATTACGGCGTTGCCCAGAATCGCCCAAGAATCATGTTGGTCGGGATTCGGGACGACATCGCCGGTCCGGCGACCCGCGTTAGCGAGGTCGACTTCATTGATGACACAGCGGTTGGTCTTGGCTTTCTTCCCCGGCCTACTGGTGGTGCACCTGACTTGATAGATTTGCTGGGGGATCTAGTCGACCCATCCCACTCGAATGGTGGTCGAACGGATGTTTATCCAAAACCGGCATTGACTGATGTCCAAGTCCATTTGCGGACAAATCTCGCGGGTAAGCTGTCGGGCGTGGGTGAGCCAATCACCGACCACGAGTACAGCAAGCACAGTGACCACGTCCGGAAGAAGTTCCAGGCCATGATCAACCAAGAGCACTACGTCGGGACAAAGAAGTTCGCCCAGCGTCTCCTGCCGGCGACCTGGGGACGAAATGGACCTATGATTACCGCAACTTCATTGCCCGACGATTACGTGCATTTCAAGCAGCCGCGGACACTGACCGTGCGCGAGTGGGCACGTCTACAAGGCTTCCCGGATTGGTATGAGTTTCGTGGTAAACGCACCACGGGGGGAATCCGGAGGGCGGGGAATCCGCTGGAAGGAATTCACTTCCGCGAGCTGCCTAAATACACCCAGATCGGCAACGCAGTACCAGTGCCGCTTGCACGCGCAATTGGTAGCAACTTGGCCGGAATTCTACGCCGCGATCGTTAGGTTGCAATGATTCGTCGCTCTTCCATGGACTGAGGAACAAGGAATTATGGGAACTCTTAGTGTTGATGCCGAACGAGGCGGGGATGAAGAGTCGGTTCGAGATGGGGTCAACCGACTACAACGGCGCGCATTTGGCGGAGAGGACGTAGCTGTCAGGCCTAGCGCCGAAGATGACACTTGGTGGCCCCGGGCTCCGCTGGTCCCGGGGGTGCAGGAGGCGATTGATAGATTTATAGCTAACAGCGCCGCGGATACTGCCCTTGAAGTGGTGTTCCTCGTCGGCGGCGCGGGCAATGGCAAGTCTTTTTCAGCGAGGTATCTGGGAGACCAGTTGGGCCTGAAGAGCCGCCCTTCCGATTCCCTCGCACACCGGATCTACTCAGGCTCAATCAAGGGTGCTGAGTTCCATCTTTTGAATGACGCCACGATAGCCCCCAGCAAGGACTATGAGAACCAAGATGCCGCGCTTGCGGAGGATTTGGCTAAGTGGTGGAGTTCCTCCAAAGACACCCCTGTACGCAGTTTCTGCTGCGTAAATCGAGGGATCATCTCTGACGAAATTCGTGCATTGCAGCAGATGGCCGGCAGTGCGCATCTGCTCTCCCTCTCAATCCTGCGTTGGCTCGCCAATCCTGAGGAGGGGCATTTTGAAGCGCTTGGGGCAGAGGATCTTTGCTCCCCGGGAGCCGACGGTAGCCACGCTGCCCACAATATCGAATTCAACTTGGACGGAAGGCAGATTCGTTTAATCGCCTTGGCGGTTGACTCACATTCGCTCTTCGCACCCGATGGATCCGAGACATCCCGCGCTCAGGGGCTTTTTAGTGAGCTGATTAGTCGACTCGGCGCAGTTCGGGGTCAGCGCCCAGAGCTCTGCCCTATCCGTGCAAACATTCAACAATGGCAGACAAGCGAGGGTATTCAAGCTTGGCAGGAGTTGCTGTCGTCCGCTGAGATCGCGTCTGGTCGACTGTATAGCTACCGAGACGTATGGGGGGCGGCGGCCCTCTCCGTGCTAGGCCCGCGCGTTGACTACGGATCAGTGCATGGAGAGTTGCTTGATCATGTAGACGAGCTGCTCGGGGTGGCTGCCGGAAATGCGGAGCTGAGTACGCGGCTAGCAGCGCTCGTCCGACTCTCTCGGCTCAGGGCTCACAGCGCTCTGTTCCGAGCCCCATCGCCCATAGTCGGGGCGCTGGGGACAGAGTACCCACCCGCGACTCCAATCCATGCCGGACTCGCTCTCGTAGATCCCGCCGTATGGAGATCTACAGACTCGCGCTCGGTGGAGGCTGCCATGCAGCGTGTCGCGATGGGCGAACTCCCTAGTGGGGATGCTCTCGGCCTTCTCTCTGGTTCGCTGGCATGGTCTCCGTTCGACGCCTACCTCGAGGAGACGCTCTTGGAGTTCTTGGAATCACCGGGCTGCGGAGATATCGAGCGCCGCAGGCTGGTCTCCTGGTACGGGGCTTACGTGGCAAGGTTAGTGGGCATCGGCACGAGTACCTACGGCAATGCGGAGATCATCAAGCAATGGCGTAGGTGCAAGCGTAGCTGTGCGAACAGGCCGGTTGCCTTGCCGAGCGACCTGGAACGATCGATACGCTCATTGATCTTCCCGCAGCACCCAGATGGACCAGCGAATAGCATGCTGATGCCAGCGTTCTCTGTCCGTGCCGAGCCCATTTCATCCTTGAAGGATCAGGTTCACCCCCGGCTTGTTGAGGTGGTGCCAATCAGTGCTGTATCCCTCAGGGTTCGTACGATGGGTGGGCGCCTACTCATTGAGTGCTACACCTCGGAAAATGCAGGCGTAATTGGACAGCTCGCACTCGACTTCGCGCTTCTGCGCGAGGCGCAATCGTTTAGCGAGGATCGCTCTGGCCAAACGGAGTCTACGGCGTACATTGAGCCGCGAATTGAGCGCTGTAGGTCATCAAGCATCGCAGCAATTGACCATGCACAGCAAACACTGGCAGTGGTCGCCAATGGAAGGCATGAGGAACTTGCGATATGAGCAGCATCTACTTCCCCGAGCTGAAGCGGCCGCAATACCCGTCTAGTCCCGAGATCCTACTCTCAGCCTTGGCATGGTCGGTAGTTGAGCGACCCTCCAGCGCTCCGGACGCCGGCCTCATTTATGTTCGCAAGGAAAGCAAGGCGAAACGTGTGCAGATCCGACAGACAAAGCCCAGAGATGGCGATGAGCTAGCGAGCTTTACCGCCGCGTTGCTGAAAGCGGGCGTACGAACCAAGGACGGCGAACTTCCTTCGCTCGTAGTCGATGCCATAGCGGACTCGCTGGTGGGGGTTAGGCCAGATAAAGGGGTCGGATACACTTCTTCAGCGATTGGCCTTTGCGGCGCGCTCCTTCAAGACCCGATTGGCGGTCTCGGTGCGGCAAATCCTCCGAACTTCGCTAGCCTGCTCAATACGATGTATGCGCTGGGGGGAGGGCGTGGTTCAGCCGCGGAGCGCTGGTTCGACGTTGCGTCTCACTATGCCCGGGATCCTGTACTCAGCCGTATTGAGGAGGCTCTCGCAAGCACGTCTCTGTCGGAGTACCTTCCTCAGGCCTGGCCTCAGGCTAAGGCGGTCTTGGCTGAGGGGGCCAAATCAACGACTTTGCCAGATTGGTGGACGGCTGACGTCCTGAACCAGCAGCTTGGCACTCCCTTCTCCTGGTTCCGCGATAGCTGGGACAGATTGTGTTCCGAGCAGTGGTATACCGCGCTGTCGCCACGGAAGTGGTCAGCCTGGGCGGTGTGTGTGCTGCGCAATGCGCTTGGCTTCGCCTTTCTCTGGGAGGCAAACTTCTTCGCGGAGCTTGCTCGTGGAGTCCGAGATGGCAGTCGCGACGCCGCTAATGTGGCGCGACTCTCCTTGCTGCCAAGCCGGCCTTTGATCCCGTACCAAAAGGGTAGCATTGCCCAGATGGACGTCATGCCAAGCATGAGGCAGAGCCTGATTCATGGTTCGACCTGTCGCAAGGCAATCGAGGCTGTGCTGAAAGACGAGAAGGCAGACTGCAAGCAGCTCGCTGACGTCATCACCCTGCTGCGAACCAAGCATTCGAAAGAACTGAAGGAGCGGCTGGAGGCAGGTGATGACTCGGGCACCACGAACCTTGTAGAGACAGTGAGGTACTCGCTGATTGCACGTACGGGATCTGACGTTCCCGACCACTATGCATTCCTCAGGCGAGTCAACCGGAACTTCACACACGTATCGCCCGGCCCCGAGTGGATCGTTGTCATGGCGGCAATGTCGTCGAGTTCACCAGGTAGTGAGCTTCGGTTGGGTGATGTGCAGCGGCAACTGGACGCGCTAGGCTTGAAGCCACGAATCGATTTCCTGCTGTCAGAGCTCGAACGCGCGGGTCTCTGCGCGGGCGCCGCTGACGGGGACGAGGGGATCGAGATCAATCTTGGAATCGGGGGGAAGTAACATGCCATTGATCGGCAAGGCCATTGCGATTGTCGCTGCAAAAATGGGCGGACAACTCATGCTTGAGTTGCCCGATGATCTGCCGCCTGACTTCATCAAGGATGTTCTGCAGGGCGCGAATTCGACTTTCCATCAGGTGCCTAGTTTCGCGATGCTCGTGCACGAGAAGGTGGACGATCTCGTGGGAGTTGAGCCTCGAGTAGACTTCCGCGAGCTGGCAATGTATCGGCAAGGGCGGCATCTTGCGGTGACGTATGCCAGCAAGAATCGAGGCATGGCCACCTACAGTAGCGTCTATCCTCTTCTACTGAGTGCCGGATTCCCGTCTACTCAGTCCGGCGAGATGGGCGCAGGCGTCGCCACGCTTGTTGATCTGTCGGCCGCTACTGCCGCCGTGTTGCTAGAGCATTGCGCCGAACTGGAGATCGAGCTCGAGGAGCTAGATTCCGTAACGCAGGAGATCCTGAAGTTCCTGGCTGATGTCTACGAGATCACTAGCGGTGGTCAATCGAGCGTTGCTAAGGATTGGTGGATCCACGTCGAAAGCTGGGTGGATAATGTGATCGCCCATGCCCGTAATCGTGGGTCGGATACGGCCGCGTTCCTCTACGGCGCAGCCGGGCTGCCAAACCCAGGCCGCAAGAAGACGCTGGGCATCAAGCCAAAGAACTACGTCAAGATCTTGCAAGAGCGATGGGTGGATGCTGATGGCATCAGTGCAGAACTTGCACGGCTCCAAACCGGGCTTGGGGAAGACGAAGAGACGAGTCCGCTCGACCGGATTGATTGGGCAGCGACGGTTGAGCACGCCCAGTACGATAGTGATTCGGCAGTAGCTAGAGTCGCGCTAGCCTCGCGAGCCGACCAGAAGTTGAAGACAGAAGGATGGGCCGCACTCGACCAGACCGCGTTCAGTGCGCCCGTGGTCGACGATCGTGCTCAACTGATCATTCAACGAACTGGGGTTCCATTGCCGCGCCCGTTTCCGCAGTCGCCCCCGGTGCTGGTAGCGACGGCCGCTGATCTCCACGATGAAATGTCCCGTCAGTCCATCTATGTTGGGGTAGAGCTCGTTGTTCCCTTGGAACAGGACAAAGAAATTCCTGATTCAGTTAGGGATGGAAAGGGGGTTCCGCGAATTGAGGTGTCGGGCGTGGGTACTTGCCGAGCCTCATTTGAAGTCAAGAAATGTGAGGTCACTGCAGGAACCATTGTTCTGGCTGGCGATCTAACGCTAACGCCTAGCAAGGCGAAGCCAAACAGCTTGGCGATCAAGGTGAAAGGTCCGGAGTACGTGCGGGCAGTAGAGCCGCTCATCTTGGTCCAGATACGGCCGGACGAATGTCTTTTTTGGGCTAGAGAAGAGTCGGCTGGCCGAGGCCGTGGCCGCGCGCTTGGACCTTGGGTTTGTAAGGCCCGGGCGAACGAGTCGACGGTTGCGTTGATTAATAAACCGTCTCGGTACGAGATGTATGCCGCCTGGGGTAGCGATCTGGAGCTTAGTCAAACTGGCTGGTCGCTGGACGGCCAGCCAATGGAGTGTCTGGCGTGGGGCGGGACTAACGGTCAGTTCGCTAGTGCTATTGAGGACCTCACCTCCTCCGTGGACCTCAAGGCGAACTCCAACATCTGCTTTGCGCTAGACATAGCGTCCACCAGCAGTCGACCGATATCGCCCTTTACCGCAGCAGCAAGCGGTGCGCGCCCCGCGACGGACAAGCTACTTGAACCCTCCGTTTTGGGCCAGCTCGAGCTGGAGATGCAGCATATCCTCGCGGAGCTTGGGCCTAGGCATGCACTGGGAGCCATCTCCGCGACCACCTCCAAGCAGGCGGAAGCTTATGGCGGTTCAATTCCAGGGTGTAAGTCTGCAATTAGCCTCCAGGATAGGCTGGATCTTTACCCAAGTGCCCCCAGTGTCGATCTCCTTAACCTGCCGGCGTACGCCTCTCTCAGAAACGCATACCAAGATCTAGGCGTGTTCGAGCTACTTACGACAATCGAGCAGCGAGAGGGATCTGGCGAGCTCACTGTCTCTCGGATTCCGCTTGATGCCCTCGACAAGAGCCGTGTGCACTCTGTTCTTGCCGCTTACTCAGTGCTTCTCCGATCCATAGCCGAACTTTCCGCATCGGATCAGTTCTGGGCACGGAATCCATTCAGCGCCGTTGCGTTCTCCGAGAAGAGCGGCCTTCAGAGCGCAGCTGCGGTACTGCTCAGCCCACTCCATCCCATTAGGCTTGCATGGGCCTGGAAGGTTCAGGTGGGTCTGAGAGAGGCATATGCTGACGGCGCCTTGCCCGCGGCTACCCTGTCCCTACTCGACGGAACGAATTTTCCTGCATTCGTGGCGGCACTGAACGTTTTCGAACAAGAGACCCCGTTCTTGCCCGTTCCCGTGGACGCGCGACCAAAGGATCTATACATCGGTTGGCACGTAAGCGTTCCAATCCTAGACGGGTCTCCAGTGATTCCTGACTGGTTGCAGGGTGAGCGGTTTCCGGCCGAAGGCCTGTCGACGCTGACTCCTTCGTCTATCTCGTCTGCGGTCGACGACTTTTTGCGTGTCTCTCCAGAAGTGCAGACACTGCAGATTGCCCTAACAAGCGCGACACAGTCCCGTAGATCCGCTGCAATGGACGAAGGGCTAATTGTCAAGCTAAAGGACCTCGCTGCTTCGAGCTCAGAGCTTGCAGGGGTAGCGGGGGTCACGATCAGAGACTCGAAGCACCGACTTGGTGATATTCCGGCGCTCGGTAGGCTCGACGAGGGCCTCCTTTCAGCGAGGCCGGGCTTCAATCTCACGTGGCGCTCCGCCCCAGATGGCGACACCAGCGAAAGCCATATCACCTTCGTTGAAGGCGGCGCCGCAAAGGCGGTACTGGTTAAAGGCGGCTGCTCGCAGGGTTGGTTGCCGAGCCTTCCGTTGCGACGTACGCCCATCAGAAGAAGCCCCGGTCGATTCACCACACTGGACTACAGCCTTGAGCACAGTGACGAAACAGACTCTGAGCTCTCTACCTTGTTGACCTGCTACGAAGGAGCTATGGGTGAGGCCTACATGGTCAACGTCATGGCGAACTTCGCAGTGGGTAAGGCAACTCCCAATTGGCTAGTCGCTGGAGACTTTGGGGTGGATCCCCAGGCACTCGCACTTGCTGCGTCCAGCCATGTGGGTGGTAGTTATGTTCTATGGGACTGGAGGCCAGCAACCACGGTAGGTGCATTCCGCGGTGAAGAGGCGCGGGTCCAGCCCTACTTCGTTCTCGCTAACGTCCCAGCCGCGCTCAGTGGAGCTATACGAGAGCGGCTTAAGCGTCTCAACCCTGCGGCGACGAACGGGGAGATCGATTTAAGGGCTCGGCTTCTGGTGTCAACCCTCGCGAGGCGAGCAATCGGTCTCAACACTTTGCTGTCAATCGGTCATCATCAGGCGACCGGGGCCATAGGGTTCTTCTTTGCCCTCAGATCGCTGCAGCGATGGGTAGATGAAGCGCCATCAGGCGAGCTGCGACTGATCGTGCCTGTAGACGCAGTGGATCCGTTCTTGCGGGATACCGTTGGCTACGCGCGAGGTGACAGTAGGCGGCGCGCTGACCTGCTTGGAATAAGCGCGGTTGGCAGCGGCGATGACTTTTCGTGCGTCAACCTCATTCCAATTGAAATAAAGCACTACGGCCTAGTGAAGTCCGAGGTCGAGACGGCGTTTCCAAAAGCCGGTGAGGAACGCCTAAGGGAGCATGCCGAACAGCTGAGGGACTACAGCAAGCAGCTGGTAGAGCTGTGCTCAAACATCAGTTCGGCGGCGGGAAGCAAAGCGTCCATTCTTGGGCAACGTCTTCTGGCCGTGCTTGACGCCGGCCTCCAGCTGAATAGCAAGAGTAGCGAGCACGCAGTTGGCATCCTTCGTTCTGTAGCCGAAGGAAAGGCGAAATTCGCCACTGGCATGGGAATCCTGATTTGGTATCAGGCTTGGGCAAGGACTGACCAGGGCGAAAGCGCATCTTGGGATGAGTTTGGTGGAGAGTACGATGACGAGGGCGATCGGCGAATTGAGGTTCGGATTGACCCCACCGTATACGACGCCGTGCTCTGGGGGGAAAACGGTGACGCTGAGTGCCATAGAGTGCTAGGCGCTGCTCTTGCACACTCAGTCGAAGACTTGTGCCGTCAGGGAGCGAGTCCAAGTGTGATTTCGACTCAGGTGGAAGCTCCATCTGCGGAAGATCCTGTGCGTCTCGGTGAATCGAAGATCATTCATGACGTTGCACCCGAGGCGGATCCGGTCTTGAGCCCGGGCCCCGTTGAAGTGCCCGAAGAGATTAGCCGCGAGGTGGAGGCCGCAACCCCGCGGTCATCGCAGCCCAACAAGATCGATGAGAAGACCTTGGAGCAGCGATATGACAAGCTGATTTCCTATTTGTCAGAGTTTCACGTGAAGGTCAACCGGCCAAAAGCAGAGTCTCCCTACAAGGAGGGCCCCGCTTTCGTGGAATATGCAGTTGTTCCCGCATACGGAGTCTCAGTGAGCAAGATTGAGGCGCAAGTTCAGAACCTTAAGCTGAGGATGCGCCTTGCCGCAGACATGCAGCTGGGTTGTTCCACTCACAATGGCAATGTTGTCATCACAGTGCCAAAGTCTGATTCTGAACGCTACTTCGTGGACGCCGAGGAGATGTGGAATAGGTGGCAGCGACCGTCTAAGGGATTCGCCGTTCCGGTGGGTGAGGACTCTTCGGGGGAGATCGTTGAAATCGACTTTTCCAGCTCAAACTCCCCCCATCTACTAATGGCTGGTGTAACAGGTAGTGGTAAGTCCGAGGCTCTCCTGACAATCCTTCATGGCGCTGCACACTTCTATTCGCCGGAAGAATTGAGGCTGAAATTGATCGATCCGAAGGGTACGGAGCTCAATTCTTTGGAGGACCTTCCGCATACGGATGGCCCCATCGGCACTATGCCTGAGGATGCAATTGCATTGCTGGAGGAGGGCGTCCAGGAGATGGAGCGCCGCTATGCCTTGTTCAAGTCGACGCCTGGAAACGTCCGTAGCATTGCGGAGTACATTGCCTCAGGAGAGACGCTGCCGCGGTGGATCATAGTCTTGGACGAGTACGCGGATCTGACGAATGACGACGATGAGCGGAAGAAGGTCGAGTCGAATTTGAAGAGGATCTCCCAGAAGGCCAGAGCTGCGGGAATACACTTGATTGTCTCTACCCAAAAACCGGTTGTGACCGTTGTTAACACCGTAGTAAAGGGCAACCTCCCGGGCAAGATCGCTTTAAGGGTGAATACTCTTGTCGAGAGTCGAGTTGTCTTGGATGAGGGCGGAGCAGAGCAGCTCGTGGGCAAAGGCGACGCGCTAATCAAGACCGGCAGTGGAAAGGTTAGGGTCCAGTTCGCGAGATACAGCCTCGATAGCTAGCTGGACCATAGGTCAGCGAGGTGTGGCACGCAGTAGGCGCGCCACCCTCGCGATCGATCTATCACGCAGCGCGGGAGTTCTGAGTTCACATTCCCAAATCTTGAAAACCCTCCAGCCATCCTTCCGTAGCGCCCGGGTTACACGCGCGTCGCGCTTTCTGTTGTTCTGGAATTTTCCCTGCCAGAAGGCCGCGTTTGTTCCAGGAATGCGCCCTTTCTGACAATGATGGGCGTGCCAGAAGCAGCCGTGGACGAAAATGACCGCGTTGTACTTCGGGAGCACGATGTCGGGTCGACCGGGCAATCCTCGGTCGTGAAGCCGAAACCTGAATCCCAATGCGTGGAGGCCACGCCTCACGGTCATTTCTGGCTTCGTCCCACTCCCCTTGATCAATGACATGCGCTCGCTACGCGCTTCCTCTGTGAGTGTATCGGCCACCACCTTGCTCCGGTATCGCGATGGTTGAAGTATCCGGCGCCGCTTGTGACGGCCTCGCATAGTCGTTAGTGCTAAGCCACGTGGCAGCCCTGATAGCGTTGCTTCTGCATGAACGGTGCGTGTGCCGTAGGCGAAGTGTCGCGCAATCAGCCCGTTAGCTAGTGCGCCTCAATCCCGCACTCGGCCAGAACGTGTCAATCCGGCACAGATCGAAGTCTTGCCCGTAGGCCAACGCAGCATCATCAGGCGGTAGATCCGCGTACCAGGAAAGCTCTCTCTCATCCATTCCTGCGTCCGCATGGTCGATGGCGAAGAAGCACAGCATCGCCTCATCAAATTCCCGCAGCCAGTCAGCGTCGATACGATTCATTTTTTCTACTGTTCTCTCAGTGATATCCATAGATTGCGTGCTCCGCATCCCAGATCTTGAGACCGTAGCGAGCCATTCGCGCCAACCATTAGGCAGCGTCTACCAAACCGCCGAAATCAACAGGAACAACCGATTTCCCATCCGTTGACCACTCCAGCAGAGTGGTCAACGGAGCGTAGAAACTCCTCTAGCGAGACAATGTTGGACGTCCCTTTGTCGGGAGGGTGGCTAATACAACACCCTCGTGGAAATACGCCCGCCGCATCTCGCTAGTCGGTTTCTAACCTCCCGACCCCCTCGCCATCCCGGCGAGGGGCGATCCTTACAGGAGGTCCAACATGCAAACGCACTGGGACGACACGTCCTTCGATGAACTGCCCTCACGCCGGCGTGCTCGCCGGGCGCATCTGGCCGGCACCGCAAAGCCTGCAACCTGCTCACCGCCGCCGGAGTTCCACGAGGAACTGAAGGTGCCCTACCTGAAGATCCGCGGCCGCTGGCTGCGGCAGATGGGCTTCGACGTGGGCCGCAAGCTGCAGATCGAAGCCTGCGCTGGGGTGATCACCATCAAGCTGCTGGGGCCGCCGGCGGTGGAAGATCCCCGGGTGCCCCGGTTCGTGGAGCGCACGATCTACCACGGTGAGATCAATTCCGACACGGGGCAGTTCGTCCCCGAGGACGTCATCCAATGAAAAAGCAGGTGTACATGAGGGTGAAGCTAGACCCCGATCTACGCCGCGCCTTTCAGCTTTCGGCGTGGCGTAGTGAGCGTTCGCCTACGCACGTGCTGCGGTCGTTGATCCAGGATTGCGTGAACCTGGACCGGAGCGCCCAAGGCGTTGATCTCTACGTTTGGGGGGATTCGTTCCCGGTGGGGAGCGAAGTACCGAAGGGGCAGGGCAGGCCCCGCTGAGGGTGTGCCGGGCCGGCCTGCGCCACCGGCCCTGATGGGTAATTCCGCGAAGCCATGTGCACGTGGCTTCCGGAGGGATGTTCGCCTCACCCCATTCGCATGCTGCGGGCTTCCAGTTCCTGCTGGTTCTGCTGCGTGCGCTGCTCGGTCTGCATGGCCAAGGCCTGCCGTTCCTGGCCTGCTTCATCCAGCCGCTGCAGTGATTGCTCCACCGGCGTCTGCACGGCCATTTCAGTGGCCATGGCAGCGCGCTGCTGTGCCGGGTCATGCAGGTTGCCCTGCACCACGAACACGTTGCGGCCGGCCGCACCCTCTGCGGTGGCTTGGCTCAGTACCACGTGGTCAGCCCGGTCCAGTTTGTTCTCCACGGCCAGCGCGGTGAGGCTGGCGGTCAGCCGTTCGCTGGTTTCATCGAAGCTGCGCCCGTGTTTGGCGTCCAGCGCGGCCACGTGTTCGCGTATCTGCTGGTAGAGCGGGTAATGCGCATCGCCGGGGCGAAGTGCCGCCAGGCGGGTGTTCGGGTCCTGGCCGGGCAGGTCGTTGAGCACCACCTTCGGGGTTTCAATGCGCTGCCGGTACGGGTCATCGGGGTGGAAGTGGGTTGCCTTCTCCTCGCGCTCGCGGCGGACCTCGCGGGTGTCGTTCAGGCCTTCCAGCACGCGTGGGTTGCGTTCCTGCATGGGGAAGCCGCTTTCGGTGTGGTGCGCCCAGGTGCCGGCCTTCGGGTCATACACGTGGTACGAGCTGCGTATGCCAATGATGTTGGGGTTGCTGGTGGGCAGCGACTGGTCGGCCATGCTCAGCTCATACACGCCCAGCTTGGCCACGTAGGCGGTGGCCTGGCCCCACGGCATGGCGTCGTAGGCATGCCCGGCGGTGTTCCATGCCCGCGCGGTGCCCCGGTACTCGTTGTTGAGCATTTCCTTCCAGACGTTCTCGGCGGCGTCTTCGCTCAGGTTCTTGCGGGTGGCTTCCAGCAGGATGCGCGGGGTCCAGCAGTTCGGGTCCAAGTTGTGGCGCTCGAAGGCCAGGTCGTGCGCCTTCTGCACATCCCGTCCCGGAAGGTTGAGCGCCAGGGCGGGGTTGCCGGCTTCCAGCCAGGCCTCACGGCGCTCCAGGTCGCGGTGCAGCAGGGTCTGGCCGAACGCCTCCCACTGGCGCTCTGTCAGCGTGCGGTTCTGCAGCTCTGGGTTGCGGTCGTGCTGGTCGGCGGCTTCGAGCTGGGCATAGGCATTGGCCACCTGGCCGGGCAGGTTGTCGTTGCGCACCACGCCCAGCGCCAGCAGGCCGTAGCCATCATTGCCCTGCTTCTGGGCAAGGTAGTTCCAATACCGCTCGCGGTTGCCGTCGTCGGCGTAGGCCCGCAGGATGTCGAGATCCTTTTGATTCAATCCGCTCACGCGTTGTTCCTCCTGAACATCCTGGGTCACTCAACCTTGTATGCGCTCAGCACGCCGCGCGCGGCGGCCTCGATGGCCTTCCAGTCCTTCAGGAACGCCCTGGGATAGGAGAGGGTCACCGAAAGGTTGTTCTCGGCATCTACGAACTGATGGGTGCAGCCGGAGACCGGGACACTTTCGTCGATCACAATCTGGTCGCCCTTCAGCGTGAGTGAGTCGCGCCCCTCCTGGAGCTTGTCGCACTTGATGAAGGTTGCCAGCTCGCCGCCCGGGGTGCGGGCGATGTACCAGTCGCTTTCCACGTTGGCGTTGCGCTTGGCCGGCATGCCGGTCTGCTTTTCGTACGCCTGGGCGAACTCAACCATCCGCGCTTCATCAATGGCGTAGGGCGTCAGCCCGAACTGTTCGGCGCCCGGGGTGCGCATGTCCAGCCGGCGGCGCGGATCCTTGCGGTAGGCCGAGCCCTCCTCGCTGGTGGCGTCGGTGCTGGTCATGCGGCCCAGCAGCTCCGTGATCGGCACGCCGTCGATGTAGTCCACCGACATGGACATCGCGCGGTGGTGGTCGGCCATGGAGCGGGCGGCGCGCGTGCCCGGGGGTGCCGCCTTGAGCTCGGGCCACATCAGGGTCAGGCCAACGCCGCCACCAATGGCAGGGCCGATCTGGTCGTCGTAGAGGTTGGCCGGGAACGCGTAGCGGTGCGGGCCGAGCTGGGCTGCTACCGGCGCGGTGGTGTAGGTGTAGCCATCCACTGTGCGGCTCTGGCTGGTGTCTTCAGACATGGCAGGTTCCTTGTGTCCCTTTTCCGTGGGTGGGGCCTTGGCACAGGCACTGGCGCTCAGGGCGACGGCGAGTGCAACTGCCAGGCACCGGCCGGATGACATCACGCTCATGGGCCATTCCATTGCATTGGTTGGGGTCAACTATAGGGAATGCTGCGTCAACGGAGCAGGAATGGGGTGCGCGTGGCTACACGACCAATGCCTTTTTGGCGGTCGATCCGTTTGTGTTCTTTGGGGCCAGGCTCACCGTCCAGTGGCCTTTGGAGTCCTGATGGGTTTTGAGCAAAGGATACGTCTTGAGCATGGTGACCAGCTTGGCGTGACCGTAGGTACGCGGTTTGAAGGTCGGTTGAGTGAGCCGAATATGTTCCGAGAGTGCGTTCAACGTCACCCGGCCATTGGGGAAGGACGGAAACAGCGTCTCTACTGCCTTCACCACGAATGGCGGGCTCTGCTTCGGGAGGGGGCTGGCCGCTGGAGCCTTCTTCGGTGCCTGCTTCTTGGCCTTCGCCACGGGTGCAACCGTGGGCTTGGCCACCACGTCGGCCACCTTTTCCGCGGGCTTCGCTACGGGCTTTGCTACCGGCGTCCACTCATAGAACTGATCGCACGCCTTTCGCAGTGCTTCCGGGCTATTGGCCGCGCCCGCAATGTAGACAGTTGCACCACGTTCCCTGAGCTTGCGGCACAGGTAGGCGAAGTCGCTGTCACCGGTGACCAGGCAGAAGGTCTGTGCACGCTTGTCCAGCAGCAGCTCAAGCGCGTCCAGCGACAAGGCAATGTCGGTGCTGTTCTTCCTGGGCGCGTAGGGGAACTGCAGGCAACTGGTAAACGACTGCCGAACCAGAACCTGTTCCCATCCCTTGTTGATCGTGTTCGGGTTGCCGTAGCCCCTGCGAACCGTCACCCGCCCTGCCTGTGCTGCGCGCTGCAGCGCGAACTCGGCGATCTCCGGCGGCACGTTGTCGCAATCAATCAGGAGGGCGACGGACGCTTCCTGGGTGGGGAGGGCCATGGCAGTTCCTTGTGCTGGGCCGGGGTGCCGGTAGGCGAACTATAGGCAATTTGGTGGTGGGTGCGCGCGGGGGTTTGGGGGGCTGGCTCGCGGGGGGAGCCGACTAACAGTCGGCGCTACCGGGGAGGCGGGGGCGCTGCCGCTGGGTGCTATCCCATCCGCATTGTTGGGTGGTGGTTGTGTTCCTGCTGCTGGGTCTGTGCCAGCCCCTGCTGCTGGCGCTCCTGGCCAGCCACCTCCAACCGCTGCAGCGATTGCTCCACCGGCGTCTGCACGGCCACATCCGTGGGCATCGAGGCGCGGCGGTGCGCCGGATCGGCAGGGTCGCCCTGCACCACGAACACATTGCGCCCGGCGGGGCTGTCGGCGGTCTGGTGGCTCAGCAGCACGTGGTCTGCGCGGTCCAGCCCGTTCTGGCGGGCCAGTGCCACCACGCTGGCAGTGAGCCGTTCGCTGTTCTCATCCGGGGCGCGGCCCTGCCTGGCGTCGATGGCGGCCACGCCTTCGCGTACCTGCTGCACCAGTGCGTAGTCGGCATGGCCCGGGCCGATATCGGCCAGCCGGGTGGGGGCTTGCTGCCGGTCCCCCGGCGCGCCGTCTAGCGAGGCCGTGAACGGGCTGCGGGTGATGGTGCGGTACGGGTCATCCTCGTGGAACTGGGTGGCCTTCTGCTGGCGCTCCAGGCGCACGGCGCGGGCGTCGTTGAGTTCGGCAATGCGGCTGGGGCTGGTCTCTTCCCGCATGGAAACGTGGCCGCCGCCGGTGCTGACGTTCGCCCACTTCTGGTCCGCTTCGAAGTACATGGCGTAGTGGCTGTTGCCGCCAATGACGTTGGGGTTGGTGGCCGAGCGGCCTTCCAGCAGCTGGGTGGCTTCGGTGGCGCCCAGCCGGGCCAGGTACTGGCCGCCTTCCACCACGCCCATCTGGGCGATGGCGTCATAGCCGGTCCTGCCTACTCGGGTTGCGCCCAGGTAGTTGTTGTCCAGCATGTTGGCCCAGATCTGCTCGACCTTCTCCGGGCCGCTTTCCTTCAGGGCGGCCTGCAGGAGCACGCGGGGTGTCCAGCAGTTGGGGTCCAGGTTGTGCAGCTCGAACGCGCGGTCGTGCGCGCGCATCACGTCCTTGCCGGGCAGGTTCAGGGCTTTGTCCGGCTGGTTCTGTCCCATCCAGTAACTGCGCAGCTCCAGGTCGCGCTTGAGCAGGGTCTGGCCGAAGGCCTCCCACTGTCGCTCGCTCAGGTCCGCATTGGCGAAGCGCGAGCCATTGTCGTGCTGGTTGCGTGCATGCTCCTGCGCGTAACTGTTTGCCACCCGCCCGGGCAGGCTGTCGTTGCGCACCACGCCCAGCGCCAGCGTTCCGTAACCGTCGGCGCCCGGCAGCTGGGACAGGTAGTTCCAGTACAGCTCGCGGTTGCCCGCGTCGGCGTAGCTGGTCAGGATCCGGATGTCGTTCTGGGTCAATCCACTCATGTACTAATCCCTGTAAGCGTGGGTTACCTTGCCTTGGTGCGCGACAGCAGGTCCCGCACTGCATCTTCCATGCGCTTCCAGTCTTTCAGGAAGGCTCGCTTGTAATCGAGGGTGATGGAGAGCTTGTTCTCCACGTCGGTGAAGTAGTGGATGCAGCCAGCGGCAACGGCGCCCTGCGCCTGGATGACCTGGTCACCGTCGAGCCGCACGCCGTCTTCGCGGAAGGTGCTGCTGTCGCACTTGATGAAGGTGGTGAGGTTGCCGCCCGGGCCGCGTGCCACGTACCAGTCATCCTCGAAACCGGCGTTGCGGGTATGCGGCTTGCCGTAGCGCGCCTGGTAGGCCTTGGAATAGGCGGCCATCTTTGCTTCGTCGATGGCGTAGGGAATCAGCCCCATCTTCTCTGGCTGGGCCACGCGCAGATCCAGCCGATCCTTGGGGTTGTCACGCTCGACGGAGCCTTCCACGGTCACCGCGGTGTTGGACGACAGCCGCTCCAGCGAGGTCTCAATGGGCGCGGTATCGATGTAGTCGATGGACACGGCGATCTCCTTGCGGAAATCATTGGTGCGCGGGTCCACGCGCGCACCCGGGGCCGTGGGCTGCATGTCCGGCCACTCGATTATGAGGCTGACGCCGTCGCCAGGCCACGGTGCGATCTGGCTGTCGAGGTAATTGGCGGGAATGCGGAAGGTATTCGGCCCCAGCTTAACGTCCACCGGTGCATCGGTGTAGGTGTGGCCATCGAGGGTGCGACCGGTTTGTGTGGCTTCCGACATGTTCGAAGTCCCTTTGTGTTCGGTGGGCGGCGTCCTTGCGCAGGCGCTGGCGCTCAGGGCGACGGCGAGTGCAACTGTGAGGCACCGGCCGGATGACATCACGCTCATGGGCCATTCCATTGCAGTGGTTGGGTCAACTATAGGGAATGTGGTGTCAACGGGACAGGAGGCGGGCCGCCAACGTCGATATCTCTCGCCACGAGGGGGCTGAAAGCGTCATCCCCCGGCCGCATAAGCGATGCGGTCTACTTGACCTCTGAGTGGTTCAAGACGTCCCGTACGACCACTTCCATGGCCTTCCAATCTTTGAGAAACACACGGCTGTAGTAAAGGCTGATCGAAAGGCTGCTTTCCGTGTCCACGATGTAGTGGGTGCAACTGGCAACCGTTCTTGAATCGGTGTTGACGACCTCGCTGCCGTTGATCTGCAGCCCGTCCTCGCGATGCCTGCGGCTGTCGCACTTGATGAAAGTGCTGAGCTGGCCGGCTGCGTCGCGGCCGATGTACCAGTCATCTTCGTATGCCGGGTTGCGGGGATGCGGAGCGCCATACTTCGTCTCATAGGCGCGCGCATACTCGGCCATCAGCGCTTCGTTGAAGGCATAGGGTGTCAGCCCCAGCTGCTCGGGTTGCGCAACGCGCAGATCGAGCCGCTTGGAAGGGTCATTGCGCTCCAATGAGCCTTCCACGGTGATGGCGTCGTTGCTCACCTGGCGCTGCAGCAGGCTCTCGATCGGCACCCGGTCGATGTGGTCAACCAGGATCCGGATCTCCTTGCGGAAATCATTGGTGCGGGGGTTGGCGCGGGCGCCCGGGGGCGTGGGTTTCATGTCCGGCCACTCGATGACCAGGCTGACGCCCTCGCCGGGCCACGGTGCGATCTGGCTGTCCAGGTAGTTGGCGGGAATGCGGAAGGTGTTCGGCCCCAGCTTCACATCCACCGGCGCATCGGTGTAGGTGTGGCCGTTGAGGGTGCGACCGGTTTCTGTTGCTTCCGACATGTTCGAAGTCCCTTTGTGTTCGGTGGGCGGCGTCCGTGCGCAGGCGCTGGCGCTCAGGGCGACGGCGAGTGCAACTGCCAGGCACCGGCCGGATGACATCACGCTCATGGGCCATTCCATTGCATTGGTTGGGGTCAACTATAGGGAATGCGGTGTCAATGGGACAGGAATGAGGTGCTTGAGGCTATCTTGTCAGCCTGGGGCCGCTGTCGCATGCTACGGAACTCAAAGGGAGTTTGAGCCATGGCGAAACGCAGGGCCGTTTTGATCGGAGCAGCGGCTGTCGCGGTGATCGCGGCGATCGCGGGATATGACGCTTGGAAGAACGCACCCGCTGCGCTACCTGCTCCGGTAGATGTGACCACATCTCCCTGTGAGCGCCCGGCCCTGCCTGTTGAGCAGCGCATGGTGGTCCCGGATGCGCCATTGGACCCCGCTGCCTTGAAGAAGAAGGTCCAGGCCTTCGAGGACCTGAAGGCCCGCGCCGAAAAGGGCGAGCGTGTTGCCCAGCGCAACCTGGCCGAGGCCTATGAGGCTTGCTTCCGTGCCAAGCCAACGCCGGAAAATTCGGGGTACGACTACGCGTCGATGTTGAGGGTCATCGCCCCTTCCGATATGGCCGAAGTGGCGATGCAGGTCGCGGCGAAGCGCATCGCTGACTGCCAAGCCGTTGACGGCGGCGTCGTGCGTTGGGCCTTGATTGGAAAGTGGTACGAAGAGGCCGCGAAGAACGGCGATATTGCCGCGCAGATGGCTGTGATTCACAGAAAGCAGCAGGCGCTCGACCGGGCTGCCTCCACCGGCATTGTTCAACGGGTCATTGCGTCGAACGATCCGGCGGTTGCGTTTGCCATGGGGGAGTTCATCCTGGGCGTGAAACCGCAGACGGGAGATTCCAAGTACGACGAACTTCTGTATGGCCCCATTTCATCGATCGCATGGGAGATCACCGGCTGCCGCATGGGGCACGACTGTGGTCCGTCAGGCGCCGTGATGGAGCAGGCTTGTCTGGAATCGGGCAGATGTACCGGGGAGACGTACGAGGAATACGCGCGCTCCTACCTGATGTCACCACAGGATGCGGGTGAGCTTGACCAGCAGATTGAAGGGATCTCGCGTCTGTTCAAGGAGCGCTGCATTCCACCGCATTCGTTCCGCGATGGTGTCTGTTCGCTGCGGGTTGAGTGAATCCGGTAGTTGGCACTCAAGGGGGGTGAGATGGTTGGCAGGACCAGAGCTTGGCTGGCGGTTGGCGTAGTCGCTGCCTTCGTGGGCGTTTTCGTGTGGCGAGGCGTTCCGGCCGTGCAGGGTGATGCGCCAAGTGCGAAAGGTGAGCTGGCGCCGTTGCCCGGCACGGCCGACGTCCGCGCCAATGGAACGGAAACCCGCCCCAGCCAGGGCCGCTTGGCGGAAGCCAGCAGGGTGAGGGTATTCAAGGAACTGAAGCAGCGGGCCGAAGCGGGCGACGCGGTGGCCCAGCGCTTGCTGGCGGAGACCTATGCCGATTGCTTGTTCGTCAACCTTGAACGCGACGAGTTCCTGACCGGAGTGGAGAACAGGAAGCGCCTGCTCAGCGACGAGGCCCAGGTGCGGGTGCTGGAGCAGGCAGCACGCGAACGTATTGGCAAGTGCGACGCAGTGGATGTCGAGGACGCTACGCGCCTGGAACTGGCCGCTCAATGGTTCGCCACGGCCGCAGATAATGGCGATCTGGCCGCCCGCGCGATGGTGCGCGCGAGCAACCTCAATCGCCAGGATCCGGCGGAAACAGCGCAGTTTCTTGAGGAAGTGCTTGCTTCCGGTGACCCTGCAGCCGTCTTCATGTTCGGTGGCACGCTGCGGCAGGGCGCCCCTGCCGGTAAAGGCGGACCGAGCGAGCCGCTGGCGACCGGCGAACTGGCAACGCAGGCATGGATGGTGGCGGCCTGCCGCATGGGATACGAGTGCGGGCCTTCCGGCAGGGTGGTGGAAACCATTTGCCTGGAAATGAGCGATTGTGCCGGCGAAGACCTGGAGACCTACGTTCAGCGGCAGCTACGAGATGAGGCGCAGCGGGAGGAACTGGAACGCAGGGTGGGGGAGATTCTGGCGTTGACTGAAGGCCATTGAGGGAGGAACGGCGGCACATGCTGGGGGCAGCAAGTGCATGGTATTGATTGGTCGTGGCCGCAAAGGCAAAAGGAGTTGGCGCTGTGGATGGAAGAACCAAGCGATGGCTGGGGATCGGCGTAGGTGCTGCTCTGGCGGGAATTGCCCTGTGGCACTACGTTCCTGCAACGCAGCTTGAAGCGCCAACCCCGCACGCCACAGCGCCTCAGTCGCCACGTTCGGTTGCCGCGACTGCTGATCGAACGAGTTCACCCGTCGCCCGGGAGCGTCTGGCACAGGAAGGCCGGGTAAGAGCCTTTGAAGCGCTCAAGGAGCGGGCCAAGGCGGGCGATGCGCTGGCCCAGCGCAAGCTGGCGGAAGCTTATGACGCTTGCTTCATCGTCAATCTGGATCGCGAAAGGTTTGTCAGGGGCTATGAGCAGAGCAGGGGGCAATTCACCGACCCCGCCCAGGCGCATGCACAGGAACAGTTGGTACAGCTGCGCCTTGCCGAATGCGACGCTGTAGATGGCGGCGCCATCGTGCCGACGGAGCTCATCCGCGGTTGGTACGCGCAGGCTGCCGAGAACGGTGATCTCGCCGCCCGGGCAATGGACGGCGCGATAAACCACAGGAAGAAGGATCCCGCTGGCGCTGCGAGCCTTCTTACCGAAGTGCTCGCCTCCGACGATCCTGCCGCAGTGTTCGCATTCGGCAATACGCTCGGCGTTGAGTACCCAGCAGACGTAGGCGCATCAGCCGAAGCGCTGGTGAACGGCCGCTTGGCGAGCGGAGCCTGGATGGTGGCGGCCTGCCGCATGGGCTACGACTGCGAGCCGTCTGGCGTGGTGATGGGCAACATGTGCCTGTTTGTGAACCAGTGCACAGGGGAGGACTACGAGGCCCTTGTTCGGAGAACGCTACCAAGCGAAGTCGATAGGATGGAGCTGGAACGTCGGGTAGCGGAGATCCTGCGGCAGATTGAGGCTCGGTCGCGAAAAGGCGACGGTGCCTGACGTCAACAGGTAGCGGAAGCCGCCGCAGCTCAGCTGTTCAACGCCAGCCCCATCGGTGGCCACAATGGATTCATCCGGTCCAGATCGTAATCATTGCCAAACGCCAGCGCCGCCTCACGCGGCTCCAGGTCGTAATAGCTCACCAGCAGCTGCTCATCCATGCCGGCATCGCTGTGGTTGATGGCATACAGCCCGAGCATGGCCTGGTCGAACTCCTCCAGCCAATCTAGGTCGATTTTGTTCATGTTGATCCTCCGAAGCGGGTCGCAGGATCGCGCAGGGGCGTCTCATGGCGTGGGACGGAAGAATCCAGCCGCCGGCCACCCCTGTTAAGATGTCCGGGCCAGCCAGCCTTCCCACGTCATTCGACCGTGTGGTTGGCCGCTCCTCCCAGCGGCCACGCGAGCCAGGATCCTTCCTCTGCCTCTCACAAGGACGCTCGCATGTACCCTCGTTCCCTGTTCCGTTCGGCCGCCCTGGCGCTGGCCGTCAGCCTGACCCTTGGCGCCCCGTCTGCCTTTGCCGCTGAAAAGGCCGCCACTACTGCCGCCGCCTCCTCCGTGCAGCGCGCCGCCGTTGCCCAGGGCCTGTACGAGCTGGCCTTCAGCCCCACCCAGAACGCGCTGTTCGTGGCCTCCTCCGGCGGCTTCGGCGACGCCGCCGGCCCGGCGCAGGTGCTGCGCCTGAACCCGGATTCGCTGGCCGTGGGAGCCAGGATTCCGCTGGAGCGCAAAGCCTTCGGCGTGGTGCTTGATGACGCCCACAACCGCCTGTACGTGGGCAACACCGTGGATACCTCGGTGACCGTGGTCGACACCGCCTCCAACAAGGCCGTGGGCATCGTGCAGCTGATGGAGAAGAAGGTCGGCAAGGATGGCAAGGCCGGCTACACCCACGACCTGCGCGAGCTGGTGGTGGATTCCCCGAACAACCGCCTTTATGTCACCGGCCACTCCGGCGAAGGCAGCGTGCTGTTCGTGGTGGATACCCAGTCGCTGAAGCTGATCAACACCATTCCGGGCCTGGGCAACGCCAAGGCGCCCGGCCTGACCCTGGATGCCGCCAACAAGCTTGTGCTCACCTCCAACCTGCTGGGTGAAGTGGTCACGGTGGGCACTGAGAGCGGCAAGGTGGAAAACCGCCTGAAGATCAGCGCCGAGCAGCCGATGAACCTGGCACTGGACCCGAGCGGCAAGCGCCTGTTCGTGACCGACCAGGGCCTGGAGATGATCCGCAAGTACCAGGCCAGCAGCATTCCGGGCTTCGTTTCCAAGCACCCGGGCCAGCGCGTGCTGGTGCTGGACCCCGCCACTGGCAAGGAACTGGCCAGCATCGCCACCGACGCCGGCCCGCTGGGCCTGCTGCTGGATGCGCCGCGCAAGCGCCTGTACGTGACCAACCGCGAAGCGGGCACGGTGACGGCGTATGACAGCGAGAGCTACAAGAAGGTAGGCACCTATGACGTGCCGACCCACCCGAACAGCCTGGCGCTGGATGCTAAGAAGAACGTCCTGTACGTGACCATCAAGAATGGCGACAAGGACGAGAAGGGGAGTGAGGAGTCTGTGGCGCGGATTGCGCTGTAAGGGCTGACTGATTCCTGCGGCTCACGTCGTAACATGATTTTTCGCTGTAACACGTGCTGCGTTACGGTGAAATTTCATGTTACGACCCGGGAGGCGAGAGCCGGAGTGCTGAATGGCGTAGTTGGAAGCGAGCACGCTAAGGCTGGTTGATGCCGTTGGAGCGGGTGGCTTCGTTTCTGGTCATGCCGCAATCGGTTGGTGCGCTGCTGCGTGCAGTCAACTGGGGTGCGACCCTACCGGTTGGATGCCATTGCCTGGCATTGAGATTGTGCAAGCAGCCAATTGCGTGCTGTTTGCTCGGCATCCGCTGCGCTGCTGACAGTGACATCCGGCTGCAGCTTCCCGCCATCACCTTTGAGGTTCCGGTCGACCGACACCGAGCCTGTGAGCAACAGGATGCTGCCGTCTGGCAGACGCGTCGGAACGTTGGCCGTGGAGTAACCAGCACTCGCCTGGCCGAAGCTTCGTGTGGCAGGGCGACCCCTGAAGGCCAGTGCCACCGCTTCACCGGAACTGCCGGTTTTTGGACCGATAAGCACCGCTACCGGTGGAGCGGGGTGCCGCAGGGAGTACGCCGGAGAATCCAGCGCCACGGGTGCGCGCCCATCCAGCAGCACCATGCTGGACTCGATGCTCCAAGTCTGGCGCTGCGGGCCTCCGACAAATGCGCCGATCACCTCCCGATGCTTTGGATCCGTGGAAAGCAGCGGCGCTACTCCCACCAGCATGGGCCACATGTTTCCGCCCTGGTTCTGCCGAAGATCCACGATCCAGCCGCAGCGATCCCGCTCATCTTCCTTTCGGAGCTGAGACTGCAACTGACGCGCGAACGTCAACCGCTGCCGATCCAGAACCTCAGAGGGTTCCATCGAGTTTTGCATGAAAGGAGGGATGGAAATCCAGCCGATGGGATCGGCTTCATCGGCGCGCTCGGGCCCTCGGCTGGTGGTCGCTGCCTGAGCTTGTGGACGATGCAGCGCTTCGGCGCTTGCTACACGCTGCATTCCTCCAATGTCACGCGACATCTGCGATCCGCGGATCCAGCGGCCGTGGTTGCCTGTGCTGCGGGCGATCAGCTGGTCCAGGATCTTGTCGGCTTCTGCGGTTCCGTTGGCTTGATGTATCTGCTGGCGCGCGGCCGGCCAGTCGATCTTGTCGCGGTAGAGGGCGCGTTGTTCCAGGAGCTGCAGGATGGTTTCGCGTACGTCCGGCCATGCGGGCGTACTGGGAGGAGTGGCAGCGATTGCTGTGAGTATGCTTCCTGCTGCTAGTGCTGCGCTGGCGCCCAGCACTGCTAATCCTTTAGCCGTTGCCACGTGTTGCTCTCCGTCTTTGCTGGAACGTTGGTGTCTTCGTTTGTGGTCATGCCGCAATCGATTGTTGCACTTGTGCGTGCAGTCGACTGGGGTGCGACCCTACCAGAGCGTCAGGCGCCCGGTGTGGGCGCCCTTCGATCCATTCGCTGAAAGCGCTGCGTTGCGCCGTGCATCTTAGCGTGTGGTGCTCAGGCGTTTACATCCACCACCAACCGGCCGCGCACCTTGCCTTCCAGGAATGCCGGGAAGATATCCAGCACGTCCTTCAGGCCAATCACCTCTACTGTGCTGGCGAGCTTGCCCAGGTCCAGATCGGTCGCCAACCGCGTCCAGGCTTCTTCGCGCACATTGTGCGGCGCCTGCACCGAATCGATACCGGCCAAGGTCACGTTGCGCAGGATGAAGGGCAGCACCGACGTGGTGAGGTCATCGCCCTGCGCCAGCCCGGCCGCCGCCACCACGCCGCGATACTTGGTCTGCGCCAGCGCATTGGCCAGCGTGTGGCTGCCGGCCACATCCACCACGCCCGCCCAGCGCTCGGCATCCAGCCCGCGTGTGCGCGGGCCGGCGAGCGTGGCGCGGTCGATGAGCTCGGCGGCGCCCAGGTCCTTCAGGTACTGCGCGTGCTCCGGGCGGCCGGTGGAGGCCACCACGCGGTAGCCCAGCTTGGACAGGATCGCCACGGCGATGGAGCCCACGCCGCCGTTGGCGCCGGTCACCAGGATGTCGCCGTGCTCGGGCTTCACCCCGCCGTGTTCCAGCGCCAGCACGCACAGCATGGCGGTGTAGCCGGCGGTGCCGATGGCCATGGCGTCCTTGCTGCTGATGCTGTCGGGCAGCTTCACCAGCCACTGCCCGGGCACGCGCGCGCGCTGGGCAAGGCCGCCGTGGTGAGTCTGGCTCAGGCCGTAGCCGTTGAGCACCACGCGCTCGCCTGCGCGGAAACCGGCGTGGCTTGATTCGAGCACGGTGCCGGCCAGGTCGATGCCGGGAATCATCGGGAAGCTGCGGATGATCGGCGAGCGGTTGGTCATCGCCAGCGAGTCTTTGTAGTTCAGCGTGGAGTAGTCCACCTGCACCAGCACATCGCCGTCGTGCAGGTCCGCTTCGTCAAAGCTCACCAGCGTGGTGGATACCTGGCCATCGTCTTTGCTGGCCAGCAGGGCATTGAATTTCATGGGCGTGCATCACCTTCGGGGGACATGAGCTGCATGCTATGGTCGTGCCGTGGATGTCACAAGAACTATGCTTTTCCATAGGTACTACGGTTTTCAGGAGTATCCCGTAATGGCACGGCGCGTATATGGCAAAACCGGCTGCAGCGTAGAGGCTACGCTTTCGGTCATGGGCGGCACGTGGAAGCCGGTGATCCTGTTCTACCTGGTGTCCGGCACCAAACGCTTCATGGAGCTGACCCGGCTGATTCCCAACGCCACCCAATCGATGTTGACCAGCCAGCTCCGGGAGCTGGAGGCCGATGGCGTGGTGGTGCGGCACGTGTACCCGGAGGTGCCGCCGAAGGTGGAGTACCGGCTGTCGGAGCTGGGGCAGACGCTGGTGCCGGTGTTGCTGGCGATGCGGGATTGGGGGACGGCGTACAAGAAGAAGAATCGGGAGCAGGCCGCGAAGAGGGGCGACGGCGACGCGACTGAACTGTGACGTGGCTCAAGCAGTGAGTAGGGGTTTTCCTATTCTTCGGCGTGCTCAGGTACTCCAGACTGCCTAGGCGATAGGATTGCACGTATCAGAAAGAGGCGTAGTCAATGAAGCAAAAGACCAGAACTTCGATTCTGTTGAGCGCGCTGACCATGCTCGTCGTGGCCGGCGTCACGGGCTGCGGGCAAAGCACTGAGAACGCAAAGCCCGCTCAGAGGGTCACCAAGGAGAACCCTGCGATGCGTAGTGAAGTGCCGCTCATCAGGCCAGTCTCACTGGATAAAGCCGGTGAGATCGTCAATCTGGAGTTCGAGCTTCCTCCTCCGATTGAGAACGCATCGTCCACGCTGCTATTGGGGCTTCGCGTAGTAACGCCCGATACTGAAGCCGGCCTCAAACGTTCCAGTGAGATCATCCGCTCGCACCTGTCAGCCCGGGTGCGCCTTTTGCGCATCGAGCAGGACTCAATAACCCAGATCCCACTCTTCCGTAACACACCAGACCTGCAGGACCGGGTTGCAATTGGTGCTGATGGTGCAGTGCCAGGGGTTACTTCCTCCGATGTCGAGAGATCGCAGTTGGAGAACGCAGGACTGTTCGACGACGCGCTTTTCCACGACGTTCTGATGTTCGCAGGAACTCAGGATGCAACGCCTGGACACTACCGGTTGACCATACAGCTGGACCAAGATCATCCCGGGCTTGACCCAGAACCGGTAGAGCTTCTCATCGCCTACATGGGAAGGGGTAAGTAAGACATGGGCAAGGAAGCGCCTTACACGGTAACCATTTATGTCGCTGCTCCCGGAACGCCGCTGAAGAGCGGCGGAACCTCGGCGGCCGGGCACATGTACCTTGCTGTTGCGCATGATGGTGAGACGCGCAGCTTTGGATTCGCGCCCGCCAGGCATGGCGCAAGCAGCGGGCCCGGCGCCGTCACAGGCCGGGATGTGGACGAGTACCAGAACCCGTTCTACTCACGAACGATGGAGATCAGCAAGGAGCAGTACGACAAGATCCTCACGTACGGAGCCAATGCCGCCAAGCATGGGTTCAACATGGAGTACAACGGCTTCTCAAACAGCTGTATCGACTTCACCTGGGGTTCGCTCAACCATGCCGGCATCCACCGGCAAACCAAATCCGGGCAGGACCAGTCCTTCGAAGGTGCGCTCAAGCCACTTGATAACAAGCACGAAATCAAAAGCATCCCAGAGCAGATTCCTGGCAGCAAGCTCAACACCGAGCATGAAAACCCGATGCCAAAGCGGTCGCTGCTGCAGCGCATGATCTCCGAGAATGATTCGTACGAGGGCATCAGGGGCGACCCCATGCTGTCCCAGATCCGTGAGAAGGTAGCGGAACTGGACGCCGCCAATGGCCGCACCTTCGACCCCACCAGTGAGCGCGTCAGCGCAAGCCTGTATGTGCTCGCCAAGGAGAATGGGTTGTCGCGCGTGGACCACGTGATGCTCAGTGAGCGCACTCCGAACGCGAGGGCAGCGGAAAACATCTTCGTGGTGCAGGGCGAGCGCAACGACCCGGGGCATCTGCGTGCTTCCATGCCAACAGCTCTTGCGGCACAGACGCCCGTAGAAGCTTCGCTGGAGCGCGGCGAGCAGCTTGCCCAGCAGCAGCTGGTGATACAGAACGAGCAGGTACAGTCCCAGCAGCGTGAGGTCAGCGCCCGCCAGATGGGCTAAGGCGCCTGATCGCGGCGCGTGGAGAGCGGGTCTGGTGCGCGTGCATGCCACGTCATGGTGCCGGCGGATTCGTTCACGGGGGTGGCCTGGCGGGTTGTCTATCGTCAAGGTTCATTTCGAAACACGAAGGCTCCCCCATGACTGCATCCCGCGTTCGCCTGCACGTTGAAGATTCCGGTGGTACCGGCCGTCCTGTTGTTCTCATCCATGGCTGGCCGTTGTCGGCCGAATCGTGGGAGGCGCAGGTGCCTGTGCTGAAAGCCGCTGGCTATCGCGTGGTTGCCTATGATCGCCGCGGTTTTGGTCGTTCGGACAAGCCTGCTGATGGGTATGAGTACGACACGCTGGCTGATGATCTTGCCGGTGTGATCAACGACCTGGACCTGCGCGATGTCACGCTGGTGGGGTTCTCAATGGGCGGTGGTGAAGTGGCGCGCTACATCACCCGGCATGGCGAGGAGCGGTTGCGCAGCGTGGTGTTTGCGGCGGCGGTGCCGCCGTACCTGCTGCAGACGCCTGATAACCCCGAGGGGCCGCTCACGCAGTCGAAGGCTGATCAGATGCGGCGGGATCTGGAGAGCGACCGGGATTCGTTCTTTGATGGGTTCACCACGGGATTCTTCACTGCCAAGGGCGTGCTGAAGGTCAGCGAGAAGCAGCGGCAGGAAGCGATCGCGCTGTGCAAGCAGTCGGATCAGACCGCTGCGCTGGGGTGCATGAAGGCGTTTGGGACTACCGATTTCCGTGAGGATCTGAAGAAGGTGACTGTGCCCACGCTGGTGCTGCATGGTGACAGCGACGGGACCGTGCCGTTCGAAGGCTCTGGCAAGCGTACGCATGCTGCCATTGCCGGTAGTTCGGTGGTGGTGCTTGAGGATGCGCCGCATGGGTGCAATGCGAGTCATCCGGAGCAGTTCAATGCGGCGTTGGTGGAATTTCTGGGCCGATAAGTGAGAAAGAGCACTACGCCGCCTTGGAAGAAGCCCAGTCCCAGGAAGGCCGGGAAAGGGCAGCCGCTGTCCGCTTCGCAGAAGGATGCGGCGCGGCAGCGGGCTGAGGAGAATGGGCGCGCTTATCCGAATCTGGTGGATAACATGTGGGCTGCCAAGTTGCCTCGGGGGGATTGAGCTGGGTCGGCCCGTTCAGCCACGCAGGGCGTGGCTCTGCGAGGGTGATCGGCCCACGAAACGTAGGTGATTGGTCCGAAGGCGGTGGATGCCCTGCGTTACTCAGCGCGGGGCATCCTTCGCGGCGCTCAGGGCCTGGTCGGCGCGCAGGAATACGGCAGTGTTGGATTCGGCGGTGGTGGTTGATGCTGCGCCGCGCAGCAGTAGGGCGCCTGCGTTCTCCTGCAGATTGCGGGCTACCTGATCGAACCTTGCCAACGTGTCGCTGGGCTCACTGCTGCCCAGCACGGCGATGAATTCGCCGCTGCCGGTGACGCGGTTGATGCTGTCGCCGCGCGCTGCGTCCAGGCACTGCTCCAGCGCCTGGTCCAGCTGCTGCAGCTGGCGTTCCAGCGTGCGCTCGCCGAGGCGTTGGGCCAGTTCGGACAAGTTCTGTAGTTCCAGGATCACCACGGTGTAAGCACCGGCCGCGTCGGGGGCGATGGCCGCTTCTTCGGCCACGCCGTGGTCGAGGATGGCGGCCACCTGCTGCTCGCGTTCGCGGCTGCGGCCTTCCATCAGGGTCATGGTCAGGCGGGCCAAAGCCTGCAGGGCTTCGCGCTGGGTCGGGTTCAACGCGCGCGGGTTGAGGTCCACCACGCACACGCTGCCCACGGCCGCGCCGCTTTCGGTCACCAGCGGCATGCCAGCATAGAAGCGGGCGCCGATGTCCTTGAGCACGGGGTTGTCGGCAAAGCGCGCGTCCTGGGTGAGGTCGCCTACTTCCATCAGCTGGGTGGGTTGGCGGATGGCGTGGTCGCACACGGCCACGTTGCGCTCGGTCTGGATGCCGTCCAGCCCGGTGCGGGCCTTGAACCACTGACGGTCGCGATCGATCAGGGTCACCAGCGCCATCGGGGTGCCGCAGACAGCGGCGGCGACTTTGACGATGTCGTCGTAGGCGGGTTCCGGCAGGCTGCCAACGATGTGCAGTGCATCGAGGGCGCGCTGGCGCTCGGCTTCGTCGACAGTGGCAAAGGGGCTTGGGGTCATGCAGCTACCTGGAAGACGTGGACATGGCCCAAGCCTAGGTCAGCCGCCAATCGTTCAGGTTAAGCCCAGGTAGAGAGCCGCCTGCCGATTCATGTGGGCGTGCGGTTGGTGCATTTCAACGCTTGACCGCGAGCACGCCATCCAGCGCCAGCTCGGCCTTGAAGCCGGCCTTCTCCAGCCGCTTGGCCACTTCACGCGGCACGTCGCGGCCACTGGTGAGCTTGTTGGGCGCGCCGGTGTAATGGAACATGCGCCCGCCCTTGCGGATCACCCGCGCCAGCTGGTCATAGAACACCTGCGAGTACAGCTCGCCGGCAATGCCGAAGCGCGGCGGGTCATGCAGGATGGCATCCACCGAACTGCTTTCCAGTGCCTCGATCGCCTGCGATACATCGCCCTGGGTGAGTGACAGCCGGCCGCCGCTGCTGGGCGCATCCGGGTCGGGCGACCACGGGTTGAGCGTGCGCAGCCACAGCACATCCGGATTCTTCTCGAACGACTGGATGCGGGTCACCCCGGCTTCCAGGCAGCAGGCGGCGAAGTAGCCCAGCCCGCCGCAGGTATCGAGCACGGTCTTGCCGGCCGGGGCCACCAGCGCCACCTTGCGGCGCGCATCTTCAAAGGGCGACACCTGCGCGCTGGGCAGCATCTTGATGCCGTCGATCTCGAAGGTGGGCGCGTCCCACTCAGTGGGCACCAGCTTGATCAGCGCCGAGCCGAACCGGGAAACCGCCAGGAACTCCTCGCCATCCCAGTAGTACAGGGTGCGGTCCTTGGTCTTGCCCGGGTAAGCATAGGTTTCACCCTTCCACTGCCAGCTTTCCGCGCCCAGCGTGGCCGTGCCGGTGGAGCGTGCCAGATCGAGCGAGCCGGTCCACTCGGTAGCACCTGCATCGCGGGCGCGGACCAGGGCTTCGGCGAGGGGGCGGGTGAGCAGGGGGCCGGTGTAATGGGTCACGGGATCAATGCGGACCGCGCTGCAGGGCAGCCGGCCGACGGGCAGGAAGGGGTGGGCATCGTAACCGAGATGGCCGCCGGGCTGGTTCACGCAGGTCTAGAATGCCGCCATGACTCCTTCGATCCGTGCCACGTTGCGCCTGTTTGCCGGCATACCCGCGTTGCTGCTGGTGGCGTGCGCCGTGCCCGGCAGTGGGCCGCCACCGACTGCGATAGACAACGTGCGCTCGGTGGAGATCCAGTACCAGTACAGCGGCTGGAGCCGCGCCGACGAAGTGCACCGGCTGCAGCGCAGCGGTGGCCAACGTGCGTTTACCCGTACCTCGAAGGTGGAAACGGCCGAGGGTGTGGAAACCACGCAGGCCACGGTGCCGGCGCAGCGGGTGGGAGAACTGGTGTGGGCGCTGTCGGCGCCACCCTGGCCGCGCGAGCGGGCGGTGCAGGTAGTGGCACGCCGGGTGCCGGCGGCGTGGATGATGGAGAACGCGTTGATCTCCGCACGCGGCAACGTGCCCGGCTGTGACACGGAAGAGGAGATCCGCAACCGCATGTTTTCGCATCTGGGTGGCGCTGCGTTGCGTACCCAGTTGGATGCTTACTACGAAGGGATGCCGTGGACCGACGATTACCCCGAGATGCGGGTGGTGATCTCGTTCCGCAACGCGCCTGACCGGGTGATCTCGTCGAAATCGCAGGCGTTGCTCATGCTGCCATGGACGCTGGGCGAGCTGCCTGTGCCGGGACCCGCGAACGCGGGCCCGCACAGCTGGTCGGTGCCTGTCAGTGATGCGCTGCGCCGGCTGCTGCCGACCACCTCGCAGGCTGCCCAGCGGTTGGCGATGGACGCCGACATCCATCTTGCGTCGAGGGTGGCTGCTGCGGCGGAGCAGGAGTGTGTGGAGGAGCTGGGTGGCGCGCGCGCTACGCCCTGAGCATGCACCAGCCTGACGCTTGGTCAGGTGTCACGCCGACACGGCTGCACGCACTGAACTGATCGTTCGCGCTCGCGCAGATTTGCACACTGCGCGCATGGCTACTGAACACCTCTCCTGGCAACCCGGCAGCGCGTACTTCTTCAGCGCGCATCTTCGTGATCGCTACAGCCGCCTGCTGGTGGAGCACGCGCAGGTACTGCGGCTTGCATTCCGGGTAGCGCAGCAGGCGCGGCCGTTCCGGATCAATGCCATCGTGGTGCTGCCCGATCATCTGCACGGGGTGTGGACCTTGCCGGATGGGGACGAAGATGGGCACCGGCGATGGCTGCAGATCCAGGCGGTGTTCGACCGCCAGCTGCCGGGCCATCCACCCCGCGCGATGGTGCGCCGTGACCGCACGGTTCGTCCGCTCTGGCACACCGACTTCCGCGAACAACGACTGGTCGACGCCGAGGACGTGCAGCGCCACATCGCCTACGTGCACAGCTATCCGGTCCAGCACGGGCTGGTCCGCGAGGCCTGCGAGTGGCCCTACAGCTCCATCCACCGCCGCTGCGCCAGGGAGGGCGGGCCATGCTGAAGTACGGGCGGGCCGTGCCGCGCGGCGTGCGCTGGATGGTGGGCGGGCGACTCGGATGGCTGGCGCGCCCTGTGCGCGGGGATTCGCGCCGCCGTATACCGCTACCGGGTGTGGCCCTGCGGCGAGGGCGGACGTGGCGTTGGGCGGTTGCGCCGGTGCAGGCAGGCTCCACTGCCTGCGCGGGCCGGCCGTACAGGGGAGCGGGAGCACGGCGGCACATGCGCCGCTACGTGCGGACGTCACACCGGGGTTTGGTGCGGTGGGGATCCGCACCGACGAGGAAACCCCGGCGGCAACTGCATATCCGAGGTTCGCCGCAGGGCGGCGCCTTGGGTGAGGCGCTAGGGGCAGGTCACCTGGAACACCGGGCCGGCACCGATCAGGACCAGCGCCATGTAGTCGCTGTCCTTGTCCTTGCCCTTGAGGGTGGCGCCGGGATTGAAGTGGAAGATGCCGAAGCCGCCCGTGGGGCGCACCAGCGCCTTGTCGATCTGGTCGGCGTCATCCTTGAAGAAGCGGGCGATATCGGCGCGCGAGGAGAGCTGCAGCGGCGTGGTGTCGCGCTGCCATTGCTCGTCGCGGTTGAAGGAGACGAAGTACTGCCCCTGCTGTTGTTCGATGCGGAATTCGGCCGGCTTGCGGGGGTGGGTGGCGAAGCAGCCCAGCAGCGGGTCGGAAGAGAACACACCGGCGGCGTTGTCACGGTCTCGGCAGGCTGAGAGCAGCAACAGGCTGGGCAGCAGAAGCAGGAACGGCGATGTGCGCATGGCGGATCCCCCCCCAGGGACAGGTTCACGGTCATCGTGAGCCTTTGCCTGCGCAGGCGGTGTGTACGCGCTGCGTTGGGTGTACGGTTGGGGAGACCTACGGAGCAAGTACATGTCACAACCCACTTCCCAACCGCTGCACAACCGTGTCGATTCCCCTGGTGCAGGCCAACGGTGGCCGCTGCTTGGCACCGCCAGCTGGCTGGTGGCGCCCGCGATCCTCGCGGCGGCCTACGCCGTGGCGCAGGCATCACCTGAGATGGGGCGGCTGCTGGTCGGAAGCGCCGCGGTGGCGGTGGGTGTGCTGGCGTCGTCGGTACTGGGCCTGCTGCTGACCATCGGCTCGCGCGTACGCCGCGAGCGCTGGCCATGGGTGGGCATTGTGGGCGCGGTCATCAGCGCGCTGCCGCTGTTGTTGTTCCTCGCAGGAATGCTATTCCGCCTGTAGAGCCAGGCCCTGCCTGGCTGCCCTCCACCCGGCGCACGTGCAACTGGCAGCCAGCCACGCAGGTCGTGGCTCTACAGGGTTGGAGGAGAGCGCTGATCGGGCATACCAATCGGCAGTTGGATTGCAATTGATAAATTGAATCGTTGGGGTCTGATTGAGAGAGGTCGGGCACAGATCGTGTGATTGAACCAAGCGAACCTAGCGACTCCAATCACTGCAGGTTGTTGCCCAATGATGAAAAGCGTCTCCTTGATGATCGCGTTGGTCGTCCCGTTATCTGTGCACGCAAAAGATCAACCAAAATTTCAGGACAGAGTAGAGTTTGATGATGGCAGAAGGGTCGTTGTACGAAGCGCACTTTGGCCCGATTCAAAAAGGAACATGGTGAGGATCGAGCAGCGATTTCAGGTCAACGCTGATGGAAACCTTCGATACGAGTTTGAAGAACAGGATGAAAGGACGAAGGGCTACCACCGGGCTTACTGTGCAGAGTCCGGCTTGGATCCATTCGTTGACGGCGAGGTGACGTTCACCCCGGAAGCCGCCGGATGGCACTGCAGTAAAGTCGAGCTGCATGAAGAGCAGTCACCGCATTCTGGAGCTCGGGCTCCGACCGCCGGGCAATACCGGAGCGTAGATTATGTAACGGCGCGGGCGCCGTCAGGGAGCACTCAAGCTGGAGTGAATTTCCCCGCAGTTGGTTACATCAGCTTTCAAAGCAGCCAAGCGGGGTCGCTGCAGGGGAGCGTTCACGTTGACTACCGCTGTAGAACCTACATATCCAGGCACTACTACGCGCCGTTTTCTGGAAACCATCAGGCGGGCGTAAGCTGCCTTGCACACGATTCACGATTCCTGACCACAGGCATGGAGGGTTGCATACCCCGACTTTGTGGGAGCGACCGCGGGACAATCTCTGTCAGGTAATAGCAGGTACAACCAGGGGTAGAGCCAGGCCCTGCCTGGCTCGCCCTTCGTCCGGTGCGCGTGGGCGGACGCCAGCCACGCAGGGCGTGGCTCTACGGTGTGTGGTGCGTCAATGACGATGGCGGCGCCAGGCGTTCCAGATGTGGGTGCTGGCGAGGAGCAGGCTGCCGGCTACCGTCATGGGGGTTTCGGCGTCGTGGCTCGGCCACCCGGCTGCGCCCGCCAGAAGCAAAAGCAGACCGGCGGTTGCACTGATGATCGCCACGGCCGGCAGCGGCTGCTGGCGGTGGGCGCGCCATAGCGCAAAGCCCGTGGTCGGGGCGGCGATGGCCACGAACACGATGTGTACCCACTCCGCTTCGGCCCAAACGCCCAGCAGCGGCAGGGCGGCGGCGAGCAGCGGCAGGGCCAGGCAGTGCAGCAGGCACAGGCTGGAAAGGGCGATGGCGCCGGCGTCGAGCAGGGCGTTGGTGGTCTTCATGGGGGAAGGGGTCTGGAACGATGGATGTTATATAGTAACATTTAAGTCCACTTCCAAGCTTTCGCCACCATGACTGCCTCTGCCACCTCTTTCGACTCCCGCCTGCCGGTCACGGTGCTGTCCGGCTTCCTTGGCGCGGGCAAGACCACCCTGCTCAACCAGCTGCTGCGCAACCGCGAGGGGCTGCGGGTGGCGGTGATCGTCAACGACATGAGCGAGATCAACATCGATGCGCAGCTGGTGCGCGACGGCGGGGCGGCACTGAGCCGCACCGAGGAAACCCTGGTGGAGTTCAGCAATGGCTGCATCTGCTGCACGCTGCGCGATGACCTGCTGCAGGAGGTGAAGCGGCTGGCGTCCGAAGGGCGCTACGACTACCTGCTGATCGAATCGACCGGCATCGCCGAGCCGATGCCGGTGGCGGCCACGTTCTCGGTGCGCGATGACGCCGGGTTCTGCCTCAACGACATCGCGCGGCTGGATACGCTGGTGACGGTGGTGGATGGGCAGAACTTCCTGCGGGACTTCAGCAGCAACGCGCTGCTGTCCGACCACGGGCAGCAGGCCGGGGCGGACGATACGCGCGGGGTGGTGGACCTGCTGGCCGAGCAGATCGAGTTCGCCAACGTGATCGTGGTGAGCAAGGCCGATGTGGTGCACGATGACCTGCTGCAGCAGACGCTGGCGGTGCTGCGCGCGATGAACCGCGATGCGCGGCTGCTGCTGTCGCGCAACGGTGATGTCCCGGCGCATGAGCTGTTGGATACGCGCCGCTTTGATTTCGTGCGCGCGCAGCTGGCGCCAGGCTGGATGCAGGCGCTGCGCGGCGAACACACGCCGGAAACCGAGGAGTACGGCATTACCAGCTTCGTGTATCGCGCGCGCCGGCCGTTCCATCCGCAGCGCTTCGCGCGCCTGCTGGAGCACGGGTTGGGCAGCGTGATCCGCAGCAAGGGCTTCTTCTGGCTGGCCAACCGCATGGACTGGGTGGGTGAGCTGTCCAGCGTTGGCGCGGCCACGCGCACCCAGGCGGCCGGCTTCTGGTACGCGGCGCGCGAGCGGGTGGAGGCCGGGCTGGAAGACACGGTGCCGCTGTTGCCGCCGCCGCGCGTGCCGTACACCGATGTGGGCTGGGTGCGGCAGCAGGCCGGGTGCTGGACCGCGCCGTTGCCCGGCGTGGATGAGGTCGCCGATGCCGGCGAATACCAGGCGATGCGCCGAATGTGGCACCCGTGGTGGGGCGATCGCCGCCAGGAACTGGCGGTGATCGGGGTGGGGATGGATGAGCACGCGGTGCGTGCGGAGTTGGATGCATGCCTGCTTGATGATGGCGAGATGCGGGCCGGGCCGATGTTGTGGCAGCTGTTGCCGGATGCGTTTCCTGCTTGGGCGCGGGATTAAGGCTACGTATCGGAGACGCCCTACGTGGGACACGCATGGCGTGTCACCACGCGCGACCACCGTGCCCCAACGCGTACCGCCGTTCCGCCATGAGCGCATGACAACCCGCATGCGTACCGACGCAGCGCATGTCGCGTAGCGACACGCCATGCGTGTCCCACGCAGCGCATGCCATACGCGATCACAGCACCCGCAACTGCCAGCCCTCCTCGCTGGCATCCAGCTGATGGGTCAGCTGCACCGCATCCAGCAGGGCCTGGTCGTGCGAGACGATCACCACGCTGCCGCGATACTGGTTGAGCATCTGCTCCAATGCGGCCAGCGAGGCCAGGTCCAGGTGGTTGCCAGGCTCGTCGAGCAGCAGCAGTTGCGGCGGCACTTCCGCGTAGAGCACCGCAGCCAGCGCGGCCTTGACCCGTTCGCCACCACTCAGCGTGCCCAGCGGACGCAGGCTGCGCTCGGCATCCAGGCCGAGCAGGGCCAGCTGGGTGCGCAGGGTGCCGTCGCTGGCCATCGGGTTCGCGCGCTGCAACAGCTGCAGTGCCGAATCCTGCGCGGGCAGCGAGGACAGGGTCTGGTCGAGCAGGGCGGTGGTGGCCGCGCGCTTGACCTCGCCACGGAGCGGCTGCAGTTCACCGGCAAGCACCCGCAGCAGGGTGGACTTGCCACTGCCATTGCGGCCACGCACGCCGATGCGGTCGCCGCGCTGGAGGTGCAGGGTGATGTCCTGCCACGGCGCATCCACCCACGGCAGCTGCACGTTGGATAACGTGGCGACCTGGTGTGGACCGGGCGCCGCCAGGCTGGGCCCGAGCATGGCAATCTGGGCGGCCTCATCAACAGCCGCTGCCGCCTCCCGTACACGGCTGTCGGCCGCTGCACGCCGTTCAAGCTGCTGCGCCTGCAGCCGGCCGGCGCTGTTTTCGGCGCGGTTCTTCATGCCACCCAGCAGGATCGGTGCCTGGTTCGCGGTGCGGGCATCGCGCTGCGCGCGTGATTGGCGGTGTTCCTGCCGCTCGCGCTGTTCGCGCAGTGCCGCCTGCTCCTGCCGGCGCTCGCGCTTGCGCAGGGCCAGCTCGGATACGGCGTTGGCCTGCTCGGCCTGCTTCTGTCCGGCATACAGGTCGTAATCGCCGCCGTAGCTGCGCAGCCCGCTGGGGGTGAGCTCGACAATGCGCTGCATCTCGCGCAGCAGTGCGCGGTCGTGGCTGATGACGATCAGCCCGCCGCGCCATTGCGCCAGCGCATCGATCAACCGCTTGCGATGCGCGCTGTCGAGGTGGTTGCTGGGCTCGTCCAGCACCAGGGCATCCGCGTCGGAGAGCAGGGCACCGGCCAACGCCACCTGCATGGCTTGGCCGCCGCTGAGCGTGGCGGCCGCCTGCGCGGGATCCAGCTCGGGCAGGCCGAGCCGCTGCCATTGCGCCTGCAACTGCTCGCGCAGGGTCCAGCGTTCGCCCACCAAGGCGAAGTCGCGCGGGTCCACGCTGCCGGCTTCGATCCGGTCCAGCGCATCCAGTACCGGGGCGACGCCGGCCAGGTCGACGATGCGGCCGGGCAGCACGCCACTGTGCTGGGCCAGCAGGTGCACGCGGCCCTGCCGTTGGATATGCCCACTGCTGGGCTGCAACTGCCCGGCCAGCAGGCGGCCGAGCACGCTCTTGCCCACGCCATTGCGACCGACCAGGCCGGTGGGAGTGGTATCGAACGAAGCAGAAAGCTCAGGGAAGAGCACCCGGCCATCGGGCAGGGTGAATGTCACGCGGTCGAGCGTGAGGGTGAATGCGGTCATGCGACCTCCAGCAATGCCAAGGACTCCCCCTGCGAACAGGGCGGGAAGGAGACGGGCCGTCAAACGACGGCGGCATTACTGGCGCATGCAGGCACACCTCATTACGGGGACGGCTGGATGCCGCGTGTGCATTATATGGCTACTCGGTAATCGAATTGGGGTTCTGCATGTCCTCCGGCGCCTTCCCATACTGCGTACGCCGCTGCTCATGGAAGGTAATGAACTCCGGGGCCGGCAGCGGGCGCGAGAACAGCCAGCCCTGCCCGAACTCCACCTGCCGCGACTGCAGGTAGGCGAGCTGGGCGGAGGTTTCGATGCCCTCGGCCACGGTGAACAGCCCCAGCGTCTTGGCCATATCGATGATGTGCGAGGTGACCGGGCTGGTCACGCTATGGGTGCCGATGGAATCAATGAACGACTTGTCGATCTTCAACGCATCCACCGGCAGCTGCTGCAGGTACTGCAGGCTGGAGTAGCCCACGCCGAAATCGTCGATGGCCACGCAGTGCCCGGCACGCCGCGCCGCGGCAAGCGACGTGCGTGCGCCCTGGATATCGAGGAAGCCGCGTTCGGTGGCTTCCAGCCAGATCTGCTGCGGGTGGATGCCGCTGCCGACCAGCTTGCCCGACAGCACCTTCAACGCGCGCCCGCTGCTGACATCGCCGGCGGAGAGGTTGATGGCGATGTGCGCGCTGCGGTCGTGGATGAGCAGCTCGCGCATGTCGCTGATGACCAGATCCATGACGTGGTCGGTGAGCGCTTCGATCAGGCCGGTTTCTTCGGCGACCGGGATGAACAGATCCGGCCGCACCTGGGTGCCGTCGGCGCGCGACCAGCGCACCAGCGCTTCGGCACCCACGCAGATGCCGGTGTCCAGTTCGATGATGGGCTGGTAATCCATGCGGAACTCGCGGCGGCGCACCGCGCTGGACAGTTCGTTGCGCAGCGACAGCCGGCGGCGCGAGAGCCAGATGCCAGCGAAGGTGGCCATCACCGCGCCCACCACGGCCAGCGGCACCAGCTGCCAGAACTGCTGCTGGAAGGCGGCCACCAGCCCGACGCGGGGAGCGATGGCGATGGCCAGCCATTCCTGGTCCTGCGCGCTGGCAAACAGTGTGCGCGGGGTATGCCCGTTGTGCGGTTCGCGCAGCAGCCGCTGCAGCAGTTCCGGGTCGGCCATCGATTGCTGGGCGATCAGCCGGCCATCGGGGGTGGCCACCGCCAGCCGCACGTTGGGTTCGGCGATGACATCCACGAACCGGGAGGGGTCCATCAGGATGTCGTGGCGGCCCAGCTGCAGCGACAGCAACGAGGCCGCGCCATCGCCCGCCACCGGGCGCACGCCCAGGGTGATGGAGGCGCCGTCGGCGGTGATGTGGTCCGGGGTGGGTTCGGGCACCAGGTCTTCGACCATGCCCCAGGAGGTGCAGCGCAGCCGGCCTTCCTCGAAGTAGCCCACCTGTTCGGCCGAGGTGGTGCCCAGCGCCAGGCTGCGCATCAGCTTCAGGTGCTCGGGCGAGCAGCCGGGCAGCTGCGCCTGGTTGAGCTTGCGCAGGGCCAGCAGGCCGGCCTCGTAGGCGCGGTGGGCGCGCTGCAGGGTGCGTTCGGCGGTGCGCTCGAGGCGGTCGGTCTCGGCGACCTGGGCGCGGCTCCAACTGAGGTAGACCAGCGCGGCCACAGGCAGGATGGCCCCGAGGAGGGCGGCAAGCGCGATGGCGGCGATGGTGCTGGCGCGCTTCAAGCGGACCTCTCTGCCCGGCGGGGCGTGGATTGAGCTCTATATGACCATCTGGAACGCTCGTTTGGAACAGGGCTTCACGTAGATTCCTGTCGGTATTTCCCCAGTCTCGGTATCAGGTCGCATGGGCGAGGTGAAGCCGACGCCGGGTTCACCTGCAGTTCGCGCGCCGGGCCGGATGATCGCGCCACCCCTCGATCTGGCCGCCCCCGGGCGGCCCCGGAGCCATGAAGCCCCTGCTGCCTGCCGTGCTGGCCCTGTTGCCGCTGCTGTTGCCCGGCACGGCGGCCGCGCGCACGGTGTACCGCTGCGTGCAGAACAACACGGTGAGCCTGGCCACCGCGCCGGAGCCGGGCTCAAAGTGCAAGGCACAGCAGATCGACGACAACGCGGTGCAGGCACCGAACCTGTGGGGCAACATGGGGGTGTTCAGCGGCACCCTGTATGAGCGCGAGCAGGACGGGCAACTGGTGTATTCCACCCGCAACCTGCCCGGTTCGCGGGTGTTCCTGAAGTTCACCGTGGCCACGCCGCCGGGCGAACCCGCGCACGAAGGGCTGGGCAAGGTCGGCGCGCCGCAGCTCAACCGACATGCGAAACAGTTCAAGGCGGCGGCGCGTGCCACGGGCGTGGACGATGCCTGGCTGCGCGCGATTGCCCATGCCGAAAGTGGCTTCGATGCCGGTGCAGTGTCGCCCAAGGGCGCACAGGGGGTGATGCAGCTGATGCCCGATACCGCCACCGAACTGGGCGTGTCCGATCCCTTGTCCGCCGAGCAGTCGATCAACGGCGGCGCGCGTTACCTGAAGGCGCTGCTGGCGCGCTACAAGGGCGACCGCACGCTGGCGGCGGCCGCCTACAACGCGGGCATCGGTGCGGTGACCCGCTACAAGGGCGTGCCGCCGTATGCCGAAACGCTGGCCTACGTGGAGAAGGTGGGCACGCTGTACGCACGCTACCGCGAGGCGATGGGGTTCAAGGCGGAAACCCCGGCGCGATAGCCGGGGGAACGCCCATCACTCGTTGTAGAGCGGGTAGCTGTCGACCCGCCCGACACGGCGTATCGCCTTCTTGACGTCGGCACGCTGCGCAAACTGTTCCCAGCGTGCGTTGGACTCGATCTCGCCCGGCAACAGCGGCGACATGCGGGTGTCCTGCAGCTCCAGCAGCGCGGTACCGCGTTCCATGGGGTCGTCCAGGCGTGCGGTCAGTGCCACCACGGCGTCATCCAGGCGGTTGTCGGCCACCAGCCCGGCCATGTAGTGGGCGGCGTCCGCTTCCCGCGCAGCGAACAACGCATCGCGTGCTTCCTGCGCAGCGGCGTCGTCCTTGAGCTGCAGCGCGGCCAGCAGCTGCACCAGCTGCCGGGCACCTTCGCCCAGCGCGTTGAGGTGCTCCAGGTCCTTGACCTGCTGGCGGGCCATCGATGGGCGGTGCAGGCCGATGTACAGCACGGCCAGGCCCAGCGGCTGGTTGGCCAGGCCGCTCTGCGAGGTCATGCGCACGGCAAGCTGCTGGGTCTCCACGGCTTCATCGATCTGGCCCAGCTGGTGCTGCGCACGCGAGCGCAGGTCCAGCAGCCAGCCGATCGATTCCACCTCTTCCGGGGCGGGCACGGTGGTGGCGTTGGGCGCGAAATCGGCCAGCCATTGGGTCATGCCGATCACCTCCTGCGGCTTGCCGGCCACCAGCAGCGCATAGGCCAGTTCCACGGCCACCTCATCCAGCGCCGGCGCCAGCATGCTCTGCACGCGCAGGCGGTCGATATGCCGTTGCGCCGATGCCACCGGATCGAAGCGGGGGTCGGTGCGCGGCAGGTAGCGGTCGAAGCGCTTGTCGCTGCGCAGGGTGATCAGCGCCAGCGGCTGGTCGATCCGCTCCAGCGTGGCACGCACTTTGTCGCGCTGCCCGGCTTCAACCTGCAGCGTGGCCAGGGTGACCCACAGTGCGGCCGGATCGATGTCGTCGTTCTTCCAGTTGCGGTCGAACAGCGCCTGCAGCAGGTCCAGCCGGGTCGCCGGCGTGTCCTTCAGGAGCAGGTCCAGCTGCCAGACCATGTCCTTGTGCAGGTCCGGCACGCCATCGGTATCGTCGATCGCGCGGATGATGTTGCGCGCGGAGGCTTCCACGTCGTTGTCGACCAGCTGGCCGCTGGCCAGCAGGAAGCGTGCGGTGGCGTTGCCCGGATGGATCGACAGCGCGGTGTCCAGGCGTTGCGCGGCCAGGGCGTCCTGCCGTTGCAGCCCGGCCACCCTTGCCGCAGCCAGCCACACGTCACTGCGCTGCGCGTCGTCCAGCTGTGCGAGGCGTGGATCGGCGAGCAGGCGTTCGAACGCGAGTGAAGCCCCCATGCTGTCGCCGCGGTCGCTCTGTTCGCCAGCCGCCGCCACTTCGGCCAGGAAGCCAGCGTCTGCGGCAGGCGCGGTGCTGGCAGCGGCATCCACGGTGTCATGCGCGGCCGCGTGGGCGGCGGCCACTGGCAGGGTGATCAGTGACAGCAGCAGGGCGAGGGTGTGAGCAATACGGCAGGTCATGCGGTGCGTCCTTTGCAGGTACTTAATTGGCGAACAGGGGATAGGTGTCGATGCGGCCCACCTGGTTCACGGCCGCCTGCACGTCGGCACGTTGCTTGAGGCGCTCCCAACTTGCCTGCAGGTCGGCATCTGCTGGCAGCGTCGGCGCGCGGCGCACGACCTGGAGGTAGAACAGCGCCGTACCGCGTTCCATCGGATCGGCCAGCTGCGCGAGCAGGCTGGCGGCCGCCTCGTCCATGCGCTGGTCCACCAGAAGGCCCTCACGATAGTGGTCCGGAGTTACCGCGCGGTTGGCCAGCAGCCGTTCGCGCGCGCGCTGGGCGGCCGCTGCATCGTTGAGCTGCAAGGCGGCGCGGAGTTCGTTCAGCGCCTGGGTGCTCGCGCCGTAGGCGCTCATGCCGTCGCCTACGGTCTGCATCACCTGCCGCGCCATCAGCGGACGGTGCAAGGATACGTACAGGCTGGCCAGATTGAGGTTCTGGCTGACCGTATCGCCCTGCGGGTCGGCCATGCGCAGCGCCAGCAGCTGCGCCGCCACGGCTTCATCGGGCTTGCCGAGCCGGCGCAGCGCGCGGCTGCGCATGTCGAGCATCCAGGCAATGTAACGGGCCTGTTCCGGTGGGGCGGCTTCGGCCTTGGCTGCGGCATCGGCCAGCGGCGCGGTCATGCCGATCACCTCCTGAAGCTCGCCAGCGACCATGAGCGCGCTGCTCAGCTCCACGGCCGTTTCATTCAAGCCCGGTGAAAGCAGGGTGTCCACGCGCATCCGGTCGATATGACGGCGCGCGGCTGCCACCGGATCGTGGCGCGGGTCGTCACGACGCAGGTAGGGATCGAAGCGCTTGTCGGCGCGCAGGCGGATCAAGGGTGCAGGCGCGTCAATGCGGTCAAGCGTGGCGCTCACTTTGTCGCCGTGACCCGCTTCGACCTGCAGCGTGGCGAGCACGACCCAGAGTTCCGCCGGTTCGATGCCTTCGATCTTCCAGTGGGAATCGAACAGGCCCTGCAGTATGGCCAGGCGCTTGGCAGGCTGTTGCTTCAGCTTACTGTCCAGCTGCCACACCATTTCAGGGGACATGTCGGGTGCGCCATCGCCATCTGCAATGGCGCGCACGACGTTGTCGGCAGCAGCTTCGGGCTGGTCGCTGACCATGAGGAGCCAGGCCATTCGCAGGCGTGCGGATGCGTTGGCGGGGTGGATCACCAGCGCCTCCCGCAACCGCTCAAAGGCCACCATGTCCCGCTTCTGGGCAAGGGCTACCATCGCGGCCGATGACCACACCTGGCTTCGGTCTTCGATGGAAAGCCTGGCCAGGCGCGGATCGGCCAGCAGGCGATCAAGCAGGATGGACGCGCCGAGGCTGTCACCGCGGTCGGCCTGCTGGAGTGCGGCGCCGACCTCTGCAAGATACGCACTGCCTGCGCTGGGCACCGCACTGCCGGCATCGATGGTGGCGCCGGTGGCGGCTCCTGCCACGGGTGCCACGCAGAGCGACAACAACAGGGCAAGCGAGGCGCGGGTAGGGCAACTCATGCGGTGGATCCTTCCGTGGCGTAAGCCTCGATTGAAACCGGAACGCGGCATCCACACAAGTCGATGCGGGCGCACGCAGGGTTTGCAGGCACGCGGCGAGCGGCTAAGGTCGTGTCCCGAACTGGCAGCAGGCAAGGACAGCGATGACGCGCGGACGATGGGTAATGGTGGCGCTGGTGGGCGTGGCGGTGACAGCGGCACTGGCGTGGACCTTCGTACGCGAACCGGCCGCACCGGCACCGCCGCCGGGCCCGGTGGCCACGGTGCTGGGTTGGACGCCGCAGGTCAGCCTGCTGGCCGGTGATGGCGTGGGCGGGCTGCGCGATGGCGCGGCGGCGCAGGCGCAGTTCGCCGATCCCTACGGCTTGGCGCTGGATGCGCACGGCGTGCTGTATGTGGCGGATGCGGGCGACAACAACCGCATCCGCCGGGTGTTTCCCGATGGGCGGGTGGACACGCTGGCAGGGCAGGGGGAGGGCTGGCGCGATGGCCCTGCGCTGCAGGCGCAGTTCAATACACCTTCGGCCATTGCGCTGGACGCGGCCGGCAACGTGTTCGTGGCCGACACCGGCAACCATGTGATCCGCCGGATCGGCATCGATGGGGTGGTCAGCACGATCGCCGGTGATGGCACCGCGGGTTACGCCGATGGCCCGGCCGCGCAGGCGCGCTTCGATGGTCCGATGGGCGTGGCGGTGGGCGCCGATGGCCGCGTGTTCGTGGCCGATACCTGGAACGACCGCATCCGCGTGATCGAGCGCGATGGCCAGGTGCGCACGCTGGCCGGCGGCGATGCGCCGGGCAACGTGGACGGTGCGGGGGTTGGCGCGCGGCTGGATACCCCCGTAGCGTTGTCGTTGGATTCGCACGGCAACCTGCTGATTGCCGACCTGCTCAATGGCGCGATCCGCCGGCTGGCGCCGAATGGCACGCTGGATACGCTGCTGGCCCGTGGCAGCCTGCTCAACGGGCCGCTGGCGCTGGCGGTGACCCACGATGACGTGGTGTATGTGAGCGATTTCGACGGAAAGGTAGTGCAGTTGTCGGCGCTGGGCCATGTGGTGGACCTGACCGGCGCCTCGGCGCAGCCGCGCTTCTCGCGGCCAAGCGGGCTGGCGCTGGATGCCGAGGGCGGGCTGTACGTATCCGATGCGGCGTCATACCGGGTGCATCGCCTGCACGCGCTGGCGGCCGGCACCACGCCGGCGCCGGCATTGATTGGACCGGCCGCCGATGCCGCGCTGCCTGCCACCGGCGGGCGCTGGCCGCTGGCGCCGCAGCTGGGCTGGCACGAGGTGGTGGGCACGTTGGGCGAGGTGCGCGGCAACTTCAGTGGCGAGAGCCGCCACCACCTGCACGATGGCTTCGATATCCGGGGCGATGTGGGGCAGACGGTGCTGGCAATGGCCGATGCCAAGGTCAGCAGCCCGTTCCCGAGCTGGTCGTTGGGCGGGCAGGCTGAAGGGCTGTCACTGGATCGGCTGCGCTACATCCATATGAAAGTGGGCCGCGATGCGCGTGACCGCGCGTTCGACGCGCGCTGGCCGCAGCTGCGGGACCTGGACGGCAAGCTGGAGCGGATACGCGTTCGCCGGGGCACGCGCTTCAAGGCCGGTGAGCCGCTGGGCAGCATCAACCGCATGGCGCATGTGCACTTGAGCGTGGGTGCCGGTGGCTTCCAGCGCAATGCGGTGGCGCTGGGCTTCGTGGGCTATGCCGACAGTTTCGCGCCGCGCATTACCGAGGTGGCGGTGCTGGATGACCTGGACCAGCCGATCAAGGCCGGCGCGAACGGGCGCGTGCCGGTTCCGCGCGTGGGGCCGGGCGTACAGATCGTGGTGGAGGCGTGGGACCAGGTGGACAACAACCTGCCGCGGCGGCGGTTGGGGGCGTACCAGGTGGGGTATCAGATCTTGGATGCGGCTGGCACGCCGCTGGCGGGGTACGAGCAGCCGCGCTTCAACATCGTGTTCAACCGGATGCCGCGCGAGGACAGCGCCACGGTGGTGGCGTATGCGCCGGACAGCGGGATCACCGTGCACGGCAGTGCGGTGACGCGGTTCCGCTACCTGGTGACCAATACCGTGCGCGATGGGTTGGTGGAAACCGGGCGCTGGCAGCCGGATGCGTTGCCGGCGGGGGATTACATCATTCGCGGGAGTGCGCGGGATTACAGCGGGAATGAAGCCGTTGGGGCGCGCGAGTTGAAGGTGTCCGTTTTGCCGTGACGCTTGGAAAAATTCAGGCGCCTACGCGGCGGCGTTCGGCTTCGAAATCGGCTACGGGGCGGACTTCGATGCTGCCGTAGCGCGACCAAGGGAACCCTTGGGCAATGCGCAGGGCTTCATCACGGTTGTCTGCGTTGATGAGGTTGAACCCGGCAAGCAGTTCGCGGGTTTCGGCGAACGGGCCGTCTGTGATGCGGGCCTTTGACTCGCGCGTGCGCAGGGTACGGGCTTCGGCAACCGGCTCCAGCTGTTGCGAAGCGACCAGCGTGCCTTCGGCCTTGAGTTTGTCAGCGTGCTGGATGCAGCCGCGCATCATGGCGTCGTACTCCTCGGCGGGCACGTCCTGGATCAGGGCTTCGTCGATGTAGATCAGCAGCAGGAATTGCATGGCCGGCGCACCGCTGGGCAGGGGATGTCCATGATGCCCCAGCCTGCGCTACGAGCCTGTTGCAGTGCAGCGCCGCGGGCCTGTTCAGGGCTGCGACCGTCACCATCTGGCGGCATCTGAATATTTTTTGGCAGCCATGTCGATTTCCGTTCCACTGGGGCGTCGTAACCAGTGAAGGGCCCGCCAACCGGGCCGACAACGAGGACAAGCCGATGAAAGTCATGGTGATCGTGAAGGCGACCGAGGCCACCGAGGCCGGGGTACTGCCCACCGAGGCGCAGTTCCGGGACATGGGCGCCTTCAACGAGGAACTGGTCAAGGCCGGGATCATGCTGGCCGGCGATGGGCTGCGGCCCAGCAGCCACGGCCGCCGGGTCGCTTACACGGGTGCGGCACCGCAGGTGATCGACGGGCCGTTCGCCGAAACCCGCGAGCTGGTGGCCGGATTCTGGCTGTGGCAGGTGCGCTCGGTGGACGAAGCCACCGAATGGCTCAAGCGCGCCCCGTTCCTGCCGGGCGATGTGGTGGAGATCCGCCCGTTCTATACCGAAGAAGATTTTGGCGAGGTTTTCACCCCGGAATTACGTGCGCAGGAACAGCGTCTGCGCGAGCAGATCGGCCAGGCCGACTGACCCACCCACCGTGCTTTTCAGGAGATTCCCATGAAACTGATTCCGTTCCTTGGCTTCAGCGGCCAGACCCACGAAGCCATGGCGTTCTATGCCCAGGTGCTGGGTGGCAAGGTCACCTCGGAAATGAAGTACAGCGACATGCCGCCCAGCGACAACATGGACGGCTGCGGCGACAACCCTGGCCCGGCCGATCCGAACCTGATCGCGCACAGCCAGCTGGAAGTGGGCAGCGCGATCCTGATGGCCGCCGATGGCCCGCCTTCTTCGGGCCAGGGCAGCACCACGATCAACATCGACGTGGAAACCGAAGAAGAGGCCGAGCGTGTGTTCAAGGCACTGTCCGAAGGCGGCAAGGTCACCTTCCCGATCGGCGAAACGTTCTGGGCCAAGCGCTGGGGCATTCTCGAAGACCGCTACGGCAAGCCGTGGATGGTCAACTGCATGAAGCCGTACTGATCCTGCCCCCAACCGGTAGCGCCGGCCGTTGGCCGGCACAACGCCAAACGATTGCAAGGACCCTGCAATGACCGATACACCCCAGATGATCTTCGTGAACCTGCCTGTGCGTGACCTGGAAAAGAGTAAGGCGTTCTTCGCCGCGCTCGGCTTCACGCCCAACCTGACCTACACCGATGACAAGGCCGCCTCGTTCAACATCAGCGACACCATCATGCTGATGCTGCTGCTGGAGCCGTTCTTCGCCACCTTCATCAACCGGCCGATCGGCGATGCCCGCAAGCAGGCGCAGGTGATCCTGGCGTTGTCGTCGCCCAGCCGCCCGGCGGTGGATGCCACGCTGGAGAAGGCACTGGCCGCCGGCGGCAGCGAACCGACCCCGGCGCGCGATTACGGCTTCATGTACCAGCGCAGCTTCGAGGACCTGGATGGCCACCTGTGGGAAGTGGCGCACATGGATGGCGAACCCGGCTGATGCCCGCCGCCGCGCCGCCGCTTGTGCGGCGCGGCCACCGATGCTCTCATTCGCCGCATGGAAGCTGCGCTGACACAACGACTGGATACCCTCTGGCGCATGGAGTCGCCGGCGCTGATCGCACGCCTGGCGCGGATGCTGGGCGGCGATATCGGGCGTGCCGAAGAACTGGCCCAGGACACCTGGCTGGCCGCGCTGGAGCGCTGGCCCACCCAGGGCGTTCCGGACAATCCGGGAGCGTGGCTGATGACCACTGCACGCAATCGCGCCATCGACGTGCTGCGCCAGCACCAGCGCGTGGCCGGCCAGCATGCGCAGTGGGGCAGCGAACTGGAGCCGCAGCCACTGCCGCTGCCCGACGACAGCGATGCCCTGCAGGATGACATCGGCGATGACCTGCTGCGGCTGATGTTCGTGGCCTGCCACCCGGTGCTGTCGGCAGATGCACGGGTGGCGCTGACCCTGCGCCTGCTGGGCGGGCTGACCACCGATGAGATCGCGCGCGCGTTCCTGCAACCGGAGCCCACGATTGCCCAGCGCATCGTGCGCGCCAAGCGCACGCTGGCCGACAAGCAGGTGCCGTTCGAGGTGCCGCGCCAGGCGGCGTTGCCGGAACGGCTGGGCTCGGTGCTGGCGGTGGTGTACCTGATCTTCAACGAAGGCTACGCGGCCAGCAGCGGCGATGACTGGATGCGCCCGGCGCTGTGCGAGGAAGCCCTGCGGCTGGGGCGGGTGCTGCAGCAGCGCCTGCCCACGTGGCCGCAGGTGCACGGCCTGCTGGCGCTGATGGAACTGCAGGCCTCGCGCGCGGCCGCGCGGGTGGATGCGCAGGGCAACCCGATCCTGCTGCCCGACCAGGACCGCACCCGATGGGATCATCTGCAGGTGGCGCGCGGCCAGGCGGCATTGCAGCAGGCCGTGGCGTTGGGTGGGGCCGACGACGGCTACGTGCTGCAGGCGGCCATCGCCGACTGCCACGCGCGTGCGCGCCAGGCCGATGCGACCGACTGGGCGCGGATGGCCGCGTTGTATGCACGGTTGGCGGAAGTACAACCGTCACCGGTGGTGGAACTCAACCGCGCGGTGGCGGTTTCGCGCGCGGAAGGCGCGGCAGCGGCCTGGCCGTTGGTGGAGCAGCTGGCCGACGATCCGCGGCTGCGGGACTACGCGCCGCTGGCGGCCGTGCAGGGTGACCTTTTGTCGCAGATGGGCCGGCACGCAGACGCGGCCGATGCCTTCGCGCGGGCGGCGCGGCTTACGCCCAACGCGCGCGAACGCGCGCTGTTGCAGGCGCGGGCGGCGGGGTTGCAGCCGAATTGACATAATTTTCCGCTTGCCCGAAACCTGAACAGGCACTATGGTGGCGCCTCACAAAAGTGACCGGGCGCCTTGCCGGGTCCGTTCGAGAAGGATTCCGGGACGATGGTTTCAGGGAAGAAGCGTACGCGCGCGCGTAGCGCGTGGCTGCTGCTGTGCGGGTTCGTATTGGTGGGCACTGCCACCTTCGCCACCGCCGCGCAGGCTGCCGACAAATCGCAGCAGGCGTATTGGGCCGGTTTTGCCTACACCGCCGACCAGAGCGCCGTTGAAGCCAGCACCCCGCATGCGGCTGCGGTGCTGAAAGCGCGTGGCCTGGCGCCGCTCAACCAGGCCCTGTGGGCCCGGCTGCAGACACAGCGCCCGGCCAGCCTGGAACTGATCGACCAACCGCTGGCGATGCTGGATGGCACCACCAGTGCCACGGTGCTGGCCACCGCGCTGGACCGCGAGCTGGTCTCGATCGAACCGATCGGCGGCCAGTACAAGGTGCTGGTGGAAGTAGCACTGCAGGCGCTGTTCTTCGATTTCCGCGAACGCCAGGTGGTGGCGTCCTACCCGATCACGCTGCAGCGCATCGACGTGATGGAATACCTGCCGGACGAGGACGACATCGACGCGATCGTGGCCGACCTGCTGTACGGCAGGGCCGCCACCGGCTTGCCGCAGGTGCTGGCCGATACGCTGGCCAAGGCGCAGCTGCCGGCCGCGTCGACCCGCCGCCTGCAGGTGGGCGACGTGACGCTGTCCGACGCGGTGCGCGCCAAGCTGCCCGATGCGGTGGATGAGCAGGTGCTGCGCGCCACGCTGGCCCATGAGCTGTCCAAGACGCTGTCGTCCAACACCGGCATCGGCCTGCTGCCGCCGGCCACCGGCCAGGCGATCGGCGGTGCGATGGCCGCGCGCTTTGCCGACGGCAAGGTGTACCAGCTGAAGATCCCCGAGCCGGACTACGTGGTGAAGCTGCGTCTGGATGCGCTGAAGAACGGCGTGATCAATGAAACCCCGGCGATGAAGACGATGCTGTTCGGCGCGTTCTTCCAGGCCACGGTGGTGGAGCCGTTCTCGGGCAAGGTGTTCTTCGACCAGCCGCTGCGCAAGGGCGCCACCAAGGTGGTGCCGTCGACCCAGTGGCACGTTGACCAGTGGTCGGCCAGCTACGAAACCACGCTGGCTGGACTGGACGCCTTCGCCGGCGCCGCCGCCAAGCGCGCGGATTCGAAAGCGTGGCTGGACGAACAGAAGCCCGGCGGCAAGCCGCTGCAGCAACAGACCCAAGCCCTCCAGGAGTTGATCAAGTCATGCCGTTGATTCGTGCCGTACTGCTGATTCTCATTGCACTGATGGTTGCCGCGCCGGTTGCGGCGCAGACCGCCAGTTCCCGTGGTACCGGTTCGGCCAGCTATGGCCTGCGCCTGAGTGCCGATACCCGTGCCCAGGCCCTGAACAAGGCCAAGGTCAATGCACTGGAGGCGTACATCGCCGAATCCGGTGCGGCCAAGCTGCGCCTGTTCGAAGACCGCCGCGCCGAGTTCATCGGTGAAATCGACCGCTACGTGCTGTCGGCGGTGCCGCTGTCGGACACCGAAGACAAGAAGGCCAAGACCTACACCGTCAGCGTCCGCGCCGAGATCAACACCACCCTGCTGCAGACCAAGCTGGATGCCGGTTCGGCCACCGCCGGTGCACGCAGCAACGAGCGTTCCATGCTGACCTTCCTGTTCATGGCGCGCTCGCAGGACACCGTGCAGTCGTTCCAGGACAAGGAATACCGCCGGGTCGACGCCAGCCAGAGCTATGACGAGAAGACCCGCGAAGGCGACAGCTTCCGTGGCAACTCGGTGAGCACCAACGGCAGCATCAACCAGAACGCGTCGGTGTCGGTCACCTCTGGCGGCAGCACCACCGCGCGCAGCGACAACATCGCGTGGAAAGTGGCCAACGCCAACGAGATCAACACCGCCATGACCGGCGCGTTCAGCGCGGCCGGTTATGAAGTGGTGGAAGCAGAGTACGTGGAAGGCGAATCGCGTGGCCTGCTCAGCATCGAACGCATCCGCAAGGACTTCAGCACCGGCAACGACCTGTCGGCCGCCACCCTGCGCGACACCGCCAACGGCATCAAGGCCGCCAACATTCCGTACCTGGCCGTGGGCACCCTGGACGTGGGCATGCGCGACCGCGACCCGGTCAGCGGCAACACCCGCGTGTTCGTCACCGTCACCGGCAAGGTGCTGGACGTGAGCGGCCGCTTCCCGAAGACCGTGTCGTCGGTGGGTCCGGTGCAGTTCTCCGGCACCGGCCCGAACGAGACCGTGGCCCGCACCAATGCGCTGCAGATCGCCTCTGAAAAGGGCGCGCAGCAGATGATCAACGAATTGAACGTCAAGGCAGTGCGCTAAGCGCACGCCCCACCATTTTCCAATAAGGAACACACCATGATCCGCAAGACCCTCATCGCACTGGCCATCGCCACCACCTTCGCCGCTCCGGCGCACGCGCAGTTCGGCAAGCTGAAGGACCTGGCGGGCGGCGGCAACAGCGCCTCGGCTGCCTCGGCCGGTGCCCCGGACGAAGCCGCGCAGGAAGCGCTGGTGCGTCGTTTCGTGTCCTCGCAGTCGCACTCGATCGACGCGCAGACCTCCTTCGCCAAGGCCTTCGGCCTGGCCGAGCAGGTGAAGCTGCTGGAAGCCGAGCGCATGGCGCTGTCGTCCGGTTCGGTCAACGTGGACCAGATGAAGAAGTCGGTGTCGGTCAGCGAAGCCGCCCAGGCCGCGATCGATGAGCGCGTGGCCGCCCAGCCGGAGCTGAGCGCCGAATCCAAGCAGCACTACACCACCGGCCTGGTGGCCCTGGTGGCGTCGGCCGCCGAAGGCCAGAAGCTGAGCGGTGAAGCCAGCAACTTCGCCAACGGCATGAAGAGCCTGAGCGGCACCCAGCTGGTCACCGTGGGCCGCAAGCTGGCCGCCGGTGCGTGGGTGGCCAAGGAATCGCCGGGCTACCTGAAGGGCCTGTACTCCTCGTCGAAGGCCGCGCTGACCTTCGCCCGCGCCGCCAAGATCAAGGTGCCGGGCAACGCCGAGTCGATGCTCGACAGCTTGTAATAGAAAGGACCGCCACGCATGCAGACCTCATCCCGACTGTTGAGCCTGGCCCTCACCGCTACCCTGCTTGCCGCCTGCGGCAAGCAGGAGGCACCGGTGGAGACCACGGCACCGAAGGCCGAAACCAAACTGGACGCACCGGCTGAAAAGCCGCTGCGCGAGGCCCCGGATTTCGGCGGCACCACCCAGGTGGCGCGCGAAGCCGAAGGCATCGGCAGCACGCCGGAGCTGGCGGTGCTGGCAGCGCTGCAGTCGGCGGTGGCACAGGTCAACGGCGTGCGTGTCGCAAGCCAGATGCAGAGCCTGCGTGCGGGCCTGCATGTGGACGTGGATGGGGAACACGTCGGCGATATCCGCGCCGACGCGTTTTCCCAGCAGATGATTGCCGCCTCCCAGGGGGCGGTACTGGGCTACGAGATCCTCTCGCAGGAAGAAGTCAGCCAGCTGGATGAAGAAGTGATTGCCCGCGTGCGCGCCAGCGACGCCGGCTACAGTTATTCGGCGTCTGCCTCGGCCAGTGGCTCGGCGCAGGCGCAGGCCGAAGCAAGCGGGGGTGGCGGTTCGGCCTCGGCAAGCATCAAGGAAAGCTACAAGGAACAGGCCAGCGTTGACGCCAAGCGCGGCGCGCAGTCGTTCGAGTCCGATGTCAGCCGCCGCACCATGCGCAGCTACTGGAAGGTGCGCGTGCGCGCCGACATCGCCAAGTACCGTGCCCCGGATGAGCAGGGCCGGCCGAAGATCGTGGTGGCCCAGCCGCACGTGCGCAGCGGCACCTACGCCGTGGGCGATGGCCGCGTGGCCAGCGAGGAAGTGGCCGCGGCCATTCGTGCGCGCCTGAACGACACGCTGACCCAGACCAAGCGCTTCATCGTGCTGGACCGTGAGTTCGGCGAGGAGATGCAGGCCGAGATCGACCACATCAACAGCGGCAACGTGCGCCTGCAGGACACCGCGCGGCTGGGCCAGCAGCTGGCCACCGACCTGATCCTGATTCCGACCATCGAACGTTTCGAATACCCGCGCAGCGTGCGCAACCTGCGCATGTCCGACCGCCAGGTGACCTCGTATTCGGGCGGTGGCCGCATCACCCTGCGCCTGATCAACGCGACCACCGGTGAGGTGGTGATGTCCGACAGCTTCGACCACCAGCTGGCCTCGACCGGCCCGAGCACCCTGCCGCGCGTGGTGGATGGCAAGGGCATGGCGGCGGCGATGATGGATTCGCTGTCCGGGCAGATCGGTACGGCGATCATCACCGAGATCTTCCCGGTGTCGGTGGTGGCCATGACCGGCGACCAGGTGGTGCTGAGCCAGGGCGGCGAATCGCTCAAGGCCGGCCAGCGCTGGCAGGCGGTGATGCTGGGCGAGGAACTGAAGGACCCGCAGACCGGCCGTTCGCTGGGCCGCAACGAAACCCCGTGCTGCACGATCCGGGTGGACCGCGTGGCGGCACAGACCTCCTACGGCACCATCGAAGGCGGCGCGGACCTGGGTGGGGCGAACTTCAAGCCGGGTGCGATCGAGCTGCGCCAGCTGGCCGGTGCGGTGAAGCCGGCGGCAGCGGCGGCGACCGCGTCGAACGGCGGTGGCGCAGCCAAGCCGAAGCCGGCGCGTGCCGCGGCACC